>JBGPPD010000042.1:0-17059 GCA_041488375.1 Gammaproteobacteria bacterium | reverse complement strand
CCTCCCGGCAGGCCTGATGAACGCCCCCTTCGAAAGACCATTCAGAACTCGCGGCAGGCCGCGCACGCGGCAGCGCGAAGCGCCGCCCTACCGCCGCAAGATCCTCTTCGAAGCGCTCGAGCCGAGGCTGCTGCTCTCGGCGGACGGCGTATCGCCGGCCGTTTCCGACGTGCTGGCGGCGGCGCTGGTCGACGCGGACCGCGGGCAGGACACGGGCAACCAGCCACTGCTGCAGACCGACGCCTCGCCGGTGCCGGTGCTCATCACCATCGCACCCGAATCGTCCGTCGACACGGACATCACCTCGAGCACCTGGATCGTCGAAGAAGCGCCCGCGGCATCCGCGGGTAGCGAGGCGCCGGGCCAGACCGTGTTCCTCGACCTCGAGGGCGCTCGGAATATCACCTACGACGGACCGGTGCGGTTCGACCATGTCGACGTCGATGCCTTCGCCGCGCCGGGCGAGCTCGCGGGCCAGGAAGGCGACATTGTCGCGGCGTTGCTCGCGTCGCTGGAGCAGGGCTTCTCCGCGCAGGAGATCGACTTCACTCTCGAGCGGCCCGGTGCCGGCGACTACTCGACGATTTATGTCGGAGGGGATGGCTCTGCGTTTTCGCAGTGGGGCCAGTTCTACGGCCTCGCCGAGAAGACCGACTGGGGCAATCAGGACCCGAACGATCTCGCGTTCGTCTTCAGCCAGAACATCTCCGCGCAAGGCCAGAGCGCGCAGCAGTACGGAGAGGAGCTCGCGTACTACGTCTCGCACGAGCTCGGCCACCTGCTCGGCATCGGCCATGGCGGCGATCCCGGCAATCCGCTCGCGTCGGTCGCTTCCATCGCGCCGACGCCCGGCGCCACTTCGTTGCAGGCGGGGACCGATTCGAACATCAGCCAGCTGCTCGGCAACCAGCCGGAAGCGGCGATCACGATCGACCCGGTCCAGCCGGGAAACCTGTTCGCTTACTCGAACACCGAGATCGTCGGCGACATGGCCGCGCGCAGCATCGACGCTGCGCTCACCTGGCTGGGTTCGAACGGCGCGGACAAGATCGTCGGCGATGGCGCCGATTCGCTCACCGCCACGAGCGGGGACCCGTCGGTCGCGTACGACCAGTACGGGAATCTGTTCCTCGCGCACCTGGTCAACGGCGGCGTCGAAGTCGCGCTGAGCACCGACAACGGCGCGACATTCAGCCCGCTCGCGTTCCTCACCACGCCGGGCGGCGCGGGCACCGAGGACCAGGAGACAGTCGTCACGGGCGCCGACAGCGTCTGGGTGCAATGGCGTCAGAGCGGCCTGATCCAGGCCGCGGGCGCCCCGGTGCACGGCTTGGGGCAGATCGGCGCGTTCAGCGCACCGCAGTCGGCTCCGAACTCGGGGCCGGGAAACTTCGGCGACATCGCCATCGGTGCGAATGGCCAGGTCGCGGTGACCTACCAGGACAACAACGGCGGCCAGGGCGCGAGCAACATCTTCGTCAACCTTGACCCCGACGGCCTCGGGCCTGCCGGCTTCGGCGCCAGGATTCTCGCCACGACCACCAACGTCGGCGGACAGGACCTGGTCCCGCCGCAAAGCAACAATTTCGGCATCGACGCCGAAGCCGGGCTTGCCTACGACACGAACCTGAACAGCGCCTTCCACGGGCGCCTCTATCTCGTCTACACGAACGAGAATCCGGACGAGAGCAACGACACCAACATCTTCGTTCGGTCCTCGGACGACGACGGCGCGACCTGGAGCGCGCCGGTGCAGGTCAACCACGACGCAGGCGTCAACAGCCAGTTCCTGCCGAAGATCGCCGTCGACCCGACCACCGGCTTCGTCGGTGTCTCGTGGTATGACTCGCGCAACGATGCAGGGGCGGGCGGCGCGGGGGACACCGACGGCATCGCGAACACCGATGCGCAGCTGTTCGCGTCGGTGAGCGTCGACGGCGGCGCCACGTTCCTGCCGGAAGTGCAGGTGAGCGACGGCACGTCGAACGCCGCCGCATCGGAGCCTCCGGACACCGGCACGTTCCGGCCGCTCGGTTACGGCGACTACTCCGGGCTCACCTTCTTCGGCGGCAGCCTGTTCCCGGTGTGGACCGACGATTCGAACAGCACCAACGACAACCCGAACGGCAATCTCTCCAAGCTCGACGTCTATACCGACCGCGTGGTCGTCATGTCGGCGGGCGGGCAAACGGTCACCCTGACGGGGACCAGCAGCGACGACGACTACGTGGTCCGGCTCGACTCGACGGGAACCTTCGTCCAGTTCTTCGAGAACCAGCCCGACCTCGCGGCGATGCCGACGTTCACCTCGACGCTCGCGGCCCTGGGCAGCATCGTGGTCGACGCTGGCGACGGCAACGACACGATTACGATCGATTCGCTCGGCGCCTTCGCGGGCAATCTCTCGGTAGGCGGGGGCGCCGGAGCCGACGTGTTCGAGAATTACACGGGCATCGATCCGGCGCACGTGGTGGTCGCGGACATCGAGTTGCTGCCTGGCGGCGTGCCCGCCTGGATCGAGCAGGGACCGGGACCGATTTCGGGCGGCCAGACGGTGACGCCGCCGGCGAACGCGGTGACCGGCGCGGTGCGCGCGCTCGCCGTCGATCCGCAGAATCCGGACGTCACGTTTTTCGGCACCGTCAATGGCGGGGTGTGGCGCAAGATCTCCGGCAGCGAGTCGGTGCACTTCCTGCTCGGCTCCTCGAACCCGTTCAATCCGGCCGACGCGCCGCTGGCCGCCGTCAACCAGGATGTCCTGGACAACTTCGTCACGTTTCTGCAGGGCTACCCGCACCTCAAGGTCGACCTCGCCGGCTACTCGGATGCGACGGGGACGGACGGCTCGAACTACGTCCTGTCCCTCGACCGCGCCAACGCGGTCAGGACGTACCTCACTTCGCACGGGATCGACGCCGATCGCCTGAGGGCCGTGGGCTACGGCGAAGGGCTGCCGGTCGCCGACAACGCAACACCGGCGGGCGCGGCGCTCAACCGCCGCGTCGAAATGAATTTCGACGAGCTTGTTCCGCTCACGGACCAGCTGCCCTCCCTCGGCATCGGCGACATCGCGATCAGCCCGCTGGATGCGGACGGTGTGGCGCTCACGCGACTGACGCCGCTCGCCAAGCTGGTGCTCTACGCCGGCACGGGCCGGTTCAGCAGCTTCGGCGGCGAAGGCGGCTTTCCCGTCGGGCTGCTCGTTTCGCGCGACGGCGGCGCCACGTGGAACGTCAATGCCGCGCCCGAGCTCGCCGGCCTGTCGATCACGTCGGTGTTGCCGACCACTCTGACAGTCGCCAGTCAGCAGGTCGTGCTCGTCTCGGCGCTCGACAAGGCCACGCCGAGCGTGGACGAGCACGGCGCAGCGCGCTTCAACGCCGACGGTTCGCGCAAGATGGACGTCGCGCGCGAGGGCGGGATCTTCCGCAGCGAGGACGGCGGGCTCAGCTTCGCGCGCATATCGGGAACGGGCGCGACACCGGACGGCGAGGCGACCGAGATCGTCGCCGATCCCGCCGACCCGAGCGCGTTTTACGCGGCCGTTCTCGGGCACGGCGTGTACCGCAGTGTCGATGGCGGCCAGACCTGGAGCCCGGCTGCTATCCAGCCCGGCGGTGCTGCCGACGCGCTGCGGATCGACCTCGCCGCCAGTGCTGCCGTGGATCTCGATACCGCGAACAACCCGGTGTACGCGGCCGTGGTGCGCGACACCGCGCGGCTCACTGCCCCGGTCGACCTCGTGCTCACGCCGAACCAGATTCAGGTCGACAGCGTCGGCATCGTCGAGATCGGCGACCATGTCTGGGTGGCGAACGTCGCCGTCGCGGCCTCCGGCAGTTTCAGCGGAGCCGACTGGGAGACCGCCACGGCGGGCGGCGCCGACTTCACGGTTACGGCGATCAACGCGGCGACCAACACGCTCACCTTGAGCGCGCCGCTCGTCAACGCGCACGCCGCGGGCCGCCTGGTGCGCGTGCTGAACGACCAGGGGTCGTACCAGGAACGGCTCTCGGGCGTGTTCCGCTCGGACGACTTGGCGGCGAGCTGGCAGAGCCTCGCATTCCCGATTTCGAACGACCCCAACCCGTTCGGCATCCATCCTGGAGGCCAGGGTACGACGCACCTCTCGCTGCTCGCGGACGAATCGGATCCAAACAGGGTCTACATCGGCGGCGACCGGCAGCCCGTGACGGGCGCTGGCAACTCGGCGGGCTTTACAGGCAGCAGCCAGTGGGTCGGGCGCCTGTTCAGCGGCCAGTTCAACAAGCTCGCGGGCACCACGAATTGGCAGCAGATCGTGGGAACCACTGCCGGCGGGACCGCGCCGCACGCCGACTCGCGCAATCTCGCGTTCTCCGACGGCAGCCTGCTCGAGGCCGACGACGGAGGCGTGTACCGGCTGGTGGATCCCGCCGGCACCGCGGCCCTGGCGGGCAATCCGAATCTCGACTTCAACGCCACTGCTGGAACGATCAAGCGCGCGGCGGGGAGCTGGACCGCCGAGGGCTTCGCCTCGGGCCAGCGCATCAGCGTGGTTGGTTCACTGTTCAACGACGGCGTCTACACGATCGTTTCGATCGGCACGGCGACGAGCGCGAACGACACGCTGACGCTCTCGGCCGTCGATCGTCTCAAGAGGACGGAGACAGCCAGCGGCAACGTCACGGTATCGACGCGGTTCTGGGAGAGCTTCGCGCCCGGGCTGCGCATCAACGAGCTGTACTCGGCGTCGTTCGACCCCGTCAATGGCCTCGTCGTGGGCGGCCTGCAGGACGTCGGCGTGGCCCGTCAGCCGGCGATCGGCGCGCTCGACTGGCAGCAGGTGATCCAGGGCGACGGATCGATCATCCAGATCGACGCGAGCGGCGCGTCGCCCATCTACTATTTCAGCAACCCGCAGCTCGGCGGGTTCTCCAGCGTCACCGCCGACGGCATCGACAACGACGGCGACGGCCTGATCGACTTCGCCGACTCGTCGGAATGGCAAGCCGTGTCCACCTTGGTGGCAGGCAGCGGCGGTCAGACCATCGACCAGGTCGACGGCGGCCTGCCATTCGTCACGCCCTACGTCCTCAACGCGAGCAACCCGCAACGCATGCTCGTTGGCGGCGGCAGCGATCTCTACGAGCGTACTCTCGCCGGCGGCACCTTCACCCAGTTGTTGGCGCCGGGCAACGGCGCCTTCACCGCGCTCGCCTACGGACACGGCGCGAACGCCGACCTCATCTTCGCCGCGCGCGGCAACACGCTGCTGGTACGCGAGGGGGCGCCGGGCACCGCGTTCCGCCAGCAAGTCATCGCCGACGCTGCGCCGATTCTCGATTTGGCGATCGATCCGGACAACGCGCACGTCGTGTACGCGACCGACGGTCGCCGGGTCTACCGGATCGAGGTCGCTCCCGGGTCGATCACGTCCCAGTCCATTTCCCAGAAGCTGAACGACGCGAACATCCACGCGCTTGAATTCGTCAAGACCGCCACCAACCGCATCCTGCTCGCCGGCGGGGCGACGGGCGTTTACCGGGCATTCGATCCGGCGCCGAACGTGGTGTGGACCGAGCTTGGTTCGAACCTGCCCAACGCACTCGTCAACGACCTGCAGTTCATCGACCGGCCGGGCAATTCCGCGGACGTGCTGCTCGCCGGCACCCTGGGACGCGGGGCCTGGACTATCGCGGGCGACGCCGATGCGCTGCTCGGGAAGCCGTCCGTGCTCACCATCGAGGGAACGTCGGGCGACGATACGATCGTGGTCCGGCGCAGCCCCGGCAATGCGTCGCTGCTCGACATCCTCATCAACGGGACGACGCCCGCCTACAGCGTCGTCGCGTCCGCCCTGAGCGGGATGGTGGTACACGGCAACGACGGCGGCGACACGCTGACCATCGACAGCAGCCTCGGCGCCATCGACCTGCCGAGCGGAATCGAATTCGACGGAGGCGCGGGGACGGGAGACCAGCTCGTGCTGCTGGGCGACCACGTTGTCGCCCAGACCCAGCAGTCCGTCGGCCCGGACGAGACGCATCTCGACTTCGTCGACTCGCTCACCGACCGCCACGAGCTCGTCATCTGGAAGAGCGACGTCGAGACGGTGACCAACAGCCTGGTCGACGCGCCGGTGATCGACCGCATTGGATACTGGTTCCGGTCGACGTTCGACCGGCTGTTCGGCGATGAATTCAGCAGCGCAGACGGCGCCGGCAGCGCCGAGCTTGCAGTTCTCGGTGCGACGCTCCCGCGCGCGCTGAGCGGCGTGAGCATGGCGTTGCCGCAGCCCATCGGGCTGCCGGCCGGGGGCGGGGGCGGCTCGCTCGACGCCGTCGCCGACGACCCGGTCGGGCTGCGCCGCCTCATCGAGAGCGGCCTGAACGCGTTCAGCCTGCTCGACATCGGCACCACGATCACCTCGACGAGCGACTTGAGGCAGAAGCTCGACGACCTCGATTCGACGCCCGGCAACGTCACCCTCACCGAGGGCGGCGGCGTCACCGAGTTCGGCGTGCAGATCAACAAGCCCTTGAGCGGCACGGCCGACCTGAACGTGGATGCGAACGTCTTCGGCGGCACCATCAACATCAAGGGATTGCTGGACGTTTCCGCCCAGCTGAGCCTGAACGTCACGCTCGGACTCGACTCCTCCGGCCTGTACATCGACACCACGAATGTCGCGCCCGACCTGCTGATCCACGACATCACGCTGAGTGGACAAGGGACCGCTACCGGCCAATTCGGCTTCCTCGACGTCGACATGAAGCTGGACAGCCTGAGCTTCGACAACGACGTCAAGGTCGCGGTCAACCTGAAGGACCCGAGCAGCGACGGCAAGATCCGGCTCGCGGACATGAGCGCCGATATCGGCAGCCTGATCGACGTCACGGTGAGCGGCGATCCCTCGGCGCCCGACGTGGTGCTCCAGGGGAGCGCGTCGGTGAGGCCGATCCTGCCGGGCCTCGACGCGCCGTTCAGCCTCGACGGCCAGGTCACCCTCACCTGGGACGACGTTACGCAGCCCGGCAACGTCAGCGTCGCGGCGGGCGGCGGATTCGGCGGCCAGCTGATCGACTTCCTGCGCGTCGACGTGCAGGGCTTCCTCGACCAGCTCAACCAGATCAGCCAGCTGTCCGACGCGCTCGATATCCATATTCCTTTCGTCTCGGACACCTTCGGCCAGATCCTCGATTTCGCCAACCAGTTCAATCACGACTTCATACTGCCGCTGACCGATCCGGTGAGCGGAGAAGCCTCCTTTGGCTCGGCGCAGGACCTGGTGCTGCGCCTGGCGCGCGGGCTGGGTATCGATCCGGCGGCGCTCGGCCTGGACTACGACACCTCGACCTCGGAGCTGACGTACGCGCTGAATTTCAGCACTTCGGCTTCGGCTGCTGCGCCGCTCGATCTCGGTTTCGATCTCGGCAACGGTGTCGCGGGCGTCGACTTCAGCACCGACGGCAGCGTGACCGCAAACCTCGACCTGGGTCTCACCGTGGGCGTCGACGTCGGCGCGATCCTGTCGAATCCGGACCCGCTCGACTGGGTCTTCGTGCGCGACGCGTCGGCGACCGGATCGCTCGCGCTCGAGGCGGACAACCTCGATGCGACCGCGCACGTCGGCTTCCTCGCCGTCGGCATCGTCGATGGCTCGGCCACCGCGGACGCCAGCCTCACGCTGACGCTTATCGATCCGGGCACCAACGCCGCCGACGGGCGGATCGATCTGCGCGAGTTCGTCGACGGCCTTTCCTCCCCGGGCACACTGATTTCTACGAGCCTGTCCGGGACCGCGTCCGCAAGCCTGCCGCTCCAGGTGCAGACCGGATTGGGCGGATTTCTCGATCCGAACGTCGGGACGATCGAATTCAGTGCGTCCGACCTGTTCGATTCGGGGACCTACGACATCCAGTTCGTCGGCGACTTCGCGGACGCTTTCCAGTTCAACGACCTGTCGGCCGCGCAGCTGCTGAGCATGATCGGGCAGCTGACCGGCCAACTCGACGAGCTGCGCCACACCGAAGCGCTGCAGGCCGCCCTCGGCCTGCCGGTGGTCGGCCCGGCCATCGATTCGATCCTGGACTTCGGCACCTTTGTCCACAACCGGTTGCTCTACGACGACGTTAACGGCGTCGCCAAGCTGCTCGACGCCGCGGGCCAGCCGACCTTCACCACGGTGCAGGAATTCGCCGAGAAGCTGGCGCAGATTCTCGGCCTCGATCCGTCCGTCATCGGCGCGAACTACGATCCCTCCACCAAGCTGCTGACCTTCAACCTCAGCCTCTCGGACACGCTCGTCGGGCTGAGCGCGCCGCTCAGCCTGGACTTCGAGCTCGCCGACGGACTCGCCGATTTCAGCGCCAGCACCGACGCGAGCATCGATGCCACGGTGGCCTTCGACTTCGGTTTCGGCGTCGACCTGAACTACGACCCCTCCAGCGACAACCTCGAGAATTTCGTCTTCATCGACAACGCCTCGGTGAGCGGTTCGCTCGACCTCGC
The DNA here is from genome assembly GCA_041488375.1 of Gammaproteobacteria bacterium. Taxonomy (GTDB): domain Bacteria; phylum Pseudomonadota; class Gammaproteobacteria; order Burkholderiales; family SG8-39; genus JAABQT01. The sequence continues at coordinate 8,566 of JBGPPD010000042.1, read as the reverse complement.
GGCCAACAATGTCGACGCCTCGGCGCGCTTCGGCTTCCTCGCCATCGATATCGTCGACGGATCGGCGACCGGGCACGCGGACTTCTCGCTGTCGCTGACCGATCCGGATGCGACCAGCCCGGACGGACGCATCACCATCGCCGAGCTGATCGCGGCGGCCTCGTCCGATCTGGGGACGCTGGTCAGCGCGACCTTCGACGCGTCGGCGAATGTCAATCTGCCGCTCAGCGTGCCGTTCCTTGGCGTGACGGCCGGGCCGGGCACGACCCTGGTGCTCCACTGGCCCAGCCTGACGAGTTCCGCGGTGCCCGATGTCACGCTGCCCACGGATTTCGCCCAGCTGTTCAATTTCACCCACATGGACGCGGGCACGTTCATCGGCCTGCTCGGGCAGGTCTCGAACTGGCTCGACGACTTCCGCCGCGGCTTCAACGCGGAGGACATTCCGTTCGTCGGCACGGCGCTGGACGAGGTGCTCAAGTTCGCGCACCTGTTCTCCACGACCCTGCTGTTCGACGACGGGGGCGACGGCACCGACGGCTCCGACAAGCTTGCCAGCGACATCAACGCGGCGCTGGCGAGCGCCGGCCTGGGCGACAAGCTCGCGGCGGAGATCGACGACGGCAAGCTCCAGTTGTTCGCCATCGGCAGCGGCGTCAACGCGTTCTCGGTTTCGGGCAATGGGCTGGGCTTCGGCACGGTGCGCTCGGCCGCGGAGAACCTCGGCCGGCTCGAGCTGGCCGGAACCAACAGCAGCCCGCTCGGCTTCGTCCTGGCGAGCGATGCGACCCTGTTCATCAGCATCAACGGCGCGGCGGCGGTCGCGGTCAGTGTCTCCGCAGCCAGCACCACTTCGAATACCGCCCTGGGCAACGACCGGCGCAAGCTGCTCGACGCCAACAACCGCCCGACCTTCGTCACGGTGCAGGACATGGCGAAGCAGCTGGTGCATGTCATCGGCTCCGACATCGTCACCTACGACCAGGCCAGCGAGGAGTTGCGGCTCAATCTGTCGATCGGCGACCCCAACAGCACCAACAACCTCGGCTTCGTCGACCTGCCGCTGAATTTCGACCTGCTCAACCTCGCGCCGATCGCCGAGTTGAGCAGCGACAGCACCATACGACTGTCGGCCGGCGGCGGGCTGACGCTGACTCTGGGCGTGGAGCTCGGCAACGAGGGCGCGATCCCGCTGAGCAACGACACCGAACTCTCGACGCTGAAGGACGGCATCACCTTCAGCGAACTGCAGTCCATCTCCGGCGCGGCGGACGTGCAAACGGCCTCCGGCCAGATCTCCGACGATGCCGAATTCAAGCTGGCGGTGAACGGCGGCGGTCCCGTGACGGTGACGGTGCTCAAGGCGGACGCGGCCGGCAACCTGACGGTGGACGACCTGGTCGCCGACGTGAACGCCGCGTTGACCACGGCGTCGCTGTCGACCCAGGTCCTCGCGGCGCGCGACGGCGATCGCGTGGTGCTCAATGGCCTGGCGGGCGTTACCTCCATTGCGCTCACCGCCGAAGCCGGCAGCCCGGCCATCTCCCAGATCGGCTTCCGCGCTACGCAGAGCGCGGCGGCGACCTACGGGCAGCTTTCGGGAGACGCCAGCTTCAACGTTGTAGTGAACGGCCAGGCGCCGGTCGCGGTGACGATCGCCAAGTCGAGCACCGATGGCAGCGTCGCGGGAAGCCGCTCGAACGCGACGGTCGACGACCTGGTGGACGACGTCAATGCCGCGCTGGTCGCGGCGGGGCTGGGATCGAAGATCCAGGCCGGGCGCGACGGCACCAAGGTGGTCCTGGGCGGCCTGCCCGGGGTGACCTCCTTCTCGCTGACCGCCACGGCGGGCAATCCCGCCATCACGCAGATCGGTTTCGGGGCGAGCCAGGCGGCATCGAGCGTCGACGGTTTGCTCAAACTGTTCGCCACGAATTCGGTCGAGGGCAAGCTGCAGCTCAAGGCGGTCGCGCCGGTGACCGGCTTCGTCGGCCGGCTGCTGTCCGACGCGACCTTCCAGGCAAGCCTCAGCACCGTGAATGGCGGCTCGCCGGTGACGGTGACCGTGCATACCGCCGACACCGAGGCCAACCGCAACATTCTCGACGTGGTCGCCGATGTGCAGCGGGCGATGAACACCGCCGGGTTTACCGACAAGATATCGGTCAGTTCCCTCGGTAAGCGCCTGGTGTTCTCGACGGTCGAGGCGGGTGCCACCGGATTCGCGATCAGCGCGCCGAATTCCACGGCGTCGAGCCAACTGGGCATCGGCGCCGCCGCCGGGAACTCTGACGACCTGGTCATCACCACGCGCAACGGCTCCGTCTACGGCGTGACGCTGGACGGCGCGACCACGCTCGGCGAGGTGGCGGGCATGGTCCTGGCGCAGACCGGCGGGCACGTGCACGTCGGCTACAGCGACGACGCCACGCGCCTGAAGCTGACCGACGACACCACCGGCAGCGCGATCTTCCGCGTCACCAACGCGTCGGGCCAGCAGGCGAGGGCGGACACGCACGACCTCGACCACGACGGCAACACCACGGAGCTGTTCACAGGTCCGAACACCGCCGCCTCGGACCTCGGCATCCTCGGCGCCGACACCACCGACGCGGTGAACGACCCGCCGGACGGCACGTTCCAGGGCGGGCAGCTCGGCGGCGTGGATCCGGTCGATCGCCTGTTCATCCGCAACGCGCACGCCGCCGCCAGCATTTCGATCAGCGACGTCGGCGGCCTGGATGCCGCCGCCAAGTTCGGCTTCGTCGGCATCGAGGCGCACGGCACCGGCAGCCTCACCGCCACGGTGGACGTCGGCCTGAAGCCGGTGGACGCCGTCGCATTCGACGCGAACGCCACCATCACCTTGGGCGACCTGATCGACAACGTCGCGCGCATCGGCGACTTCTTCGACGGCCCGAACATCACCGGCGGCGGCAGCTTCGACCTGGGGATCAGCCTTTCGCCCGCGTTCTCGTCGATCAGCACCGCGGACCCGCATCTCACCATCACCGTCGACCTTGCGGAGCTGATGGACGGCGCCGCCGACGGCAATCCCGGCTACACCATCACCACGACGGGATTCGAGGACCTCCTCAACTTCGAGCACATCGGCTTCGCCGACATCATCGCGGCGCTGCAGGCGCTGGTGGACTTCCTGCAACAGTTCCAGGAGTTCGATTTCCTCAACCAGGAGATCCCGCTCATCAACGTCAGCGTCAACGACCTGCTTTCGTTCGCCGACGACTTCGCCGCGGCGCTCGACGACGTGCAGCAGAATCCCGCCGGCACGGTGCAGGTGCTGGAGGACAAGCTCAAGGAAGCCTTCGGCATCGCGCCGGACAGCAACCTGCTCGACCTCAACCTGGTCAACGACGGCACCGACAGCATCCTGCGCGTCGCGCTCAACTTCTCGCCCGGTTTCTCGCGCTCGCTGCCGATCGACCTCGGGCTGGACCTCGCGGGCGGGGCGGTGCAGCTCTCGGGCAACGCCGACCTGCGCGCCGACGGCGAGCTCGTTTTCGTGCTGGACGTCGGCATCGACCTGAACCACCTCGACCAGTTCTGGATCTTCGGCGATACCGGCATCCGCGGCGGGCTGGGCGATCCGGGTGACAACTTCGCCCTGGTCGCGGGCGCCAACGACATCTCGTTCACCGCCGCCCTCGGACCGATCGGCGCGCGCATCATCGATGGCGACGCGCAGATCGCCCTCGGGCTCGAGCTGGGCATCAAGGACAGCGCGCTGGTGGGAACCGGCGACGACCGGCGCATCCTACTCAGCAGCCTGCTGGACAACTTCGGCGACTCGGTCAACATCGACTTCAGCGCCACCGTCGACGGCAGCCTGCCGGTCTACTTCCCGAGCGCCTCAATCTTCCGCGGCGCCATCGAGGTCGGCGGCACGCTGACGCTGAACGCCTCGGACGGCTTCGACCTGCACGGCACGGTCGGCACCAGCGGCACCGACTTCGTCGCCGTGCCCGAGGACCTGTTCTCGCTCGACTTCAGCCAGTTCAGCCCGGTGCAGAACCTGCTGCTGATCATCGACGGCGTCGACGGCTTCCTTGGTCTGCTGCAGGACGGCTTCGACGGCGAGATCGGCGGCCTGAAGCTGCCGCTGATCGGCGACCAGCTGGCGGGCGCCGCGAACGTCATCGGCGACTTCCGCAAAGGCTTCATCGACGGCCTGCGCAACGCGGTCGAGACCGCGGCCAGCCCGGACGAGAATTACATCTCCCAGCAGCTGTTCCACCTGCTGAACGACCAGTTGCATGTGCTGGGCGACCGCAACGACGACGGCTTCGTGACCATCGCCGATATCGCCCTGGACACCAATGTCGACGAGCCGGGCGTCGCGCTGAACGACATCTTCATGCAGTGGAACCTGCGCCTGGGCGGCACGCTGGTCGACGCCGGCGCCGGCATCAACTTCGACATCGGCATCCCTGGCCTGGGCCTGGAGACGCGCGGCGCGGTACACGCCGAAATCACCTGGCAGCTCGACTTCGGTTTCGGCGTCGACATGCATCAGGGCTTCTACCTCGATGTCTCCGACACCAACGAGCTGGAGCTGAACGTCGACGTGACGCTGCCCGGCGCGGGCCTTACCGGGCGCCTCGCCTTCCTGCAGCTCGACGCCAACAACAAGCTGGACGAGGACGGCAACGGACTCACGCACCTCGGCGCGACCTTCGGCGTCGACGTCAAGAATCGCGTCCACCCGTCGGAGACCAAGCTGGGCTTCGCCAATCTCGGCGATATCGGCATCGACGTCGGCATCGCCGCGGAAGCGGTCGTCGACCTGGACCTCGCGCTCAAGCTGAACAGCGACCTGGTCGGCGAGGCGGCGTCCAAGGTCTTCCCGAAGGTGGTGGGCGAGTTCCTCCTCGACTGGCACATCGGCGACCGCGCTGCGGGAGAACTCGTCGAGTTGTCGGAAATCGGCAACGCCATCCAGGACGGCCTGCAGGTCGTCGAGTTCAAGGGGATCGGCCTCGACCTCGGTACCTTCATCTCCGACTTCCTCGCCCCGGTGGTCCACGAAGTGCAGAAGGTCACCGAGCCGCTGCAGCCGCTGATCGATGTCCTGACCAGCCCGATCCCGGTGATTTCGGACCTCGCGGGCTCGCCGATCACGCTGATCGACATCGCCGGCATGACCGGCTACGTCAAGCCCGACCTGATCTACGCCATTGCGGACGTCATCACCCTGGTCAACAGCATCCCGGACCCGGACGAGGTCGGCAGCCTGATCATCCCGTTCGGCGACTTCGTCATCTACAGCCGCAGCACCGGCGTCACGCCGAACCTGTCGGACCCGGACTTCGACCGCAGCACAGTCGCGCTGCCCGACACCTCGGGCTTCAACTTCGAAAACGCGCTGAGCGGCCTCGACACCAGCGGCGATGCGACGGGGCACTCGGAAACCACCAAGTCGTTCAGCAACGGCTTCGCCGGCCACAGCTTCGGCGACTTCATTTCCTTCCCGGTATTCCAGGACCCGAGCCAGATCTTCGGGCTGCTGATGGGCAAGGACGTGACGCTGATCGCGATCGACCTGCCGCCGCTCGACTTCAAGTTCTCCTACACGCAGTTCTTCCCGATCTTCGGGCCGCTGGGCGTGTCGATCACCGGCTCGCTGGGCGCGCTGATCGACTTCGGCCCGATCGGCTACGACACGCTCGGGCTGAAGGAATTCTTCGACGGCGGCTTCCGCAACCCAGAATTGCTGTTCGACGGCCTGTACATCAGCGACACGCGCGCTGCGGACGGCAGCGGCGAGGACGTGCCGGAGGTGACGCTGACCGGCGGCATCTCGGCGGCGGCCGAACTCAACCTAGGCGTGGCGCGGGCCGGGGTCGCGGGCGGCATCTTCGCCGAGATCGATTTCAACCTGCACGACCCGAACAAGGACGGCAAGATCCGGCTCGACGAGCTGGCGAAGAACTTCCTCAACCAGGCGGTGTACGCCGACGGCGCGGCCAAGCTGCTCGCGCCGCTCGCCGTGTTCGACGTGCACGGCGAGATCTTCGCCAAACTGTTCGCGTTCCTCAAGATCGACCTGTTCCTGTTCTCGATCGACAAGGAATTCAACATCACGCCGGACATCACGCTGGTGAACTTCGACATCCCGTTCACGCGCGTGCCGACGCTGGCCAACGAGCTGTCGGGCGGGGTGCTGCAGCTCAACATGGGACAGAACGCGGGGCTGCGGCTCGAGGGCAACGACACCGACATCGCGGAGAACTTCGTCGTCACGCAGGGCTCCGATGCCAGCCACGTGAACGTGACGGCGTTCGGCTACACGCAGGAATACAAGGCGACCAGCAAGATCATCGCACTGGGCGGCGAAGGCGACGACGTCATCGACCTGTCGGGCATCACCAACACGTCGCTCGCCTACGAGATCGAGGGCGGCGCCGGCAACGACACGATCATCCTCGCCCAGACCGCCGGCGCGGCGGTGATCAAGGGCGGCGGCGGCGACGACAAGATCACCGCCGGCGCCGGCAACGACATCATCTACGGCGACGCGGGCAACGACACCATCGACGCCGGCGCGGGCGACGACCTGGTGTTCGCCGACGACGGCAAGATCGGCGAAGACGGGCTGTCGCTGAAGGTGTCCGGCTTCGGCGGCGGCGCCGACGTGGTCACCGGCGGCGCGGGCAGCGACGTGATCTTCGGCGGCGGCGGCGCCGACAAGCTCGGCGGCGACCTCGCGCCCACCGGCGACGGCGACGGCGGCGCGGGGAACGACATCATCATCGGCGACGGCGGCCTGATCACCTTGAACGCGCCGAACTCTTTCCTCGATATCGCCGTGGTCGACGGCGTCCTGCAGATCAAGGACACCAGCAGCTCCACCGGCGGCGCCGACATCATCTTCGGCCACGGCGGCAACGACCTGGTCTACGCGGGCGGCGGCAACGACACCGTCACCGGCGGCTCGGGCAACGACGACATCCGCGGCGAGAAGGGCTTCGACACCATCGACGGCGGCGCCGGCAACGACAGCATCAGCGGCGGCGAGAACGACGACACGATCAGCGGCGGCGCCGGCGACGACACGATCGGGGGCGACGAGGGCAAGGACCTGATTCACGGCAACGAGGGCGTGGACACGATCTATGGCGGCGCCGGTGTGGACGAGATCTACGGCGATGCGGACGCCGACACCATCTTTGGCGAAAGCGACGCCGACAAGATCTACGGCGGCGGCGGCGCGGACATCATCGACGGCGGCGCCGGCAACAACCTGATCTACGGCGACGACAAGCCGGGCGGGGCGAGCACCGGGCCCGAGGGCAACGACCACATCGTCGCCTTGCACGACAGCGACGAGATCCACGGCCAGGGCGGCGACGACTTCATCGACGCCGGAAACGGCAACAACGTCATCTTCGGCGACTACGGCTCGGTGACGCGCGATTCCACCGGCAAAGTGCTCTCCGGCACCAGCGCGCCGGGAGCGGCGGACGGCAATGACACGGTCACTGCCGGCAACGGCAACCAGCTCGTGTTCCTGGGCGGCGGCGATGACCAGCTGACGATCGGCGACGGCAACTCGGTCCTCTTCGGCGACAGCGGCAGCGTCACGTTGAGCGCCGCCGGCGCCGTGCTCACGGCCGGCAGCACGCCGGCAGCCGGTGATGGCAACGACACTATCGTCGGCGGATCCGGCGACAGCCACGTGTATCTCAGCGGCGGAAACGACATCCTCACCCTCGGCGGCGGCAACAAGTACATCGAGGGCAATGCCGGTAACGACCAGATCTACACCGGTGCCGGCAACGACGAGATCCACGCAGACGACGGCAACGATATCGTCAACTCAGGCGCCGGCGACGACACGATCTACGGCGGCGACGGCAACGACACCATCATCGCCGGCCTGGGCAGCGACACGGCCTACGGCGAAGCGGGCGAGGACTGGATCTACGGCGGCGTGGGGGCGCTTGGCACCGCGAGCGAGACCGGCTCGAGCGACACCATCGTCGGCGGCACCGAGGTCGACCACCTGTGGGGCGACTATGGTGCGGACACGATCCTGGGGGGCGCCGCCAACGACGTGATCCATGGCCTCGCCGGCAACGATTACATCCAGGGCAACGAAGGCGACGACAACATCTGGGGCGACGCCGGCGACGACGTCATCGTCGGCGGGCGCGGCGACGACACCATCGCGGGCGGCGCGGGCAACGACCTGATCTGGGGCGGATTCGAGGATTACGCAGCTTCGTACTTCGACCGCTCGAACCCCGCCAACTTCGAGAATCCGGCGGGATGGGACGCCGCGGAGGTGCGCATCGCCACGGGCTTCGCCGTACCGCGCATCGCCCCCGTCATCGCGCACGGCCTGTCGATCGGCAGCAAGAGCGACGACGATCCGGGCACCATCGACGACGGCCCTGACGCGCGGGTGCGCTCGGCGCTCGCGGTGTTCGACGAGTTCGGCGACGCCATCGCCAATACCGACCTGCCGATCGAGGACTTCAACGACGTCATTTCCGGCGGCGAGGGCGACGACATCGTGTTCGGCGGCGGCGGCCGCGACCTGTTG
>JBGPPD010000041.1:0-17126 GCA_041488375.1 Gammaproteobacteria bacterium | reverse complement strand
CGTTGTCTCATCGGCCGCAGCGGCGGGCGCCGCCGGCAGCAATGCCGCGCAGGAAACCAACACGATCAGGGATGTGCGCAAGATGGGGCCCGGCTCGAAAACAGGCTGCGAGTTTATCGGATTGGCGCGCACCGCGCGCGGGGGCTCGGCAAGGAGCTGCGGGTCCCGCTTGGCGAGGACGGCGAGCGGCGCGAGCGCCGGGTGGATCGGATTCAAGCCAGCCCTTCGAACAGCTGCACCTGCACCGGCTCGCCCGCGGCAACCTTGCCGCGCTCGTGCTCCAGCACGATGAAGCAGTTGGCCTCCGACATCGAACGCAGTACGCCCGAGCCCTGCTGGCCGGTGGTCTTCACCTTCCATTCGCCGCCGTCGCGGAACAGCACGCCGCGCTGGTACTCGGTGCGCCCCGCGACTTTGCGCAGCGGCACCGCCGCCGGCACCTTCAGCAGCGGCACCGACAGTTCGCCGGTGCGCCCGGAAAGGTGCAGCAGCGCCTCGCGCACGAACTGGGTGAAGGTCACCATCACCGCCACCGGGTTGCCCGGCAGCCCGAACAGGAACGCCCCGCCGATGCGGCCGAAGGCCATCGGCCGGCCCGGGCGCATGGCGATGCGCCAGAACAGGGCCTCGCCCAGCTTGGCCATCATCGGCTTGACGAAATCGGCCTCGCCGACGGAGACGCCGCCGGTGGTGATGATGGCGTCGGCGCGCTGCGCGGCCTTGCGCAACGCGGCTTCGAGCAGGGCGGGGTCGTCGCGCACCACGCCCAGGTCGTGCATCTCGACGCCCAGGCGCGAGAGCATGCCGTGCAGGGTGTAGCGGTTGGAGTCGTAGACCTCGCCTTCCTTGAGCGCGGTGCCCACGGAAGCGAGCTCGTCGCCGGTGGAAAAGAACGCCACGCGCAGCCTGCGCCGGACGGCGACCTCGCCGATGCCGAGCGAGGCGATCAGGCCAAGCTCCGCCGGGTGCAGGTGCTGGCCAGGTCCGAGCACCGGCACGCCCCTCTTCAGGTCCTCGCCCGCGTAGCGCACGTTCTGCGCCAGTTTCTGGCCGGGCGGTATCGTCACCTGGCCGCCGGCGACCTTCACCACTTCCTGCACCACCACCGTGTCCGCGCCCGCCGGCATCACGGCCCCGGTGGTGACGCGCACGCACTGTCCCGGTCCGAGCGCCCCGCCGAAGGACTTGCCGGCGAGCGCGGCGCCGATCTCCTCCAGCACTGTCGCGCCCGCGCCGAGGTCCGCGAAGCGCACCGCGTAGCCGTCCATCGCGGTGTTGTCGTGGCCCGGCACGTCGATCGCCGGGACGATGTCCTCGGCGAGCACGCGGCCGAGCGCCTCGCGCACGGGCAGGCGCTGCGTTGCCGTGACGGGATCAAGGCAGGCGCGAATCGCCGCGCGCGCCGTCTCGACGTGCAGCGCATCCGGGTCGTAGCCCTCGATGGCGTTGACGATCTGGACGATGCGGCTCATGCGTCCTTCAGCTCTTCGCGCGTGTTGATGTTGCGGAACGCGTCGGCTTCGTCGTCGAACGGCACTTCGACCACCTTGAGGCTCGCGTACCAGGCGTCGATCTTGCGGCCGCCGCCGGACAGGAATTTTTCCAGGTGCTCGCGCACCGAACGCCGCACCAGCGAAAACACCGGGTGCGGCTGGTCGCCGGTCTTCGCCACCGCGAGGTCGTTGTCGCCGAGCGCCTTGCGCAGCCGCGCCACCAGGTCGGGCGGCAGGAACGGGGAGTCGCAGGGTACGGTGACGGCGAGCGGATGGCTCGCGGCCGTCAGCCCGGCGTGCAGTCCGGCCAGCGGCCCGGCGAAGCCGCCGATGGCGTCGGGCACCACGCGGTGCCCGAAGCGCGCGTAGGCCTCGAGGTTCTGGTTGGCATTCACGAGGATCTCGTCCACCTGCGGCGCCAGGCGCTCGAGCGCCCAGGCCACCATCGGCTTGCCGCGCAGGGGCTGCAGGCCCTTGTCCACGCCGCCCATGCGCCGGCCCTGGCCGCCCGCGAGCACGATGCCTGAAACACGATCCATGCCGCGAATTTTACGAGGTAAGCTATCCGCATGACCCAGAACCGTTGGCTGACCCGCTTCCTCAACCTCGGGCACTTGCTCGACCACTTGGTGATGCTGGTGTTCCCGACCGCGGTGGTGGCCCTCGGCCGCGAATGGGGACGCCCCTATTCGGAGCTGCTGCCCCTGGCGCTGGGCGGCTTCATCGCCTTCGGCGCCTTCGCCATCCCCGCCGGCTGGCTGGCCGACCACTGGAGCCGCTACCGCGTGATGGTGGTGTTCTATTTCGGCATCGGCGCATCGCTGTTCCTCACCGGCTTCTCGCAATCGCCCTGGCACCTCGCGGCCGGCCTGATGGTCACCGGCGCCTTCGCCGCGATCTACCACCCGGTCGGCATCGCCATGCTGGTGGCGAGGACCCAGAACATGGGCCGCACGCTGGGCTGGAATGGCCTGTGGGGCAACCTGGGCCTGGCGGCGGCGGCGCTGTTCACCGGGGCGCTGGTGGATTTCGCCGGCTGGCGCGCCGCCTTCTTCGTGCCGGGGCTGATGTGCATCGCCGCGGGCACCGGGTTCCTGCTGCTGGTGCAGGATCCGGGCCAGGTGAAGAGGTCCTCGAAGACCATCGGGCTGCACGTCGAAGGCCGCACCATGGCGCGCATCTTCGCCATCCTGCTGATCGCCACCGCCTGCGGCGGCGTGATCTTCAACTCGACCACCGTGGCCATGCCCAAGGTGTTCGACGAGCGCCTGCGGGCGCTGACGCAGACCAACTTCGGCATCGGCGCGCTGGTGGCCGCGGTGTACACGGTGGCGGCGTTCGCGCAGGTGGCGATGGGCGCGCTGATCGACCGCTTCGAAATGCGCCGCCTGCTCATCGGCGTGGCGCTGGCGCAGATCCCGCTGCTGGCGCTCGCCGCCAATACGCAGGGATGGCCCATGCTCGCCGCGGCGGTCCTCATGATGCTGGCGGTGTTCGGCCAGATCCCGCTCAACGACGCCATCGTCGGCCGCTATTGCGCCGATGAGTACCGCGCGCGCGTGCTGGCGGTGCGTTACGTGGTGTCGCTGGGCGTGGCTTCCGTCGCGGTGCCGATGATCGCGGTCCTGCACCGCACCCAGGGCGGCTTCTCCAACGTATTCCTGGTGCTGGCCATGCTCGCCGCCGCGATGCTGCTGGCCAGCCTGTTCTTTCCCTCGCGCGGCACCCTGGCCGCGAGCAAGCAGCGCGCCGCCGAGCCGGTGGCGGCCGCCTAGGCGGCCTTCTTGTAGGTGTCCAGCTTGACGCGCTCGCGCTCGAGCGCGGCGGCTATGGGCGGCGCTTGCACCACGCGCTCGACATAGGCCTTGTAGGCGGGCAGCGTATCCGGGTCGATCCCGGCGTAGCCGCCCCAGCGCAGAAGCGTGAACGCGTAAGCGTCGTGGAAACCGGCGCGGGCGCCGAACCAGTAGGGCGCCGCGGCCTTGCTCCACTCCTGGATGCGCTCCAGGTGCGCACGGAACTGCACGGCGGCGAGCCCCTTCACCTCGGCCTGCGCGGCCGCGCTCTCCGCGAAGTAGGCGGTGCGGAACCAGCGCGTGAAGGTCGAGTGCACGGTGTTGTTGAACCAGGCGAGCTGCGACATCGCCTGCGCGTGCGCCCAGGGCTCGGCGGGCAGCAGGCCCGCCTGCGGAAAGCGCCGGTCGAGGTAATCGCAAATGGCGACGATCTGGTTGAGCGGCTTGCCGTCCACCACCAGCACCGGCACCTGGCCGTTGGGATTCATCGCCAGGTACTCGGGCGTGCGGTTCTCGCCCTTGTGCAGCTTGACCAGGTTGGGCTTGAAATCCTTCCCGGTGGCCGCCTTGATCGCTTCGAGCCCGGCATGCGGCACGAACGAGCAGGCTCCCGGGGCGAAATACAGTTCGATCACGAAGGTTCTCCTAGGCGAGGGCGGTGGGTTGCGGCGCGGTCCGCAGCAGCCGTTGCCGGCCGGTGAACGCGAGGTAGTGCCGGCCGCTGGCGCGGCCGAGCATGGTGATGCCGGTCTGCTGCGCGATCCGATAGCCCATCTGCGTCAGCCCGGAGCGCGAGACGAGGAACGGGATGCGCATCTGCGCGCATTTGATCACCATCTCGGAGGTCAGGCGCCCGGTGGTGTAGAACAGCTTGTCCGAGCCGTCGATCACCTGCAGCCACATGAAGCCGGCGATGGCGTCCACCGCGTTGTGGCGGCCGACGTCCTCGACGAACATCAGGATCTCGCCCGCGCGCGTGGCCAGGGCGCAGCCGTGCACCGCGCCGGCCTGCTTGTAGATGGTCTCGTGCTTGCGCACCTTGTCCAGCAGCAAGAACAGCTGCTCGTCGTCGAGCGTCACGTCCTGGCGCAGCCTGACCTGGTCGATCTCCTCCATCAGGTTGCCGAACATGGTGCCCTGGCCGCAACCGGTAGTGACGGTGCGCTTGCCGAGTTTCGCCTTCAGGTCCTTGACGCCCTTGCGCGTGGTGATGGCGCAGGACTCGGTCTCCCAGTCCACCTGCACCGCGGTGATGTCCTTGAGCGCATCGACCAGTCGCTGGTTGCGCAGGTAGCCGATGGCGAGCGCTTCCGGCGCGTGGCCGAGCGTCATCAGCGTCACCAGCTCCTTCTTGTCCAGGTACAGCGTGAGCGGGTGCTCGCCGGCGACCGCGGTCGGCACCATCTCGCCGCGCTCGTTCACCGCCTCCACGTCGAAGGTCGCGGGCTTCGCCGCGTCGGTGAGCAGGGGGCGGTAGGCCCGCGTCGTCGTCTTACCCACCGATGTAGGACATCTCGATCTTGCGTTGCCGGGCGGTCTCCGCCGTGCGGATCTCGGAGTAGCGGTCGCCGCGCGCGCGCCACACGGCCGCGATCTCGTTCACGATCGCTTCGTCCGGGGCGCCCTGGCGCAGCAGGTGCTTGAGCGGATGGCCCTCCTGCGCGAACAGGCAGGTGTAGAGCGAGCCTTCGGCCGACAGGCGCAGGCGGTTGCAGCTCGCGCAGAAAGCCTGCGTCACCGAGGAGATGACGCCGATCTCGCCCGCCCCGTCGCGGTAGCGCCAGCGCTCCGCGACTTCGCCGGCGTAGTTCGGATCGGCGGGTTCGAGCGCATGGCGCGCGCCGATGGTCCGCACGATCTCGGCGGAGGGCACCACTTGCTCCATGCGCCAGCCGTTGGTGCTGCCCACGTCCATGTACTCGATGAAGCGCACGATGTGGCCGGTGCCGCGCCAGCGCTCCGCCATCGCCAGCACGTGCCCGTCGTTGACGCCGCGCTTGACCACCATGTTGATCTTGATCGGCGCCATGCCGGCAGCGGCCGCGGCCTGGATGCCCTCGACCACGCGCGCCACCGGGAAGTCGGCGTCGTTGATGGCGCGGAAGGTGGCGTCGTCCAGCGAATCCAGGCTCACCGTGATGCGCTTCAGTCCCGCCTGCGCCAGCGCCGCCGCCTGTTTGGGCAGCAGGGAGCCGTTGGTGGTCAGCGTCAGGTCGAGCCCCGGGATTTGCGCCAGCATCGCCACCAGGCGGTGCAGGTCGCGCCGCACCAGTGGTTCGCCGCCGGTGAGGCGGATTTTTTTTACGCCCAGGCCGGCGAACAGGCGCGCCAGGCGCGCCATCTCCTCGAAGGTCAGCACCTGGTCGTGCGCGACGAACTGGAAATCGTGGTCGAACACTTCGCGCGGCATGCAGTACACGCAGCGGAAGTTGCAGCGATCGGTCACCGAGATGCGCAGGTCGCGCAGGCCGCGGCCGAGCGTATCCGCGAGCGCGGCGCCGTCGTAAGCCGGGGCCGGCGCCCTGGCCGACTGGATGGGAAAAACCTTTTGCATCATGGTGTTTCTCGAGTCTTGGATCATAGCAGGCGGGAGGTTATGAGCTATAGTTCCCCGGATGGAAAAACCGAGCTTTCCGGTCGCGGTGGTGATGCAGCGACGCCAGCTCGACAACCGCTGGCAGAGCGAAGCCTGGGAGCCGCGCAGCGTGATCCCGAGCGTGGAGCCCAAAGCTGCGCCGCGCCTGCTGGTGGACGAGGGCGGCGTGCAGCAGTGGCTGCACCCGGGATTCGAACTGCGGCTGCATCGCGACGAGGCTGAGGGCTACTACCTCAATGTGTCTTTGCCGGGCGCGCGGGTGTTCGTGCTCTGGCGAATGGAGGAGGAGGAGGAGCGCGGCCTGCCGCTGGAGGTGACTGCCAGCTACAACGAGGCCGGGCGCTGGATGGATGCCGGCCACAGCGTGGACGGCGTCGCCATGCCGGTGGAGGTCTTCGCGTGGGTCGGGGAGTACGTCGAGAAGAATTACCGGCCGGAGCCGCAAAAGCGCATCAAGCCGCGCTCGTTCATGCACCCGAAGGACCGCGTCGGCTGATGGCGGCGCAAGACAAGGAACACTTCCTCTCCCGCTGGTCGCGCGTGAAGCAGGAGCAGGCCGGCGAGCAGCCTGCGCCGGCGGCGGCGAAGCCGGAGGACCAATCGGCGCCGGTCCTGCCGCCGGTCGACACGCTCACGCCGCAGTCGGACTTCGCGGCCTTCATGCACCCGAAGGTGGGCGACGCGGTGCGCCGCGTGGCGCTGAAGAAGCTGTTCGCGGATCCGCATTTCAACGCGCCGGACCTGTTCGAGCCCTTCTCGGGGGACTGGACCGGCGGCGACCCTATCTCCGAGGAACTGCTGAAGACGCTGAACCAGGCGCGCACGGTGCTGTACCGCGAAGAGGAAGAGCAGAAGAAACGCGAGGAAGAACTGGCGGCGCAGCGGGCGGCCGCCGAAGAAAAACAGAAGGAAGACGATGGGCCTGCAAGGCAAGACGCTTAAGGTCTGCAGCTGCAACAAGACCGTCGCCATCGACGGCCGTGCGCTCGCCGCGGCGCTGAAGGCGGGCGAGCCGATCCAGGTGCACAGCGAGCTGTGCCGCAAGGACGCCGCGGCTTTCCAGGCGGTGCTCGGGGACGCGGAGGTGATCGTCGCTTGCACGCAGGAGGCGCCGCTGTTCAGCGAGATCGCCGAGGCCGCGGGCGCGCGCCCGGCGCTCAAATTCGTCAATCTGCGCGAGCAGGCAGGCTGGTCGGGCGAAGGCGCGCGCGCGCTGCCCAAGATCGCCGCGCTGGTCGCCATGGCGGCGCTGCCCGACCCCGATCCGGTGCCGGCGGTGAATTTCAAGTCGGGCGGCCAGCTGCTGATCGTCGGCCCGGCGGCGCCGGCGCTGGACTGGGCGGAGCGCCTGGGTGCGGCGCTGGAAGTGAACGTTCTGGTCACCGAAGCGCGCGGCGCAGAGCTGCCGCTGGAGCGCAATTACCCGGTCTGGTCGGGCAAGGTGCGGCGCCTGGCGGGCTGGCTGGGCGCCTTCGAGGTCGAGTGGACGCAGGAAAACCCGATCGACCTGGAGACCTGCACGCGCTGCAACGCCTGCATCCGCGCCTGCCCCGAGCAGGCGATCGACTACAGCTACCAGATCGACATGGACAAGTGCAAGGCGCACCGCGCCTGCGTCAAGGCCTGCGGCGCGATCGGCGCGATCGATTTTGCGCGCGAGCGCGCGCCGCGCAAGGAAGTGTTCGACCTGGTGCTGGATCTGTCGCGCCAGGCGCTGATCCGCCTGCCCGAGCTGCCGCAGGGGTACGCCGCGCCGGGCGGCGATCCGCTCGCGCAGGCGCTCGCCGCGCAGGCGCTGACGGCGCTGGTCGGCGAATTCGAGAAGCCGCGCTTCTTCCATTACGAGCCGCGCCTCTGCGCGCACAGCCGCTCCGGGCGCAAGGGCTGCGACCTGTGCCTGGAGGTCTGTTCGAGCGGCGCGATCACCGCGGACGGCGACCTTGTGAAGGTGGAGCCGCACACCTGCGCCGGCTGCGGGGGCTGCGCCACGGTGTGCCCGTCGGGCGCCATGACCTACGCCTATCCCCGCGTGCCCGACGCGGGCGCGCGCCTCAAGGCGCTGCTCCATACCTATCGCGAGGCGGGCGGCCCGGACGCCTGCCTCCTGTTCCACGATGCCGGCGAAGGACGCAAGGCGGTGCTCGAGCTCGGCCGTCGCGGCAAGGGCCTGCCGGCACGGGTCATCCCGGTCGAGTGCTTCCACGTCGCCTCTATCGGCATCGACCTGATGCTCGGTGCGATCGCCTACGGCGCGAGCCAGGTCTGCGTCCTGACCACCGACAAGACCGCCGACAGCTACGCCGCCGCGCTGAAGCGACAGATGGGGTACGCCGAGGCGATCCTGCACGGGCTCGGCTATCCCGGCGAACACTTCGCCGCACTCGGGGAGGGCGCGCTCGAGGCGCGGCTCTGGGGCATGAAACCCGCGGCCGCGCCCACGCAGCCCGCGACCTACAACCTGTCGGCCGAGAAGCGCACGTCGCTCGATTTCATCGTCGACCACCTCGCCAGGCAGGCGAAACAGTCGCCCGAAGAGATCGCGCTGCCCGCCGGTGCGCCCTTCGGCGCGCTCACGGTGAACAAGGTCAGCTGCACCCTGTGCAAGGCCTGCATCGGCGCCTGCCCGGAAGCGGCGCTGCTGGATTCGCCGGACACCCCGAGGCTGCGTTTCATCGAGCGCAATTGCGTGCAATGCGGACTGTGCGCCGACACCTGCCCGGAGGATGCGATCCGGCTGGTGCCGCGGCTGCTCCTGGGCGCGCAGGCGAAGAACCCGGTGACGCTGAACGAAGGGGAGCCCTTCAACTGTGTGCGCTGCAGCAAACCTTTCGGCACCAAGGCGATGATCGACGCGATGCTGCTCAAGGTCGGGGGGCACTCGATGTTCACGGGCGGCGGGGCGCTCCGGCGCCTGCAGATGTGCGCCGATTGCCGCGTGGTGGACATGATGAGCGCCAAGGACGAGCCCAGCATCCACGACTACCGCAAATGAGCGACGGCATCGCGATGCAGTTCGTGCCCGCGGTGTCCCCGGAGGACCAGGCGCGCGCCGACCTCTATGGGCTGCTCGCGCGCCTGTTCTACGCGCCGCCCGATGCCAACCTGATCAGCGAACTGCGCCTCGCCGTGCCGCCGCCGCAGGACGGCGAGCCGCTCACCGCGGAAGGCGAAGCGCTGCGGGGTGCCTGGGCCGAGCTGGCCGCGGCCTGCGGCAGCGCGTTCCCCGCGCGGCTCGAGGAGGAGCACCTGCAGCTGTTCGTCGGCGTGGGCAAGGCGGAGGTGACGCCCTACCTGTCGGCCTACCTCGTGCGCTCGGAGAGCGACACCCCGCTTGCCCGCCTGCGCGGCCAGCTGGCGGGGTGGGGGCTGGCGCGACGCGAGGAAGCAGTGGAGCCCGAAGACCACATCTCGGCGCTCTGCGAGACGATGCGCTGGCTGATTGTCGGACGAAAGGCAAAACTCGACGTGCAGCGGCAGTTCTTTCTAGAGTACCTGCACACCGGCGCGTCGCGTTTTTGCAGTGCGGTAAGCACTTGCGATAGCGCGAAGTTCTACCGCCATCCCGCAAAGCTGCTGCAGGCGCTGCTGGACGTGGAGCACAAGGCCTTCGATATCGACTAATCTTGGCCATGCACATTGATTCATAGGTGCTTTAGGGGTAACTTCGCACAGGTTTGCAGCAGCAGATGTTCATAAGAACAGCCGAGGATCAGGAGGCAGTCATGTCCGAAGCAACGTCCAGAAAATCCCGCAGGAACTTCCTCTTGGCAGCGACGGCAGGCAGCGCGGCCGCCGCGGCGGCCGTGGTGGCGCAGAGGGTGCCCACCCCGGCGGCGGCACCCGACGGCTCGAAGCGCTCGGGCGCCGGCTACGCCGAGTCCGCGCACATCCGCAATTACTACCGCACCACCAAGGTCTGAGGGGGCCGCCATGCTGCTGACCAGAAAATCCGCCTCCGCCGCCGTGCCCCAGTCGCGCCTCGCGCGCGGATTGCAGGGTGCGCTCGCGAAGACCATGGACCGCCGCGCCTTCCTGCGCCGCTCGGGCGTCACGCTCGGCACCGGCGCCGTGGCCTCGCAGCTGCCGTTCAGCATGATCGGCGAGGCGCGCGCGGACGCGGCCCCGGCCGGCAAGGTCGAAGTGAAGCGCACGGTGTGCACGCACTGCTCGGTCGGCTGCGCCATCGACGCCGTCGTCGAAAACGGCGTGTGGATACGCCAGGAGCCGGTGTTCGACTCGCCGCTCAACTTGGGCGCGCACTGCGCCAAGGGCGCCTCGATCCGCGAGCACGGCATCACGCACGACTCCCACCGCCTGAAGACCCCGGTGAAGCTCGAGGGCGGCAAGTGGAAGAAGATCTCCTGGGACCAGGCCTACGCCGAGATTTCCGAGAAGCTGCTCGCGATCCGCAAGGAAAGCGGGCCCGACGCGCTGTTCGTGGTCGGCTCCTCCAAGCACAACAACGAGCAGGCCGAGTTGCTGTGCAAGTGGGTGCGCTTCTGGGGCACCAACAACACCGACCACCAGGCGCGCATCTGCCACTCGACCACGGTCGCGGGCGTGGCCCAGACCTGGGGCTACGGGGCGATGACCAACTCCTACAACGACGAGCAGAACTCCAAGGCGCTGATGTTCCTCGGCTCCAACGCGGCCGAGGCGCACCCGGTATCGATGCTGCACACGCTGCACGCCAAGGAGAACGGCTGCAAGGTGATCGTCGTCGATCCGCGCTATACGCGCACCGCGGCGAAGGCCGACATGTACGTGCGGCACCGCTCCGGTTCGGACGTGGCCTTCCTCTTCGGCGTGCTGCACCACGTCTTCAAGAACGGCTGGGAGGACAAGAAGTACATCCACGACCGCGTGCATGGCATGGACGAGGTGAAGAAGGAAGTGATGGCCAAGTGGACGCCGGACAAGGTGACCGAGGTCACCGGCGTTTCCGAGGCCGAGGTATACGCCGTCGCCAAGACGCTCGCCGAGAACCGGCCGGGCTTCATCATCTGGGCGATGGGCCAGACCCAGCACACCAATGCGAATGCGATCGTGCGGGCGTCCAACATCCTGATGCTCGCGCTCGGCAACGTCGGGCGTTCCGGCGGCGGATGCAACATCTACCGCGGCCACGACAACGTGCAGGGCGCGACGGACATCGGCCCGAACCCCGACACGCTGCCAGGCTACTACCCGGTGTTCGTGCCCGGTTCCTGGGCGCATTGGTCGCGCGTATGGAACGTGGATCCGAAGTGGCTCTCGGAGCGTTTTGCGCCCGGCATGCAGGCCAAGCCCGGCATGACCGTGTCGCGCTGGATCGACGGCGTCACAGAAAAGACCGACGCCATCGACCAGGATCACAACTTGCGCGCCATCTTCTTCTGGGGCCATGCGCCGAACTCGCAGTCGCGCGGCCTCGAGATGCTCGAGGCGATGAAGAAGCTCGACCTGATGGTGGTGCTGGATCCCTATCCTTCGGCCTCGGCGGCGATGTTCGCCAAGGTCCGCAAGGACGGCGCCTACCTGCTGCCGGTGGCGACGCAACTCGAGACCGAAGGCTCGGTGACGGCGTCGAACCGCTCCCTGCAGTGGCGCGAAAAGGTGATCGACCCGGTGTTCGACTCGCGCACCGACCAGATGATCATGTACCAGCTTGCGCAGAAGCTCGGTTTCGGCAAGGAATTCATCGGCCAGAAGGGCGACGGCAAGCCGAACATCGGCCTGGTGAAGGGCAAGGGCGGGATGGACGAGCCGTCGATGGAGGATGTGCTGCGGAACGAAATCAACCGCGGGGCATGGACCATCGGCTACACCGGCCAGTCGCCCGAGCGCATCCAGGCGCACATGCGCAACATGCACGTGTTCGACGTCAGGACGCTGCGCGCGCGCGGCGGCAAGGACGCGAAGACCGGCTACGACCTGACCGGCGACTATTACGGGCTGCCGTGGCCGTGCTACGGCACCGCGGCGATCAAGCACCCGGGCACGCCGAACCTGTACGACACCTCCAAGCATTCCATGGACGGCGGCCATACCTTCCGCGCGCTGTTCGGGGTGGAGCGGGACGGCGTCAACCTGCTGGCCGAGGACGGCGTGTGCTCCAAGGGCAGCGACATCACCACCGGCTATCCGCAGTTCGACCATGTGCTGTTGAAGAAGCTCGGCTGGTGGGACGAACTCACCGAAGAGGAAAAGAAGGAGGCCGAGGGCAAGCTCTGGACCAACGACCTCTCGGGGGGCATCCAGCGCGTGGCGATGAAGCACGGCTGCAGCGCGTTCGGCAACGCCAAGGCGCGCGCCGTCGTGTGGAACTTCCCCGACGGCATCCCTCAGCACCGCGAGCCGCTGTACAGCCCGCGGCCGGACCTGGTGGAGAAGTATCCGACCCACGACGACGTGAAGGTGCTGTGGCGCCTGCCGACGATGTTCAAGTCGGTGCAGCAGAAGGCGGTGGCCGACAAGATGTACGAGAAATTCCCGCTGATCCTCACCAGCGGCCGCCTGGTGGAATACGAGGGCGGCGGCGAGGAGACGCGCTCCAACCCGTGGCTGGCCGAGCTGCAGCAGGACAACTTCGTCGAGATCAACCCGAAGGCCGCTGCCGACCGCGGCATCCGCGACGGCGAGTACGTGTGGGTGAGCTCGCCCTCGGGCGCCAAGCTCAAGGTGAAGGCGCAGGTCACCGAGCGCGTGGGCCCCGACACCTGCTTCATCCCGTTCCATTTCTCGGGCTGGTGGCAGGGCGAGGACATGCTGCCCTACTACCCGGAGGGCGCGGCGCCGATCGTGCGCGGCGAGGCGGTGAACACCGCCACCACCTACGGCTACGACCGGGTGACCATGATGCAGGAAACCAAGACGACGCTGTGCAACGTCGCGAAGGCATAAGGAGAACGCCATGGCCAGAATGAAGTTCCTGTGCGACGCCGAGCGCTGCATCGAATGCAACGGCTGCGTCACCGCCTGCAAGAACGAGAACGAGGTGCCCTGGGGCGTGAACCGGCGGCGCGTGGTGACCATCAACGACGGCGTCATCGGCGCCGAGAAGTCGATCTCGGTCGCCTGCATGCACTGCTCCGACGCCCCCTGCATGGCGGTGTGCCCGGTGGATTGCTTCTACCGCACCGACGACGGCGTGGTGCTGCACGACAAGGACCTGTGCATCGGTTGCGGCTACTGCTTCTATGCCTGCCCGTTCGGCGCGCCGCAGTTCCCGCAGGCCGGCGCCTTCGGGCTGCGCGGCAAGATGGACAAGTGCACGTTCTGCAATGGCGGCCCGGAGACCGACCGCAGCGACGCGGAATTCAAGAAGTACGGCCGCAACCGCCTGGCCGAGGGGAAGCTCCCGGCCTGCGCGGAGATGTGCTCGACCAAGGCGCTGCTCGGCGGCGACGGCGACGTGATCGCGGACATCTACCGCGAGCGCGTGCTGCGCCGGGGCAAGGGGTCCGAAGTCTGGGGCTGGGGGACCGCCTACGGTCCGGGCAAGCCGGGCGCGACGCCACCGCAACAGCAGCCCGCGGGAGCCAAGTCGTGAGGCCCGCGGCACTGGTGGTGGCTGCGGCAGTGGCGGCCCTGTGCCTCGCCGGCTGCGGCGAGACCGAGCAGGTGGTGGTCTACAAGCAGGGCAAGTACCAGGGCAAGAAGGACGGGCTGCCCTGGGACAACGCGCCGCTCGCGGCCGGACAGCGCGGCGGCAGCTGGACCAAGGGCGACCGCGCGAGCTGGGAAGCGCAGATCAAGAGCCGGCAGCTGACGCAGAACGAGTACAAGCGCATCTCGCAGTAGCGGGGTAGGCGCCGCAACCAGGAGGAAAGCATGTCCAAGCTGTGGAAGCTTTGCCTGGCGTTGGCGTTGTTCGCCGCCGCCGGCTACGCCCAGGCGCAGAGCGAGGCGCAGCAGCAGCAGCAGCAGCGCCGAGTCGAGCAGCCGGGCAACAACGCCCCGGTGTGGCGCGAGGTGCGCAAGGAAGGCAGCCAGGCGAACACCACCACCACCAGGGGACGGGAGACCAACGTGCTGGTGCAGTCGGCCGGCAACACCTGGCGCCAGATCCGCAACGGCCCGATCACCTTTTACGGCGGCTGGCTGGTGGTGCTGGTGCTGCTGGCCATCGCGGCGGTCTACTTCGCCATGGGGCCGGTCAAGCTGCACGACAAGGCGACGGGCCGCGTGATCGAGCGCTTCACGCTCGCCGAGCGCTGGGCGCACTGGGTGGTGGCCATCAGCTTCGTGGTGCTCGGCGCCAGCGGCCTGATCATCCTGTTCGGCAAGTACGTGCTGCTGCCGGTGATCGGCTACACGCTGTTCGCGTGGCTCACCGCGCTGGCCAAGAACCTGCACAATTTCGTCGCTCCGCTGTTCGCGGCAAGCCTGCTGGTGTTCATCGTCATGTTCGTCCGGGACAACCTGCCCAAGGCCTACGACTTCGCCTGGTTCGCCAAGGCCAAGGACTTCCTCGCCGGCAAGCACGTGCCCTCGGGCCGCTTCAACGGCGGCGAGAAGGCCTGGTTCTGGGGCGGGGTGGTGGTGCTGAGCCTCCTGCTGGTCGCCTCCGGTGCAGTGCTGCTGTTTCCGAACTTCGACCAGCTGCGCTCGACCATGCAGCAGGCCAACGTGATCCACGTCGTCTCCGCGGTGCTGGTGATCGCGGCCGCCCTGGGCCACATCTACATGGGCACGATCGGCGTGGAAGGGGCCTACCAGGCGATGCGTTCGGGCACCGTGGACGAGGCCTGGGCCAAGGAGCACCACGAATATTGGTATGACGAGGTCAAGGGTAGCGCGAGGGCATCCTCGGGCGGCGCAGTGCCCGCCGGCGCACCGCACATGAAGGAGAAGCCATGAAGAAGATCCTGCTGGCCCTCGTCACGGGGCTGATGATCGGAGCGTTCGCCGCATCGCACGCCAAGCTGCCCGCCGCGCCGGCCAAGACCGACGCGCAAAAGGCGGCCGAAGCCGAGAAGGACGCCGCGGCAAAGGCGAAAGACGCGGCGGACAACGCCAAGGCCCAGGATCGGGCGGTCGCCAACTACAAGAAGAACAAGGGCATTGCCATGGATACCAAGCCCGCGAAGGCGACCAAGGCGAGCAAGAAGAAGTAGGGGTAGGGTGATGGGATGCGCAGGATCCTGATCCCATTGGCGGCCGCAGCCATCGCCGGCGGCTGCCAGATGTTCCGCGAGGAAGGGCCCAGGGCGACGGCGCAACTGCAGCCGACCACCGGCAACAGCGCGGCGGGCACGGCGAGCTTCATCCAGGTCGGCGACAAAGTGCGCGTGCACGCGATCGTCACCGGACTCAAGCCCGGCATGGAGCACGGCTTCCACATCCACGAGATCGGCGACTGCAGCTCGGGCGACGGCATGAGCGCCAAGGGCCACTTCAACCCCTATGGCAAGCCGCACGCGCACTACAGCACCCCCGAGCGCCACGCTGGGGACATGCCCGCGCTCAAGGCGGATGCCAGCGGCCGCGCGGAAGTGACGATGGAGCTCGACGTGATGACCGTGGTGGCGGGACCCTCGAGCGTGGTCGGCCATGGCCTGATCGTGCACGCCCAGCCCGACGACTACCGCACGCAGCCCACCGGCAACGCCGGCGCGCGCCTCGCCTGCGGCGTGATCCGGCGCGTCTCCGACTAGCGGCCGTACGGTGGGCCGCCGGCCCACCCTACGCGGCGCCCTCCACCAGCAGCACCTTAGAGCGCGCCGCTTTCGCGCGCAGCGCCAGCGCCGGCGCGTATTCCGGCGAGTGGTACCACTTGCGCGCCTGCTCCATCGAGGCGAATTCCAGCACCACCAGGCGCTTGGGCTGCCAGCCGCCTTCCTTGGTCTCCACCGCGCCGCCGCGCACCAGGAATTTGCCGCCGTACCTGGCGATGGTGGCGGGCACGAGCTTGCGGTATTCCTCGTAGGTGGCGGGGTCGGTAACTTCGACTTCGGCGACGACGTAGGCGGACATCGATTCCTCTCCTCAGGCAAGGCCTGACAGCCTGAGCAGCATTCCAGCGCCGCCCATCGCCAGGATCAGCGGGATCAATCCTACCTTGAAGCGCACCAGCGCCAGCACCGCCAGCGCGGCGCCGGCGATCGCGGTCCAATCGGCGGCGTTGCCGACCCTGAACACGTGCTGCGCGAAAAACACGGCGAGGCTCACCACCACGCCCACCACGGCGGCGGTGATGCCGGTCAGCGGCGCCGTGAATTTCAGGTCGCCGTGCGTGGCCTCCACCAGCGGCGCGCCGGCGAAGATGAACAGGAACGAGGGCAGGAACGTGAAGAAGGCGGCGACCAGCGCCGCGGCGGCGCCGGCGAGGAACGGGGTCGCGGGCCCGAACAGCGCCTGCGACCAGCCACCGACAAAGCCGACGAAGGCCACCACCATGATCAGAGGGCCGGGCGTGGTTTCGCCCAGCGCCAGGCCGTCGATCATCTGGGCCGCTGTCAGCCAGTGGTGGTGTTCCACCGCGGCCTGGTACACGTAGGGCAGCACCGCATAGGCGCCGCCGAAAGTGAGCAGCGCCGCTTTGGTGAAGAACCAGCCCATCTGCACCAGCGTGCCTTCCCATCCGAAGGCGGCCACGAGGGCCCCGAGCACGGCCGCCCACAACCCGATGCCGGTGGCGGCCACCGCAAGCAACTGCCGTGGACGGTAGCGCGCGTGCTCGGGAGTCGGCGTGTCGTCGTCGATGATGGCCGGCCCGTAGTGTGCGGCTGCGGCCCCATGGCCGCCGTCTGCCGTGAACACGCGCGGCGCAAAGCGGCCGCCGAGCGCGCCGGCGAGCGCCGCCGCGAGAACCACGTAGGGAAACGGCACCGCGAACAAGCCGACGGCGCAGAACGCCGCCACGCTGATCAGCCACAATGCGGGGTGCTTGAGCGCCCGCGTGCCGATGCGCCAGGCCGCGGCGAGCACGATCGCCACCACCGCCGGCTTGATGCCGTAGAGCAGGCCCGCCACCGCCGTCACTTCGCCGTAGGCCATGTACAACCACGAAAGCGCAATGAGGATGAACACCGAGGGCAGCACGAACAGCCCGCCGGCGACGAGCCCGCCCCGGGTGCGGTGCATCATCCAGCCGATGTAGGTGGCGAGCTGGGTCGCCTCGGGGCCCGGCAGCAGCATGCAGTAATTGAGCGCGTGCAGGAAGCGCTTCTCCGAGATCCAGCGCCGCCGCTCCACCAGCTCCTGGTGCATGATCGCGATCTGCCCCGCCGGCCCGCCGAAGCTGATGAAGCCGAGCTT
>JBGPPD010000040.1:0-17186 GCA_041488375.1 Gammaproteobacteria bacterium | reverse complement strand
GCCTGCCCAAGCGGCGTGAGCCGCGTCTCGTCCTCGTAGCGCGCGGGCAGGTGCCAGAGGAGGTCGTGGCGCGAGCCGATCCCGAGCCTGGCGAGCCTGGCCGCCGTTGCGGGAGGAATCGGGCGCGTCAACCGGCGTGCAGGATGGCGTCGATCTCGACCAGCGCGCCGCGCGGCAGGCTGGCCACGCCGACCGCCGCGCGCGCGGGAAACGGCTGCGCGACGTGCTGCGCCATGATCTCGTTGACCCGCGCGAAGTGCGCGAGGTCGGTGAGGTACACCGTCATGCGCACCGTGCGCTCCAGGCCGAGCCCGGCGGCGCGCGCCACCGCGGCGAGGTTGGCGAACACGCGCTGGATCTGCGCGTCGATGCCTTCGGCGAGCTGCAGGGTCTTCGGGTCGAGGCCGATCTGGCCGGAAAGATAGACGGTGTCGCCGGCGCGGATCGCCTGCGAGTAGGCGCCGATCGCCGCCGGAGCGTCGGCAGTCTGGATCGCAATCTTCATGGCGGCTCGGGAGGTAGAATGCGGGCCGCCTCCATCTTAGCCGAAATGGCTTCCCCCCTGATCGCCAACCTCGAGAAGCTGCTCGGCACGCCGCGCGACGGCGCGCTGCTGCGCTATTCGCTGGGCACCGAGTACCTGAAGGCGGGCGAGCGCGAGCGCGGCATCGGCGAGCTGCGCGAGGCGGTGGCGCGCGACCCGCGCTACTCCGCCGCGTGGAAGGCGCTCGGGCACGCGCTGGCCGACGCCGGGCGCGAGGCGGAGGCGCTCGCCGCGTGGACGCAGGGCATCGAGGCCGCGCGCGCGAAAGGCGACAAGCAGGCGGAGAAGGAAATGACGGTGTTCGCGCGCCGCCTGCAGAAGAAAACCGGCGCATGAGCTTCTACCAGAGCCTGCGCCAGTTCGTGCTCGGCGCGCCGCTCGACCCGTTGTCCACCAAGACCCGCCACTCGATCGCGCTGGCGGCGTTCTTCGCCTGGGTCGGCCTGGGCGCCGACGGCATCTCCTCCTCGGCCTACGGCCCGGAGGAGGCGTTCCGCGCGCTCGAAGGCAACAACCATCTGGGCCTGTACCTCGCGCTCGCCACGGTGCTGACGGTGTTCATCATCGCGCTGGCCTACAACCAGGTGATCGAGCTGTTCCCCACCGGCGGGGGCGGCTACCGCGTGGCCACGCAACTGGTCGGGCGCCACGCGGGACTGGTGTCCGGCGCCGCGCTGCTGGTGGACTACGTGCTGACCATCGCCATCTCGGTGGCGGCGGGGGTGGACGCCTTGTATTCGCTCTTGCCGCTGGACTGGCAGAAGTGGAAGCTCGCCACCGGCCTCGCCTTCGTGGTGCTGCTGCTGCTGCTCAACCTGCGCGGCATGAAGGAGGCGATCAAGGTGCTGATGCCGGTGTTCCTCGGCTTCATCGCCACCCACGCGGTGCTGATCGTCTACGGCATCCTCGCGCACGCCGGCAACTTCGGCACGCTGCTGCCCGCCACGCTGGCGGAGACGCGCAACCTGGGCCGCGAGATGGGCTGGAGCACGCTCGCCGCGTTCCTGCTGCTCGCCTACGCGCAGGGCGGCGGCACCTACACCGGCCTGGAGGCGGTGTCCAACAACGTCAACGTGCTCGCCGAGCCGCGCAAGCGCACCGGCAAGCTCACCATGCTGTACATGGCGGCGTCGCTCGCTTTCACCGCCGGCGGCATCATCCTGCTGTACCTGCTGTGGGACGTGCGGCACGTCGAAGGCCAGACCTTCAATGCGGTGGCCTTCAGCGCGGTGCTGGCGGACATGGGCTTCGACGGGCCGCTGTCGCAGCCGGTGGCGCTGACGGTGGTGCTGGCGCTGGAGGCGGGCCTGCTGTTCGTCGCCGCCAATACCGGCTTCCTCGGCGGCCCGGCGGTGCTCTCCAACATGGCGGCCGATTCCTGGGTGCCGCACAAGTTCAGGTACCTCTCGACGCGCCTGGTGACCGAGAACGGCATCGTGGTGATGGGCCTGGCCGCCTTCCTGGTGCTGTGGGCCACCGCCGGCAGCGTGACGCTGCTGGTGGTGCTGTACTCGATCAGCGTGTTCCTCACCTTCGCGGTGTCGCTGTGGGGGCTGTCGCTGTACTGGTGGGGCGCGCGCCGCGCGCCGCAGCGCCTCTGGCGCCTGGCGCTGTCGCTCGCCGGCTTCGTGGTGTGCGCGGTGATCCTCTCGCTGCTCTCCTGGAACCGCTTCGCCGACGGCGGCTGGGCGGCGCTGCTGATCATCGCGGCGATCGTGGCGCTGTGCGTGGCGATCCACCGCCACTACGACGCCACCAAGGCGGCGCTGCACAAGATCGACGCGCAGTTCGAGCACCTGGCCTTCGGCTCGGTGGCCAAGCCGCCGGCGATCGACCGGCAGGCGCCGACCGCGGTGTTCATGGTCGGCTCCTCGCGCGGCGGCGGGCTGCACACGCTGCTGTGGGTGCAGCGCATGTTCCCGGAGCACTTCCGCAACTTCGTGTTCATCAACGCGCGCGCGGTGGACGCGCAGAGCTACGGCGGCGCCGAGGCGATGCAGGCGATGAAGCTGGAGGCGAACGTGGCGCTGAAGTTCTTCGAGAACTTCTGCCACTCCAACGGCCTGGCGGCCAAGTCCACCCTCTCCTTCTGCACCGACCCGATCGAGGGCTTCGTCGAGCTGTGCGCGCGCGTGCAGGAGGAGTTCCCGCAGGCGATCTTCTTCACCTCCAAGCTGATTTTCCGCGAGGACAACTGGTTCACCCGCCTGCTGCACAACCAGGCGGCGCTGGTGCTGCAGCAGCGCCTGCACCTCGCCGGCATGCAGATGGTGATCCTGCCGATGCAGGTGGAGGCCTAGCCGAGCCGCTGGTTGATGTGCTCCGCCGCCACCGGGCGGCCGAAGTAGTAGCCCTGCGCCTGGTCGCAGCCGTGCCGGCGCAGGAACGCCGCCTGCTCCTCGGTTTCGACGCCTTCGGCGATCACCGTCAGGCGCAGGTTCTGCGCCATGTCGATGATGGCGCGCACGATCGAGGCCGCCTCGACGCTGGTGTGGGCGTCGCGCACGAAGCTGCGGTCGATCTTCAGCGCCGACAGCGGCAGCCGCGTCAGGTACGACAGGCTGGAGTAGCCGGTGCCGAAATCGTCGATCGAGATGCGCAGGCCCGCGGCGCGCAGGTTCCGCATCACGCGCACCGCGTCCTCGGGGTTCTCCATCAGGCAGCTCTCGGTGATCTCCAGCTCGAGGTACTCGGCCGATACGCCGGCGCGCACCAGCGCCTCGGCGATCACCACGTCGAGGTCGCGGCGGCGGAACTGCTTGGGCGACAGATTGACCGCGACCGGCACCGGCGTGCAGCCGGCCGCCGTCCAGCGCTGCAGCTGCCGGCAGGCTTCCTCGACCACCCATTCGCCCACCGGGATGATCAGGCCCGAATCCTCCAGCGCCGGGATGAATTCGCCCGGCGACACCAGGCCGCGCGCCGGGCGGTTCCAGCGCAGCAGGGCCTCCAGGCCGCGCAGCTTGCCGGAGGCGAGGTCCACCTTCGGCTGGTAGTGCAGGGCGAACTCGCCGCGCTCGAGCGCGCGCCGCAGGTCGGCGTTCAGCTGCACCTTGGCCAGCGAGCGCTGGTTCATCTCCGCGGTGAAGAAGCAGAAGCTGTTGCGCGAGGATTCCTTGGCGCGGTACATGGCCATGTCGGCGTTCTTCAGCAGCGTCTCGGCGGCGTCGCCGTCGCCCGGGTACGCGGCGATGCCGATCGAGGCGGTGACATAGGCCTCGTTGCCGCCCAGGTCGAAGGGCTGCGCCAGCGACTCGAGCACCTTCTGCGCCACCAGCGCGGCGTCGTCCGGGTGCGCCATGCCGGCGAGCACCACGGCGAACTCGTCGCCGCTGATGCGCCCCACCGTGTCGCCGGCGCGCACGCAGGCGAGAAGGCGCTGGCCCACCTGGCGGATCAGCGCGTCGCCCTGGTGGTGGCCGAGCGTGTCGTTGATCAGCTTGAAGCGGTCCAGGTCGACGAACAGCACCCCGGCGTGGTCCTGCCGGCGGCGCGACTGCACCACGGCCTGGGACAGGCGGTCCTGCAGCAGCGTGCGGTTGGGCAGGCCGGTGAGCGCGTCGAACTGCGCCAGGTGCGCGAGGCGTTCCTCGGCCTTCTGGCGCTGCAGCGCGGTCGAGAGCACGTGGCCCACGGCCTCGGCGAAGCGCACGTCCTCCGGGCCGAAAGCGTGCTCGCGCACGGCGTAGATGCACAGCATGGCGATCGGTTTCTCGTCGTCGCGCACCGGCGCGTAGACGGCGCTGCCCATGGCGTGCAGCCAGGCGCGCCACGGCCGGTCGAGCGGCCGGCTGGCGAGGTATTCGCGGCTGGCGAGGCGCGGCGCGTTGTCGCGCAGGATCTCCGGCCAGACGCTGTCGGGCGCTATCGGGCCGCGCTTGCCCAGCGAGGCGTGGGGGCCCTCGCCCTGCGTCGCGCGCACCAGGTACTCGTGCCGCTCCGTGAACATCTCCTGCAGGCAGACCGCATCCACGCCGTCGCAGCGCAGCGCGCGCGCCGCCTCGGTGTAGAGCTCCTCCACGCTGTGCCGGCCGAGAGCGAATTGGCCGAAGCGCGCGATCGCCTCCTGGCGCTGGGCGTGCATGCGCACGCGGCCTTCGGCGTGCTTGCGTTCGCTCACGTCCTGCATCGCGCCGATCATGCGCACCGCCTTGCCGGCGGCGTCGTGGATCACCAGGCCGCGGTCGAACACGTCCACGTACTCGCCGTCCGCGTTGCGAAAGCGGTACTCGGCCTGCCAGGCGCGCTCGCCGCGCTCGATGGCGCGCTTCGCGCTGCCGACCACGTGCCCGACGTCCTCGGGGTGCACGTTGCCGGTCCACGATTCGAGGCGCGAGCCGCCGGTTTCGCGCGCGTGGCCGAACACCGCGGTCAGGTTCTCGTTCCACCAGATCTGGTCGGTCTCCAGGTTCCAGTCCCGCACCACGTCGTTGGTGGCGCGCGCCACGATCTCGAAGCGCTCGTGGCTGGCGCGCAGCGCTTCCTTGGCATTCTGGCGGGCGGTGACGTCCTTGGCGATGCCGCGGTAGCCGAGAAACTTGCCGGCCTCGTCATACGCCGGGTAGCCGCTGGCGCTGACGTAGCGCGTCCCGCCGCCCTCGACGCCGTAGCTGTACTCGAAGTCGCGGAAGCTGCGCCGCGCCTGCAGGTCCTCGCGGTGCTGCTCCCAGCTGCCGCTCAGCGGCGTGAGCGGCAGCTCCCAGCGCGCCTTGCCCAGGGGGCGCATCGGGTCGCCACGCGCCAGCGAGCCCTGGTCCACGCTGGTGCGCGTGAAGCGGAACTCGGCGTCCTGCTCCCAGTACCAGTCCGAGGACAGCCCGCTCAGGTTGCGGAAGCGCTCCTCGTTCTCGCGCAGCGCGATCATCGTGCGATGGCCCGCGGTGACGTCCTTGGCGACGCCGCGGTAGCCGCGGAATTCGCCGCCCGCGCCGAAAATCGGCTCGCCCGAGACGCTGACGTAGTGCAGCGCGCCGTCCGCGGCCGTGCGCCGCAGCATCAGGTCGCGGAACGGCAGGCGCGCGGCAAGCACGGCCTGGTGCTCGTCCCAGCTGCCGCTCAAGGCCTCGGTGCCCGGCAGTTCCCAGCGGCGCAGGCCGGTGTGCTGCGCGGCGCTGATGCCGCCGCGCGCCTTGTCGGCGCCGCCGGTGGCGATGAAGCGCAGCTCGGCGTCCTGCTCCCAGTACCAATCCGAGGACAAGCCCGTCAGGCTGCGGAAGCGCTCTTCGCTCTGCCGCATGGACTGCTCGGCGAGCTTGCGCTGCAGGAACTGACCGATCTGGCTGCCGATGGTGCGCATGGTCTGCAGCAGCGGCTGGTCCGGCTCGCGGATCACGCGCCCGGTGATCGACAGCACGCCGATGGTGCGCGACTCCACGGTCACCGGGAACATGAAGGCGCTGCGCATGCTGGCGTTGATCGCGCGGCCGGCCTCGGACACGCGCGGATCGTGGCTGACGTCGTGCAGCCACAGCGGCTCGCCCGAGCGCCAGACGGCGCCGGCCAGGCCCTCGCCCGCGCACTGCGCCAAGCCGCGCGAAGCCTCGACGAAGCGCTGCACCTGCTCGTCGGCGACGCCCCAGCACTCCGCGACGCGCAGTTCGCCCGCCGTCTCGTCGGCGGCAAAGTAGCGCCCGCAATCCCAGCCTTCGGACTCGCAGATCGCGCGCATCGCGGCGACCAGGCCCTCGCTCGCGCCGGCCGCGTCGGCCAGGTGGCGCGCGACCTGGTGCTCGAGCCGCACGCGCTGCTCGGCGGTCTTGCGCTCGGTGATGTCGGCGGCGGTGCCGCGGTAGCCCCGGAAGCCGCCGTCGGCGCCGAATACCGGCTCGCCGCTGGAGGTGACGTAGCGGCGCGCGCCGTTTTCGAGGACGCGCATATACTCGAAATTGCGGAACGGCTGGCGCGCCTCGAGCAGCGCGCGGTGCTCCTCCCAGCTCGCGCTGAGCGGCACCAGCCCGGGGATCTCCCAGCGCCGCAGGCCGACGGAAAGGCTCTGGTCGCCGCCCCACTTGGCGTCGCCCTGCCCGCCGGCGAAAGTCTTGAAGCGCAACTCCGCGTCCTGCTCCCAGAACCAGTCCGATGCCAATTCCGTCAGGCTGCGGAAGCGCGCCTCGCTGTCGCGCAGCGCCCGCTCGCGCTGCCTGCGCTCGGTGGCGTCGCGCGCCACCACCTGCACCGCGGCGCGCCCGTCGTACTGGATGGGCGTCGCCGCCGCGTCGATGTAGACCGTGGTGCCGTCCTTGCGCTTCAGGCGCAGTTCGGCAAACGGCTGGTGCACGCCCGCGGCGAGCTGCGCCATGCGCGCGCGCACCTGCTCGTGGTCGCGGGGGTCGAGAATATCCTGCATCGGGCGGCCGACGATCTCCTGGGCGCTGGCGAAGCCGAGCAACTGCAGGCAAGCGGGGTTCAGGTACAGCACTTCGCCGAAGGCGTGCACCAGGATCGCGTCCGGCGAACTCTCGGTCAGGTTGCGGTTGCGCACTTCGGCCTCGGCCAGCGCCTGGCGCGAGCCGTCCGCGTCGGTCACGTCGCGGAAATTGCACACGATGCCGGCGACGTCCGCGTCGGCCAGCCGGTTGACCAGCGAGGCTTCCAGCAGCCGCACGCTGCCGTCCTTGTGCAGGAAGCGCAGGCGCAGCGTCTCGCTCGCGCCGGCGGCGGCGTTCAGCCTGAGGAAGGAAGCGCGCACGATGTCGCGATCCTCGGGATGCACGAATCCCAGGCCGTGGCGGCCGAGGGTTTCGGCCGATTCGTAGCCGAGCACGCGGCGCAGCGACGCGCTGGCGTACTCCACGCGGCCGGCGGCATTGAACAGCACCAGCGCCTCGGCGCTGTTCTCGAGCAGGGCGCGGAAGCGCCCCTCGGTCGCGCGCAGCGTCTGCCCGGACTCGTAGTGCAGCCGCGCCAGGCGCAGGATGCGCCGCAGCGTCGCCCCGTCCAGCTCGTGCTTGGGAATGACGTCGTAGGCTCGGCGCTTGAGCACCTCCTCGACCAGCGACGGGTGGCCGTTGCCGGAGATGACGATCACCGGGCCGGCCGTCGCGGCGCGCATGCGCTCCAGCGTATGAAAGCCGGTGCTGTCCGGCAGATCGAGGTCGAGCAGCGTCAGCTGGATGTCGTGCGACTCGAGCAGGCGCAGGCCTTCGGCCAGGCTGCGCGCGTACAGCACTTCGGCGCCCTCGCGCACCGACTCGGCCAGGTGGGCATGCAGCAGCTCCGCGTCGTTGGCGTTGTCCTCCACCACCAGGATGCGCGGCGCCGAGGACGCGGCCTTCGGCGGCAGCTGCTCAGCGGCCAAGGCCGATCTCCCGCAATGCGTTCGGCAGTTCGTCGGCGAAAGACTCTTTCGAGATCAGCGCATCGATGCCGGCGAGCCGCGCCTGCGCCACCAGCTCCGGGGTGGGGAACAGCGCCAGCCCCATGACCGCGAGCGACGGGTTGCCGGCCTTGAGGCGCCGCGCCAGCTCCAGCCCCGCGAGGCCGATGTCGAGGAGCACCACGTCGGCGGCGACGAGCGTGCAGCCCGGCAGCCGCTTCACGAAGCGCGTGGCGGCGGCGACGAAATCCGCATTGCCGTCGAGGATCAGCACGCGCTTGGGAGAGGCGGAATCGGCCATGGCATGCAGCTTAGGCGCGCTGCCGCGCGCCGGTAATAGGGTGCTTCCCTAAGCAGCGTCAGGAAAACCCCGATCTTCTGCAACCCCATGAGACGGCTTATCTTTCCGGCGGTACCAGGCCGGTGCGCATGGCGTAGCGCACCAGGCCCGCGACGTCGCGGATGCCCAGGCGCTCCATGATCTGCGCGCGGTGCGTCTCCACCGTCTTCACCGACAGGCCGAGCTCGTAGGCGATTTCCTTGGTGCTGCGGCCCTCGGCGACGCGCTTGAGCACCTCGCGCTGGCGCGGGGTCAGCGGATCCTCGGCGGCGGCGGCGCCCACGCGCTGCACGTAGCCTTCCACCACCTGGCGCGAAATCGCCGGGCTGAGGTAGGTCTCGCCGCGCATCACGCTGCGCAGGGCGAGCTCCAGCTCCGCGGTGGCCGAGTCCTTGATCAGGTAGGCGACGGCGCCCGCGCGCAGCGCCTGCAGCACGTACTCCTCGCTCGAGTGCATCGACAGGATCAGCACCTTGACGCCGGGGAACTGCTCGCGGAACTTCGCCGCGGTCTCCAGGCCGCCCATGCCCTTCATGGCGATGTCCAGCAGCACCGCGTCGGGCCGCTCGCGGCCGGCGAGCGCCAGCGCCGCGGCGCCGTCGGCCGCCTCGCCCACCACCTCGACGCCCTCGATGTCGCGCAGCAGCGACTTCATGCCCGCGCGCACCAGCGCGTGATCGTCGACCAGCAGCACCCGCAGGTTCGCCATTCAGCCCTCCGCCACCGGAAACGAAGCGATCACCGCCGTGCCCTGGCCGGGCGCGGACTGGATCTGCAGCGAGCCGCCGGCCAGCGCGACGCGCTCCTCCATGCTGACCACGCCGAGGCTGGCGCCGGAGGCCGCGCGGCGCTGCGCCGCCTCGACGTCGAAGCCGGCGCCGTCGTCGCGCACCGAAAGCGTGAGGCGCCCGCCGGCGACGCCCAGCCGCAGCCACACCTTGCCCGCCCTGGCGTGGCGCACGATGTTGTTGATCGCCTCCTGGGCCACGCGGAAGCACGCAGTCTCGACCTCCGCCGGCAGCCGCGCCGGCAGCTCCTGGATATCGGCCTGCGGCGCGAGGCGCGCCAGCGCCGCCTGCCGGTCCAGGTGCGAGCGCAGGGCCGCCGCGAGGCCCAGGTCGTCGAGCTGCAGCGGCCGCAGGTTGAGCGACAGCTGCCTGACGCGCTCGATGGTGTGGCGCGTGGTCTCCAGCGCCTCCTCGACGCGCGCGGCGAGCTGCGCGCCGTCGCGCCCGCGCAGCACGCCTTCGAGGTTGAGCTTGAGCGCGGTGAGCGACTGGCCGATGTCGTCGTGCAGCTCGCGCGCCAGGTGTTTGCGCTCGGCCTCCTGCACTTCGAGCAGCCGCCGCGACAGGCGCTGCAGGCGCTCGCGCGCCGTGGCGAGCTGGTCCATCGCGCGCCGCAGCTCGGTGACGTCGCGGCCCACGGACTGAACCTCGGCCAGAGCGCCGCGCGAATCGAAGATGCCGCGCGCCGACCAGTGCATCCAGCGCTCGAACCCTGCGGCGTCGCGCACCAGCGAGTCGCGTTCGTAAGTGGGGGTCTGCGGCGTGATGTACCCCAGGTTGCGCCGCAGCGCCTCGCGATTATCCGGCGGCATGCTGTCGAGCACCAGTCGGCCGACGATCTGATCCGGCTGGAAGCCGAAGTAGCGGCAGTAGGCCGCGTTGACGAAAGTCGCGGTGGAATCGGGCAGCATGCGGATGATCAGCTCCGACTGGTCCTCGACGATGGCGCGGTAGCGCCGCTCGGAGAGCTCGAGCGCCTGCTGCGTGGCGAGGTGCTGGCGCCGCACGCGGCTTTCCTCCAGGGCGCGCGCCACCGCGGGCGCCAGGCGCCGCAGGTTGCCCTTGAGCACGAAATCGGTGGCGCCGGCGCGCAGCGCGTCCACCGCCCGCTCCTCGCCCAGCGCGCCCGAGAGCAGGAGGAACGGCAGCAGCGCGTCCTGGCGGCGCACCAGCTCCAGCGCGTCCAGCCCGGTGTAGCCGGGCAGGCTGTAGTCGGCGATCACCAGGTCGTGGCGCTCCGGCCCGAACAGGCGCTCGAAGGCCTCGCGGCCGTCCGCGACTTCGGCCTGGCACTCGAAGCCCGCCTCGGCGAGCGCCGCCAGCGCCAGCTCGGCGTCCGCCGGCGCATCCTCGAGCAGCAACACGCGCAGGCGCGCCATGCGCTAGCTTCGCCCCGGCGGCGGCTCGTTGAGCAGCATCCAGAACAGCCCGAGCTCGCGCACCGCGGCGACGAACTTGTCGAACTCCACCGGCTTGACCACGTAGGCGTTGACCCCCAGCTCGTAGCTGCGCACCACGTCCTGCTCCTCGCGCGAGGAGGTGAGCACCACCACCGGGATCAGGCGCAGCCGCGGGTCGCTCTTCACCGCGCGCAGCACCTCCAGCCCGTCGACCCTGGGCATCTTCAGGTCGAGCAGGATCAGCACCGGATCGCCGCTGTGCCGCGCGGCGTGGGCGCCGCGCCGGAACAGGTAGTCGAGCGCCTCGGCGCCGTCGCGCGCCACGTCCACCGAGTTCGAGAGGTTGTTCTCGGCCAGCGCGCTCAACGTCAGCTCCACGTCCTGCGCGCTATCCTCGGCCAGCAGTATCCGCGATGTCCTCATGCCCGACCTCCGCCAGCGTCATTGTGAACGTGAACGTCGCCCCCCGCTCCAGCTGCGCCTCGCCCCAGATGCGGTGCCCGTGCCGGTGCACGATGCGCCGCGCCGTGGCGAGGCCGATGCCGGTGCCCTCGAACTCCTCGTCGCGGTGCAGGCGCTGGAACACGCCGAACAGCTTGTCCTTGAAGCGCATGTCGAAGCCCACGCCATTGTCGCGCACCGACAGCGCCACCTCGCCGCCCTCGAGCACCTGCGCCTCGATGGCGATGCGCGCCACCGGGCGCTGGCGCGTGTACTTCAGCGCGTTGGACAGCAGGTTCTGCAGCACGATTCTGAGCAGCGCCGGATCGGCCATCACCGCGGGCAGCCTGCCCACTGACCACTCGACCTTGCGCTCGCCGGCCTCGGCTACCGCCTCGCCGAGCAGCTCGCGCAGCAGCGGCTGCAGCTCGACGGCGCGCAGGGCGAGCGCCTGGCGCCCGGTGCGCGAGAGCTGCAGCAGGTCGTCGATCAGGTTGCCCATGCGCTTGGCGGCTTTGGCGATGGTGTCGAGGTAGTGCTGCGCCTTCGCGCTCGGGCCGGGCAACTCCTTCTCCAGCAGGCGCAGGAAGCCGTCGATGTGGCGCACCGGCGCGCGCAGGTCGTGCGACACCGAGTAGCTGAACGCCTCCAACTCCTGGTTCGCGGCCTCCAGTTCGGCGGTGCGCTGCTGCACCCGCTCCTCCAGGCTGCGCCGCAGCTCGGTGAGCTTGTCGTGCTCGGCGAGCTTGTCCAGCGCGAAGGACACGTCGTCGGCCATGCGCTGCAACAGGTCGACCAGCTCGGCGTCGAAAAAGCCGGGTACCGCGGAATGCAGCGTCAGCGCGCCGATCACCTCGTTGCCCTGGAACAGCGGGAACGAGGCCACTGCCCTCGAGCCGATGCGCGCGCGCCAGGGGTGCGCTGCCCCCGGCTCCGAGTCGATGTCGTTGGCCACGGCTTCGCGCTTGCCGCGCACCGCCAGCGTAGTGACCGTCGCCGAGTTCTGCTCGGCCGGGTCGAGCGGAAAGGCAAACTCGCCGAGAAAGCCGCTCGCCTCGCCGGCGTACACCGAGGGTACGATGCGCTGCCGGGCCACATCGACGAGAGCCACGAACGCCACCAGGAGGCCGATGCGTTCGGCGCAGATGCGGCACACCTGGTGGAACAGCTCCTCGCGATCGCGCACGCGCACGATGGTCTCGTTGACTTCGGAGAGCGCGGCGTACAGGCGCTGCGCGCGCTGCAGCCGCTGCTCGGCGCGCAAGCGCGCGGTGATGTCGGTGGCCATCGACATCTGGCCCAGGAATTCGCCCTTCTCGCCCATCAAGGGCGTATTCACCCATTCGAGCATCACCGAGCTGCCGTCCTTGCGCAAGGCCTCGCCGGGCGCCGAGAGGAACTCGCCCGCGCGCAGGCGCGCGAAGTACTCCTCGACGAAGGCGCGGCGGTGCGCGGGCACGTACAGGTCGACGGCCTTGCGTCCGAGCATCTCCTCGCGCCGCCAACCGAACACGCGCTCGGCCGCTGCGTTGACATAGGTGATCTGCAGGTCGCGGTCGAACAGCAGGCACGCGATCGGCATGCGGTCAAGCTGCATCTGCATGCGTTCGAGCAGCTCGACGCGCTCGTGCGCCAGGCGCAGGCCGGATTCGATGCTGCGATTGAGCTCGGCGGCCATCGCCGCCACCTCCCGCGGGCCGGATACCGGGACGCGCACCTCCTCCCGGCCTTCGGCTCGCAAGCGCAGGGCGGCGGCGATGTCGCGGATCGGCCTGGAGAGGCGCCGCGCGGCGAGGAGCGAGAGCGCCAGCGCCACGCCGAGCGCCAAGGCCAGCAGCAGGCCGCTGCGCAGGACCTGGGCGCGCACCGGACCGTACACCCTGTCGACCGGAATACCGGACAACGCGGTCCAGTTGGTCCCCGGTACCGGGCGAAAACCCCAGATGCGATCCACGTCCGCCGCGCCGCGCGCGCGCACGGTGCCCGTACCCAGCTCGCGCACGCGCTGCATGATCTCCCCGGAATTCACGTCGCGGCCGACCCAGGCTTGCGCGTTCGCCGAGCGCGCGATCACGATGCCTTCGCCGGTGACCAGCGAGACGACGGCCTCCGCGGGCAGGCTCGCCTCGCCAGGCAGCGGCTTCCAGTTGATCAAGTCGATGGACATGCTCACGCTGCCGAGGACCTCGCCGGTGCTGCCGAGCACCGGCTGCACCGCGGCCACCGCCCAGCGCCGGTTGATGCGCCCGATGATCGGGCGTGACAGCGCGAAGCGGCCCGTTTCCAGCACCTGGCGCAGCAGCGCCTCGTCGACCACCCGCACCACGCGGTCGCGCGGCGGCGGGATCGCGCCGCAGATGATCCGTCCGTCGCGATCGACGACGATGAAGTTGCCGGCGCGCGGGTAAAGCTCGAGCAGGTCCTTCAGCCCCGGGTCGCAGCGCGCAGGATCCATGGCGCGCACCAGCGGGCGCCTGGCGATCGGTTCCAGCGTGAGGCGGGCATCCTCGACGAAACGCGTCGCGCGGTTGGCACCGCTTTCCGCCAGCCGGCGCACCGCGGCCTCGGCGTCGGCGAGCTCCCGGCGGGCGCTTTCCACCAGGTTGTAGGCGATCAGCGCGACCAGGGGCAACGCCAGCGCGACGACGAACAGCGCCAACTCGCCGCGGATGCTGCCCGGCTTCCCTCCGATCGCCATCGCGCCCGCCCTCTCCTTCGCCGCGCGGCCCGCCCACCCGAAGGGTGAACAGGCCGGCGACGTTAGCTATTTAACATCCACGGCGCGGCAGGACAAAAAATAAAGGCCCGCGCAGGCGGGCCTTCGGAGACTGGTGGAGTGGAAGGGGATCGAACCCTCGACCTCCGCATTGCGAACGCGGCGCTCTCCCAGCTGAGCTACCACCCCTTGGGAAGTCGCGGATTTTACAGCAGATTGCGGCAATGCACGCGGGCCCGCTATGATCGGCCACCCCAGCGAGGACTCAGGAATGCAGATCAATCCGCCCTTCGGCTACAGCGACATCGTCCCGCTCCTGAAGACGCACCGCGTGCGCCTCCTGCAGCGCGGCGAGGTGCCGGGCTTCGCGCAGAAGCTCAACGCCATCCCGGTCAGCTACAGCGAATTCGCGCTCGTCGCGCGCGACTATCCGCTGGTGTTCACCACGGGCGACGGCGGCAAGACTTTCGCGCCGGTGGCGGTGCTCGGCGTGTCCGCCAGCGAGAACCTGTACGTCAACGGCGACGGCTGGGCGGCGAACGTCTACGTGCCGGCCTACGCGCGGCGCTATCCGTTCTGCATGGCCCGGGTGAAGCTGAACCAGGTCGAGCAGCAGAACCGCATGATCTGCGTGGAGAAGGCGCACCTCGACGAGAGCGCCGGCGAGGCGATGTTCGACGCGCAGGGCTCGCCGAGCGCCAAGTGGCAGGACATGCAGCGGCTGCTGGCCGAATACGAGGCCGACCTGGAGCGCGGCCGGGAGCTGTGCGCGATCCTCGCCGATTACGCGCTGCTCGAGCCGTTCACCCTGCAGGCGAAACCGAACAAAGGCGGGCCGGTGCAGCTCACCGGCATGCACCGCGTGGACGAGAAGAAGATCGAGCACCTGAACACCAGTCAGTTCAAGAACTTGGCGAAGAAGGGCATCCTCGGGCGCATCTACGCCCACCTGCTGTCGCTGGACAATTTCTCCAGACTGCTCGAGCGCAAGGCGGCGCGCGCCGGCGCCTAGGTGCCCCTGCAGGACGCCGGCAGGTACTTGGTGCTGACCCCGTTGCTGGCGGTCGGGCCGCAACGCCATTCGGTGACCGCCCTGCCCGACATGGTGGCGGCGTCCGCGGCGGCGCCGCTGATGTAGGGCGCGAGCTGAATGGTCCTGCCGTCCACCAGGATGCCGATGTTCTGCGCCGTCACCGTGATCAGGCCGTTGGCGTCGGTGTAGATGCCGGCGACGAATCGGGACGATCCGCCCTCGCAGCCCCACTGGCCGGCGCCCGGCAGGACGCCTCCTCCCTGGTACGCCTCGGAAACCGAGTTGCGGCAGGCGCTCGCCGCCACTACAAGTTCTGACATTTTGGCGCGCACCGCGTAGTCCTGGTAGGCCGGCAGCGCGACGGCCGCCAGCAGGCCGATGATCGCCACCACCATCATCAGCTCGATCAGCGTGAAACCGCGTTGCAGGCCGGGCATGGACGAAATGTAGCCGAAGTCCGCCCGGGGGCGAAATCCGCTGCGGCGGCGCTGCCGGCCTAGGCCTTCCTCTGTTCCGGCGGCGGCGCGGGCGCGAAGGTACGCACCCCGCTCAGCGCCGCGATCTCCAGCTGCACTTCCCAGTAGTAGTAGTGCAGGTAGCTCACCGCCAGCAAGGCGAGCAGCGTGAGCTCGCGCACCATGCGCCGGCGCTCGGCGACGTGGAAGCCGACGGACTGGCTGCCGGCGACCTCGCTCAGGAAAGCGCGCAGCTCGGTGCGCGAGCGCAGCGGCCGGCCGGCGAGATCCTCGAGATAGTGGAGCAGCGACGCGGGCGAGTTGAAGGTATCGTCGCTGGCGGCGGCCCGCGCCCCGCGCGGGGCGCGGCGGCCGGCCTCCTTCATCCATTGCGCGAGCTGTTCGTCCGCGCCTTTGCCGTTGTCGCTCATGCGCCGGTGCCCTCCAGCTTGAGCACCCGCCGGATGACGTCGGCGAGGATGTTCTTGGTGTAGGGCTTGGTGATGTAGCCGTCGGCGCCCATCAGCAGCCCCTTGCCGATGTCCGCCGCGTCGTTGCGCGCGGTGAGCAGGACGATCGGCAGCGAGCCGAGCACGGCGTGGCGGCGCAATTTGGCCAGCACTTCGAAGCCGTCGCCGTCGGGCAGCGTCACATCGAGCAGCAGCAGGTCCGGCGCGCCGTCGTCCAGCATGCTTTGCAGGAACGCGTTCACCGTATTGGCCACGCGCACCTTGTAGCCCGCCATGCTCACGCGCAGGTCGGCCAGCGCCAGCTGGTCCGGGTCGTCCTCCACGATCAGCACCACGCAGTCCGCCGGCGCCTTGCCCGGCGAGGGGCGCTGGCCCACGCGGTCGGCCGCGACGTACGCCCCGGTGTGCGCGAGCGCGGTGCCGGCCGTCTCGGCTTGCTGGCGCACCGCGGTGTCCTGCATCGCCTGCGTGCGGTCCGCGTCGCGGCTGGAAAACGACGCCTCGCTGTCCTGCGACTCCAGCGTCTGCTCGATCAGCCCGAGCTCCTCCATCTCCGCCAGCCATTCGTCAAGCACATTCTTCGGGTACTGGCGCAGCAGGTCGCGGATCACGCCGGCGTGGCCGTGGAAATCCATCAGCCAGAGCATGCGCCGGTAGTCGGCCGGCACCGCGACGTCCTGGCGCTCCCAAGCCTCGCGCCCGGTCTGGGTCAGTCGGTAGACGCACTCCCGTTCGGCCATGCCGCATATCCTAGTCGATTAGGATGCGTCCATGACCGACGCCGGCCGCATGTGGTCCATCACCGGGTTCAGCGACCCGGTCAGCTCGCTTAGCCATCTGTCCGGCGCGCTGGTGTTCGCGGTCCTGAGCATCGCTCTCCTGCGCCGCGGGCGCGGCGACTTCCGGCGCATGGTGTCGCTGTGCGTGTTCGCCTTCTCCTGCGTCCTGCTGCTCAGCCTGAGCGGGGTGTACCACCTGCTCTCGTGGGGCACCGCGGGCCGCGAGGTGCTCAAGCGCCTGGACCACGCCGCCATCTTCGTGCTGATCGCGGGCAGCTTCACGCCGGTGCACGTCATCCTGTTCCGGGGCGGCTGGCGCTGGGGCATGCTGGCGGGCATCTGGGCGGCGGCGATCACCGGACTGGTTCTCAAGACCGTTTACTTCGACGCCATGCCCGAATGGCTCGGCCTCGCGATGTACCTGGGGCTGGGCTGGCTGGGCGTGATCTCCGCGCTGCACCTGGCGCGACGCTGCGGCCTGCGCTTCATCCAGCTGTTGCTGTGGGGCGCCCTCGCCTACACCGCCGGGGCGCTGATCGAATTCCTGCGCTGGCCGGTCCTGCTGGTCGGAATCGTCGGGCCGCACGAGATATTCCATCTCGCCGTGCTGGCCGGCGTTTCCTGCCACTGGGCGTTCATCCTGCGCATCGCCGGCGGCCAGCCGCTCAGGCCTTCGGGGCCAGGTGGAAGTTCGGCGTGGAGCGCATGACCTGCAATTCATCGCCGGTCATGTCCACCGGGATGTCGGCGAACAGCGGCGTACTCAGGTAGCGCTCGCCGGTATCGGGCAGCATGCACAGCACCGCCGAGCCCTTGGGCGCATCCTTGCAGACCTGCAGGGCCCCGGCGAAGGTGGCGCCGGCGGTGATGCCGACGAAGATGCCCTCCTTCTGCGCCAGTTGGCG
>JBGPPD010000039.1:0-17259 GCA_041488375.1 Gammaproteobacteria bacterium | reverse complement strand
CGGGACGAGAGCACCTTGTACGTGCTCCCCGGCGGCGCGGACGATCGCGTCGGGCTGTTGGATTGGTTCTCCGACGAGCCGCCGCCGATCTCGCAGGTGCAGTTCAACGATGGAACCAGCTGGAGCACGGCGGAACTGGCAGCCCGGGTCTCGCTCGTGCCGGCGACCGAGCAGGATGACATCCTCTGGGGTTCGGCCGGCGCGGACGTGGTCGATGCGCTTGGCGGCGATGACCAGATCTACGGGAACGCGGGCGGCGACATCCTGCGCGGCGGCGCGGGGGATGACAGCTTCAGCGAAGTGCTGGATGGCGCCAACCTCCTCGAGGGCGGCGAGGGCAGCGACTACTTCTACCAGGAGGGGCGCAGCATCGTAGTCGGCGGCACGGGCGACGACTGGGCGGACGTCTACGGGCCGGATTCCGTCGTCGCATTCAATCCCGGCGACGGCGCGGATACCGTCTATGTCAAGGACGCATTCACCTTGTCCATTGGCGGAGGCATCGGCGCACAGGACCTGTCGCTGAGTCTCGACGAGGGCGACATTGTCCTCGCGGTCGGCAGCGCGGACTCGGTTCGCCTGTCGCGGCAATCGGAACCCGATCCGCAGGCCTGGCCGCAGATCACACTGCAGCTCTTCGGTTCCGTGCATACCTACGACTTCAATGCGGTGATCGACGAGTTCTATGCTGCGATTGCGGCCGATCCCTCGCTGACCGAATTTGGCCTCGGCGACGTACTGCCCGGCCATCTGATCGCCTCCAGCGAGACCGACGCGTTCGGCGGCGCGATTGCACATCAGTACGGCACGTTGGGAACGATGGGCGGACTGACGAACGCGCAAATCTTCTCGGTCCTTCAGGATCAGAATTTCGGCGCGGCGCCGCAGGCGATCGCAGTGAGCGGGGGCCATAGCGCCCCCGTAGTCTCTGCCGCGGACAGCGATCTACTTCTCGATGATTCGGTCCTCGCTTCGACGCTGTTCTCAGTCTTCGACGAGGATGGGCAATCGGCCACTCAGTACGAGTTCTGGGACGACGTGGCCGGCGGCGGGCATTTCGTGGTGAATGGCATGGAGCAGGGAGCCGCCTCCTCGATTCCGGTTTCCGCCGCGGATCTCGCCAATACGCAGTACGTGGCGGGCACGACGCCCGGCACCGAGCGTGTCTGGGTGCGCGCCAACGACGGCGAGGCCTGGAGCGCCTGGAAGTCCTGGAACATGACGAGCGCGCTCCACATCCCGGACGCGGCGCCGGATGCGACGCCCACGGGCGCGACACAGACGGTGCTGCTGGACGAGTCGGTCGCTGTGGCGTCGCTCTTCTCGGTGGCTGACGCCGACGGTGATCCGGCGGTGCGTTACGAGTTCTGGGATTCCACGGCGGGCAGCGGCTACTTTGCGGTCAACGGCGTCGAGCAGCTCGTCAATGTCGCCATCGTCGTCGCGGCGCAAGACCTCGCCAATACGACGTTTGTGGGCGCTGCGCAGGCGGGCTCGGACCAGGTATGGGTACGCGCCACCGATGGGCAGAGCTTTGGCGCCTGGAGGAGTTGGACCATGAACTCCTGGCCGCACGCGAGCAATGCAGCGCCGGTTGCGGATGCCCCGGACGGCGCGGTATTGCGCGACCAGGCTGTCTCCGCACAATCGCTCGTTTCGGTCACCGACGCGGACGGCGATCCGATCGCGCAATACGAGTTCTGGGATGACACGTCGGGCGGCGGCTACTTCGCGCTCGGCGGCGTCGCGCAGACCAACAACCCGCTCCCGGTCACCGCGGCGCAGCTCTCGGACTTGGAGTACGTAGGCGGCGCCAACCCCGGGACCGAACAGGTATGGGTGCGTGCGAGCGACGGCCTGCAATGGGGCGCGTGGGAGTCGTGGAACATGACCACGGCGCTCCACATCCCGAACTCGGCGCCGGAGGCGACTCCCACGGCGGCAACGCAGACGGTTCTCCTCGGTCAAGCGGTCGACGCGTCGGCGCTCATCAGCGTCGCGGACGCGGACGGCGAT
The DNA here is from genome assembly GCA_041488375.1 of Gammaproteobacteria bacterium. Lineage (GTDB taxonomy): Bacteria > Pseudomonadota > Gammaproteobacteria > Burkholderiales > SG8-39 > JAABQT01. The sequence continues at coordinate 15,243 of JBGPPD010000039.1, read as the reverse complement.
TCAATCGCGACCTACGAGTTCTGGGACTCCAGCTCCGGCGGCGGCCACTTCTCGGTGAGCGGAGTGGAGCAGGGCGTGAACGTCTCCATCACCGTCTCGGCGGCGGATCTCGCCAGCGCGCAGTTCGTGGGCGCGGCGGCAGCGGGTTTGGACACGGTCTGGGTGCGCGCCACAGATGGGCAGACCTTCGGCGCCTGGACGAGCTGGACGATGAACTCCTGGCCGCACGCGTCGAACGCCGCTCCGGTGGCGGACGCCGCAAACGCGACCATCCTCACTGGCGAGGTGCTGGGCGCGGCTTCGCTCTTTTCCGTGAGCGACGCGGACGGCGACGACGCTGCGCGCTACGAATTCTGGGACGACGTGAACGGCGGCGGCTACTGGCGCGTGAACGGCGTGCAGCAGGCAGCCGCCGCGGCGATCGCGGTGAACGCTACGGATCTCGCCGGCACCGACTACGTGGGCGGCGCAAATCCGGGCTCCGAGCAGGTTTGGGTGCGCGCAAACGACGGACTTGAGTGGGGCGCCTGGAAGCCGTGGACCATGACCACGGCGCTGCACGTCCCGAACGCGGCACCCGAGGTGACGGCCTCGAGCAGCACGGTGCTCCTCGACCAGGCCGTGGCCGCGGATTCGCTGTTCTCGGTGACCGATGCCGACAGCGACACCATCACCCAGTACGAATTCTGGGACTCGACCGCAGGCAACGGTCACTTCACCGTTGACGGCGTCGAGCAGGGTGTCAACGTCGCTATCGGCGTTACGGCGGCGCAGCTCGCGGACACTGAGTTTTCAGGCGGCTCGAGCACGGGTAGCGATACGGTCTGGGTGCGTGCCTCCGACGGCATGGCCTGGAGCGCGTGGAAGAGCTGGACCATGAACTCCTGGCCGCATCTCACAAACGCGGCGCCGGTGGTGACGGCATCGAGCGCGGGCATCCTCAGGAACGAGGCGCTCCCGGCCTCGATGTTCTTCGGGGTTTCGGACACGGATGGCGACGCGATGGCCTCGTACGAGTTCTGGGATGATGTAAACGGCGGAGGGCATTTCGAGGTGAACGGCGTGCAGCAGGCCGCCGCCCAGTCCATCGCGATTTCCGCCGCCGATCTCGCGAACACGACGTACGTGGGCGGCGCGAACCCGGGGACGGAGCAGGTGTGGGCGCGCGCCAACGACGGCATGGCGTGGGGCGCATGGAAGAACTGGCTCATGTCCACCGAGGGCGGGATGGTGCGCGGCGGCGCAGGGCCGGACACGCTGAATGGCGAGGCGGGGCCCACGGTGCTCGAAGGCGGCGCGGGCAACGACGTCCTCACCGACACCGATGGCAACAATGTCTTCAGCGGCGGCGAGGGCGACGACGCAATGACAGGCGGCGACGGCAGCGACCTCTTTGCGGGCGGCGCCGGCAACGACACGATCGACACCGGCGCGGGGAACAACGTCATCGCCTACAACGCGGGCGGCGGCATCGACACGGTGTTCGCGGCGGCTGGTGCAGCGAACACGCTTTCCTTCGGTGGCGGCATCGGTTACGACGATTTGAGTCTGTCCAAGGACGGGAGCGACCTCGTTGTCTCGGCGGGCGAAAACGACCGCGTGGTGCTCAAAGACTGGTATGCGGGTTCGAACAGCGTCCTCGACCTGCAGATCATCCTCGACGCGACGCAGGAATTCGACGCCAATTCATCGGACCCGCTCTACAACAAGAAGGTGCAGACCTTCGACTTCGCAGGGCTGGTGGCCGAGTTCGACAACGCGCTCGCGCAGTCCCCGGGCCTGACCAGCTGGGCGGTGACCAACGCGCTTCTGGCGTTCCATCTCTCGGGCGCGGACGACGCGGCGATCGGCGGGGATCTCGCCTACTGGTACGGCAAGAACAATGGCTTCACGGGAATGAGCCTGGCCGCGGCGCAACAGGCGATCGGCGCTCCCGGGTTCGGCGCCGACGCACAAACCCTGCATCCCTTCAACGGGCTGCAGGAGGGATACGTGAAGCTCGCCTGACCCATGGCACGGGAATTCCTTTCCGCGGACGCGGCGGACTTCGCGCCGCCGCTGCTGCGCATCCAGGAGAAGCCCCCGGCGCCGCTCGCCGGCTGGATGCTGCGGCTGCTCATCGGCCTGCTTGCCGGCGCCGGCCTGTGGATGGTGTTCGGCCAACTCGACATCGTCGCCGTGGCGGACGGCAAGCTCGTGCCATCGTCGTACCTGAAGATCGTGCAGCCCTCCGAGCAGGGCATCGTGCGCGAGATCCTGGTGAAGGAGGGCGAGGAGGTGCGCGAGGCTCAGGTGCTGATCCGCATGGACTCGGTGCTCGCCACTGCGGATACGAAGTCGCTGCGCGCGGACTACGACAACAAGCGCCTCGCGCTTCGCCGCATCGAAGGGCAGCTCGTCGGGACGCGCCCAACGTTGGAGAAGGGCGATCCGCCGGAGCTCTTCGCTCAGGTGCTCGCGCAGAACGACTCGAATGTGGGCGCCTACGAGAACGCGCTCGGCCAGGAGCGCAGCCTCCTGGAAAAGGCGAAGAACGATCTCGCCGCCGCGCACTCGACCAGGTCCAAGCTGGAGCAGGTGCTGCCGCACTACATCGAGCAGGAAAAGGCCTTCGAGAAGCTGCAAAAGGACGGCTACGCGGGCCGCATCATGGTCACCGACAAGACGCGTGAGAGGATCGAGAAGGAGCAGGACCTGCGCACGCAGGAATTCACCATCCGCTCCAACGTCGCGCTGATCGAGCAGTCGGAGAGGAAGATCGCGCAGATCAGCGCGGACTACCGGCGTCAGCTCCAGGCCGAGCGGCTCGAAACCTCCGCCCAGGTGGAAAAGCTGCGCCAGGAACTCGCCAAGCAGGCGCACCGGAGCGAGCTATTGGAGCTGCGCGCGCCGCAGGCGGGAACGGTCAAGGACCTCGCCACCCACACCATTGGCACCGTGGCCTCGCCCGGGACGATCCTGATGACGCTGGTGCCGCAGGGGGACACGCTGGTGGCGGAGGTCTGGATCGGGAACCAGGACATCGGGTTCGTACGGGAAGGCCAGAAGGTGAAGCTCAAGCTCGCCGCTTTCCAGTTCCAGAAATACGGCATGGTGGAAGGCAGGGTGACGCACATCAACGCGGACTCTACGGAGGCGCCGTCCCCCAACACCAGGTCGGACTCCTTGAGCGGGCGAGACCGACCGATGGGACCGCTCTCCTTCAGGACGCTGGTCGAACTGGGCGCGCAGGAACTGGTAGCCGATGGCACCCGCTATCCGCTCGCGCCGGGCATGCAGATCTCAAGCGAGATCCACCTCGGCACCCGCTCGATCCTGGAGTACGTCCTCAGCCCGGTGCAGAAAGCCTGGCACGAAGCCGCCCGCGAGCGCTGAGAGAAATCGGGGTCAGACCCCGATTTTGAAGGGCGTGAAGTTGGTGTCCCGGTCGTAGTAGTCCTCGTGCTCGGCGCGCTTGAGCGCCGCCACGACCTTGTAGGTGACCGGCGTGAACACCACCTCGACCGCCACCTTGGCGACGAACTGGAAGGCCATCACCTGCATAAGCCTTTCGTTCGGGATGATGCCGGTGCCGTAGAACGCAAGCGGGTAGAACAGCGCCGAATCCACCGCTTCCCCGACGATCGTCGAGCCGATGGTGCGCGTCCACAGCCACTTGCCCGCGGTCAGGATCTTCATCTTGGCGAGCACGAAGGAATTGACGAACTCGCCGCAGAAGTAGGCGATCATCGATGCGCCCGCCACGCGCCAGGCGGTGCCGAAGGCGATTTCGTACGCTTCCTGATTCTTCCAGAAGGGCGCCGGCGGCAGCGCCACCACCACCCAGGCCATGAACGAGGCGAACGCAAGTCCGGCGAAGCCCGCCCAGATCACGCGCCGCGCGCGCGCGTAGCCGTAGACCTCGGTGAGGATGTCGCCAAACACGTACGAGATGGGGAAAAACAGCACGCCAGCGCCGAAGACGAGCGTGCCGAAAAAAGGCAACTCGATCTGCGCGATCTTCGCCGGGCCGATCAGGTTGGAGCAGATCAACACCGTGACGAAGGCCGCCATCACGAACTCGTAGTAGCGGTACTGCCTGGGTTGCGCCGCGCTCATGGCAGTTTCGGGGAGTAGCTGCGCGCGTCGGGCTCCAGCTGCACGCGCATCGCATCGAGCATGCGCGCCACCATGGCGTAGAACGCGGGCACCATGGCGAGCTCCACGAACTCCGCATGATCGAAGTGCTTCGATGTTTCAGCGTAGATCGCGTCGGTCACGTTGCCGTTGGTGACTGCCTCGGCCAGCAGCAGCGCCGCTTTTTCGCGCCCGGTGAATTCCGCCGAGCTGCGCCAGTCGGCGAGCGCCGCGATCTGCGCCTCGCGAACGCCGAACTTGCGCGCCATTTTCAGGTGCTGCGCCCACTCGTACTCCGAGCGCATCAGCTGCGCGCCGCGCAGGATCATGAGCTCCCGCAATTCGCGCGGGCTGCGACTGTCGTAGCGGAGGGCGCGCGCAAACTCGGTCCAGGCAGCGCACAGCGGCGCGTGGTTGCCAAGCGCGCGGTACAGATTTGGCGGATTGCCCCACAGTTCCTCGAGGCGCCTCTTCAGGACGGGTTCGAACTCGGCGTTGGGGAGGCGTTGCATGGCGGCATAATATCCGAATGATCTCCGTCGACGCGATCCGTGATTTCCAGCTGACGCGCGTGCCGCCGGAGTTCCTCGACGATCCCTATCCCTGGTACGCCGCATTGCGCAAGCACGACCCGGTGCATGCGCTCGAAGGCGGCGGCGTCTTCCTGAGCCGCTATGAGGACGCGATCGCGGTGTACCGCGACCCGCACGCCAGTTCCGACAAGAAGGCGGAGTTCGGACCCAAGCTCGGCGCGTCGCCGCTCTACGAACACCATACGACGAGCCTGGTATTCAAGGACCCGCCGCTGCACACGCGCGTGCGGCGCATCATCATGGGTGCGCTCAACCAGCGTGCAATTGCGCGCATGGAAGGCGACGTGGCGAAGCTGGTCGACACCCTGCTTGGCGAAATGGCCGCCAAGGCCAGCGTCAACTTCATCGACGATTTCGCCGCGCAGATCCCGATCGAGGTGATCGGCAACCTGCTCGACATTCCGCGCGGCGAGCGAGCGCCGCTGCGCGGCTGGTCGGTGGCTATCCTCACCGGGCTCGAGCCGAAACTTACGCCTGAGATGCTCGCCAGCGGCAACCGCGCGGTGACGGAGTTCATCGCCTACCTCAGGGTTCTGGTCGCGGACCGGCGCAGGAGACCCGGCGACTACGAATCCGATGTCCTCACCCGGCTGATCCAGGGCGAAAAGGACGGCGAAAAGCTCACCGATATCGAGCTCTACCACCAGTGCATTTTTCTGCTCAACGCCGGGCACGAGACCACCACCAACCTGCTGGGCAACGGCATGTGGCTGTTGCTGAGGAATCCGGGCGAGTTGGCCCGGCTGCGCGCGGATCCGTCGCTGGTGCCGAGCGCCATCGAGGAAATGCTGCGCTACGACGGCCCGATCCAGCTCAACAACCGCCGCCTTACGGCGTGCGCGACGCTGAGCGGGAAAACGCTCGCCGCAGGAACGCCGATCACCATCGGCATCGGCGCGGCGAACCATGACCCGGCGCAGTTCAGCGATTCCGAGCGCTTCGACGTCGGCCGCAAGCCCAACCGGCACATCGCCTTTGGCCAGGGCGACCATGCCTGTGCCGGCATGAATGTCGCGCGCATGGAGGCCCGCATTGCATTGGGGAGGCTGCTCGGTCGATTCGCGGGGATTGAACTGAACGGCGAGCCGGAGAGGGACCGGAGGATCCGCTTCCGCGGCTTCAGGAAGCTCCCCGTCCGCGTCGCCTGAAAATCGGGGTCAGAGCCCGATATTCAGGCGGCTGCTCTTACCGGCGCGGCGCGGTAGCGCTGCAGCAGTTCGGCCTGCTTCTTGCGCGCGGCATCCGCGCCCGTCGCCTTGATGTGGCCGTAGCCGCGGATGGTTTCCGGCAGGCAGGCGATCTCCACCGCCAGCGCGTGGTTCTCGCGCGTCAGCCCCTGCAGCAGCGCATCCACCGATTTCTCGTACTCGCCGATCAGCGCGCGCTCCATGCGCCGCTCTTCAGTGCGCCCGAAGATGTCGAATGCGGTGCCGCGCAGGCCCTTTAGCTTCGCGAGCACCTTGAACGCGCGCAGCATCCACGGCCCGAACTGGATCTTCCTCGGCTCGCCGGTCTGCGGATCGGGTTTCGCCAGCAGCGGCGGCGCGAGGTGGAAGTTCACCTTGTAGTCGCCTTCGAACATGCCCTCGATCTTCTTCAGGAACGCGCCATCGGTGTAGAGCCGCGCCACTTCGTACTCGTCCTTGTAGGCGAGGAGCTTGGCGTAGTAGCGCGCCACCGCTTCCGCCAGCTTGGTGCCGCCGACCTTGTCCTGTTCAACGGCGCGCACGCGCTGCACCAGCGCCTGGTAACGGGCCGCGTAGGCCGCATCCTGGTAGCCGGTGAGGAACTTCGAGCGCCGCCCGACGAGTTCCTCGAGGTTGCGCGAGAAGTGCTCGCCGATCGCCACCACCTCCGCGGGAATCGCGATGCGCCGCACGCGCTCCAGGTCCACCGCCGCGCGCCGGCCCCAGAGGAAGCTCTTCCTGTTGAATTCCACCGCCACGCCGTTCAGCTCGATGGAGCGCTCGATCGCCTCGCGACCCAGCGGCACCCAGCCCTTCTGCCAGGCGTAGCCGAGCATGAACATGTTGGTGGCGATCGAATCGCCCATCAGCGCGGTCGCGAGCTCGGCCGCCGGCACGAACTCGGCGTTCCCGCCGCCGCAGGCTTCTGCGATGTCGTGTTGCAGGTTCGAGCCCGGCAGCTGCCAGTCCGGGTTCTTCACGAACGCGGCAGTGGGGGACGTCGTTGCATTGACCACCGCGCGCGTCTTGCCGGCATTCATCTTGTCCAGCGCATCACCGCTCGCCGTCACCACCAGGTCGCAGCCGATGACCAGGCGTGCATCGCCCGTTCCCAGGCGCGCGACGTGAACCCCCTGCGCGCTCGAGGCGATCTTCACGTGCGACATCACTGCGCCGTATTTCTGCGCCAGGCCCGACATGTCGAGCACCGACACGCCCTTGCCCTCCAGGTGCGCCGCCATGCCGATGATCTGGCCGATGGTGATCACGCCGGTGCCGCCGATGCCGGTGACCAGCACGCCGCAAGGCTCGGCGAGGGAGGCGGGCACCGCTTCCGGCAGCGCGGGAAAGTCGTCCCCCGCCGCGCGCGCGCCGGACTTGCCTTTCTTCATCTGCCCGCCCTCGACCGTGACGAAGCTCGGGCAAAAGCCTTTCACGCAGGAGAAGTCCTTGTTGCAGGTGGACTGGTTGATGGTCCGCTTGCGGCCGAACTCGGTCTCCAGCGGCTCCACCGACAGGCAGTTGGACTTCGCGCTGCAATCGCCGCAGCCTTCGCACACCATCTCGTTGATCACCGCGCGCTTGGCGGGATCGGGAAAGGCGCCGCGCTTGCGGCGCCGGCGCTTCTCGGAAGCGCAGGTCTGGTCGTAGATCAGCGCCGACACGCCGGATTGCTCGCGCAGCTCACGCTGCACGGTGTCGAGCTCATCGCGGTGGCGGATGGTCACGCCGGGCGCCCAGTCGGTGCCCGCCGGGTACTTCTCCGGCTCGTCCGTGACGATGACGATCGGCTTCACGCCCTCGGCGGCGATCTGCCGCGAGATTCTCGCCGGGTCGAGCGGGCCGTCGTGGTGCTGGCCGCCGGTCATGGCCACGGCGTCGTTGTAGAGGATCTTGTAGGTCATGCTGACCTTGGAGGACACTGCGGCGCGAATCGCCAGCAGCCCGGAATGGAAGTAGGTGCCGTCGCCAAGGTTGGCGAACAGGTGCTTTTCCTCCGTGAACGGCGCCTGGCCGACCCAGGTCACGCCTTCCGCGCCCATGTGCGTGAAGGTGGAAGTGCTGCGGTCCATCCACACCGCCATGAAATGGCAGCCGATGCCAGCGGTGGCGCGGCTGCCTTCGGGCACGCGTGTGGAAGTATTGTGCGGGCAGCCGGAGCAGAAATACGGCTGGCGCACGGTGGTGACGCGCGGCTTGGCGAGCGCCCGGTCCTTGAAATCGAGGAAGGCGAGCCGTTCCCTGAACTGCGCGCCGAGCTTCGCGGCCAGGCCGAGCTTCTCCAGCCGCTTGGCAATGGCGCGCGCCACGATCGCCGAGTTGTGCTCGTAGTGCGCGGGCAACAGCCACGTTCCGGCGGGCTGGCCCTCGGCGCGGCTCCATTCGCCGTTGTCGTCGAACTTGCCGACCACGCGCGGCGCGCGCTTGGAAGGCTCCCAGGAGTAGAGCTCTTCCTTGATCTGGTACTCCATCAACTGGCGCTTTTCCTCGATGACGAGGATTTCCTCCAGCCCCTGCGCGAAGCGCCGCGCGCCCTGCGGCTCGAGCGGCCAGGGCATCGCCACCTTGTACACGCGCAACCCGATGTCGCGCGCTGCCTGTTCGTCGATGCCGAGGTCGCCGAGCGCCTGCATGGTGTCGCCGAAGCTCTTCCCCGTGGTCACGATGCCGAGCCGGGCATTGGGCGAATCCCATACGATGCGATCCAGGCCATTGGCGCGCACGTAGGCGAGCGCCGCGTACACCTTCCAGTCGAGCAGGCGCGCCTCCTGCTCCAGAAAGCCGTCCGGCCAGCGGATGTTGACGCCGCCCGGCGGCAGGGCGAAATCGGTAGGCAGTTTGATCTGCACGCGCTCCGGATCGACGATCACGGAGGCGCCTGACTCCACCACGTCGGTGACGCACTTGAAGCCGATCCAGCAACCCGAGTAGCGGCTCATGGCGTAGCCGTGCAGGCCGAAATCGAGGTAGTCCTGCACGTTGGCCGGGTTGAGCACCGGGATGCAGCAGGCCTTGAGGATGTGCTCGCTCTGGTGCGCGAGCGTGGAGGACTTGGCCGCGTGGTCGTCGCCGGCGAGCACCAGGACCCCGCCATTCTTGGAGGTACCCGCGGAATTGGCGTGCTTGAACACGTCCCCACAGCGGTCCACGCCCGGGCCCTTGCCGTACCACATGCCGTACACGCCGTCGTACTTCGCGCCGGGGAACATGCCGACCTGCTGCGTGCCCCAGATGGCGGTGGCGGCGAGGTCTTCATTGACGCCGGGCTGGAACTTCACGTGGTGCGCCTCTAGGTGCTTCTGCGCGCGCCACAGCGCCTGGTCGAGGCCGCCCAGCGGCGAGCCGCGATAGCCGGACACATAGCCCGCCGTGTTCAGCCCCGCGCGCAGGTCGCGCTCGCGCTGCAGGAACATCAGGCGGATCAGCGCCTGCGTCCCGGTGAGGAAGACGCGGCCCTTCTCCAGCGTGAACTTGTCGTCGAGGGAAACCTCGGCGAGTTTGGCGGGATCGACCGGTGCGTTCATCGGCTTGCCTCCGTTAACGCGGTTCTAACACAACCTTAGACAGTGACGGGCGCGTTGATTCGCGCGGCGGGCCGATCCCAGTAGGGCTCGGGCCCGAAGGACTCGGCGAGGAAATCGATGAACACGCGCGTCTTGGCCGGCAGGTGGCGCCGGTGCGGATAGACCGCGTAGATGCCGACGTCGGTGCCGAAATCGTAGCCGGGCAGGAGCGGAACCAGGGTCCCGTCCTCGAGGTGCTTGCGCACGTCCCAGGTGGATTTGAGTGCCACGCCCAGGCCGGCCACCGCCCACTCGCGCAGCACCTCCCAGTTGTCGCAGGCGTAGCGTCCCGTGACGCGCACGGAACTGCGCTTGCCGACCGGGCTCTTGTACTCCCAGGTCATGGTGAAGCCCTGCTCCCAGGTGGTGACCAGGCAATTGTGCTGCGCGAGGTCCTGCGGAGTCCGCGGCTCGCCGTGCTGGCGCAGGTAGGCCGGGCTCGCACACACCACGCGGCGGTTGGGCGCGAGCTTGCGCGCGGCGAGCGAGGAGTCCTTCAGTTCGGCGATGCGGATCGCCAGGTCGAAGCCTTCCTCGATCAGGTTGATCGAGCGGTCCGACATGGACAGCGCCAGTTCGATCTTCGGGTAGCGCTCGGCGAAGCGCGGCACCAGCGGGGCGATGTGTTTGTGGCCGAAGGACGCGGGCAGGGCCACTTTGAGCACGCCTTGCGGCTCGACGCGGCGCGAGCTGACCGCGGCATCCGCCTCGTCGATTTCGGCCAGGATGCGCTGGCAGGTCTCGAAGTAGCTCGCGCCCTCGTCGGTGAGGCTCAGGCTCCTGGTGGTGCGGTTCACCAGGCGCACGCCCAGGCGCGCCTCGAGCCCCGCCAACGTGCGGCTCACCACCGCGGGGGACACGCCGAGTTCTCGCGCCGCGGCGGACAGGCTGCCTGCCTGCACGACTTTGGAAAACACCAGCATTCCGTGCACTACGTCACGCATTTAGCCGTTTTCATCTTTGCGTCAAACGCAAGAGAGTTTTGTGATTCTCCGCTATTCTAAACCCATGAGCAAAGCCGTATATTTGCTGCACCGCACTAGAAGCGGACTGAGGAATCAAGATGAACGCGTACGAAATCGAGCATATCGAGAAGCAAATAAGGGCTGACATCCGGCTGCGCCTGGCGTACGCGGATTGGGCCGACATCGAGCGCCGTGCGCGCCGGGAGCGGGCCCAAGCGGTGGGCAAGGCCATCGCGGGATTCTTTGCCGCCGCACTGGCCAAGCTGACCAGCTTCTCCCGGCAAGTCCGCAGCACCGCCGCCGATTGCACCGACGCACGGCTGCGTCACGATCACTGAAAGATTAGGCAGGCCCCGCCGCGGTTTCCTCCTTCCTCCTCCTCCGCGGCGGGGCTGCGCCTATCCGGCCAGAGTCAACCAGGCCGACAGCGCGCGATTGACATCGAGGGGTTTTTCCAGCGTAGACATGTGACCGCATCCGGGCAACACGACGAGCGTCGAGCCCCGGACCGCCGCCGCGATTTCTTCGTGCCGGTCGCGGGGCGTGAGCAGGTCGTGTTCTCCGCACAGCACCAGCGCCGGGCAGCGGATCTTCCATAAGGAATCGCGCGAGTCCGGCCGGCCCATGATGGCGCGCTGCTGGCGCAGGAACGCGTCCTTGCCGACGTTCTTCGCCATGTCCTTGATCAGTTCCACCAGCGGGGTGTCGCCGAGGCGCGCACTGTGCACCAGCAGCGGCAGCAGGCGGTCGATGACGCCCATGAACTCGCCCTTTTCGGCGAGCGCCATCAGCGCCAGCCGCCGCTCCCTCGCCTCGGGGGTTTCGGGGCGCGCCTGCGTGTCCAGCAGCGCGAGGCGCTCGATGCGCTCGGGCGCCTGCCGCATGATTTCCTGCGCCACGTAGCCGCCCATCGACAGCCCGGCAAGGGCGAATTTCTTGAACGGCGCTTCGGACAGCGCGCGCTGCGCCATCGCGGCGATCGATTCGTCGCGCATCAGGTCCGCCACCCAGGGCTCGATGCTCGGGCCCAGGCCCACGATCTGCGGCTGCCAGAGCTGCGCGTCGCACAGCAGTCCCGGCAGAAAGACCACGGGGGTCTTCATGCGATCGCCTTCCACATTTCGACGTCGCGCCGCGCCGTCCAGATGCGCGGGTGCTTGATGCCGCGCGCCTCGTCGTAGGCGCGCGATACGTCGAACGGCATGCAGTGCTCGTAGATCGGGAAGCGCCCGTACACCGGGTCCAGCCGCTTCTTGGTCGCCAGGTAAACCTGCTTCAGCGACCGTCGCGCCGCCGCGCCGCGCCGGGCGGCGGCGTATAAACCGCGCACGAAATCCTGCGTGTAGCCGATGGCCCTCTGGCATTGCGCCGGCGTGGTGAGCGCGGGGCCGCGGCCGGGCACCAGGGCGCGGGGCTGCAGCGCGCGCAGCTTGTCCAGCGTGTCGGGCCACTCCTCCAGATGCGCGTCTCCGGCATAGATGCCGGCGTTGTATTCGACGAGGTCGCCGGAGAACAGCACGCGCTCCTGCGGTAGCCAGACGATCGAATCGCCGCCCGTGTGCCCGGGCCCCACGTGCAGGATGCGCACTTCCAGCTTGCCCATCATCACGGTAAGCGAATTTTCGAACACCAGGGTGGGCCAGGTGAGGCCGGGGATCGAACCCGCGCCGCGGAACAGTCGCGGAAAGCGCCCGATCTCGCTCGCCATGTCCTGCTTGCCGCGCTCCCGGATCAGCCCGAGCGTCCGGCGGCTGGCGATGATCTGCTCGGCCCTGTAGGCCGAGGCGCCGAGCACGCGCACCGCATGATAGTGCGACAGCACCACGTACTTGAGCGGCTTGGCCGTGACGCGGCGGATGCGCCGGATCACCTCCCGCGCCATCAAGGGGGTCGCCTGGGCGTCGATCACCATCACGCCGTCGTCACCGACGATCACGCCGGTATTCGGGTCGCCCTCCGCGGTGAAGGCATAGGCGCTCTTGGAAAGGCGCTGGAAGGTGATTTTCTTCGGCTTGAGGTCGGCTTGGGAGGCAAAGGCTTTCATCTGCTCGCTTTCTGAAAATTCTTGTCACTCAGCGCGCATGATAGTCCCTGTGCGCGGGGCGGAAAAGCACGGCGCATCGGATTGGCGGATAATGCCCGCCGCCCGCATCCGTAGGGAGTTTCGCGATGGGACGCCCGGAAAAGATCCGCCTCGGCGACGTGCTGGTCGCGCAGAAGGCGATCTCGCAGGACCAGCTGAAGAGCGCGCTCGAGCAGCAGAAGAAGAGCGGGCGCAAGCTCGGTCGCGTGCTGATCGAGCAGGGCTTCGTCAACGACGAGCAGATCTGCGAGGCGATCTCGCGCCAGCTCAACATCCCGTTCGTCAACCTGAAGTTCTACAACTTCAACCAGGACGTGGTGCGGCGCCTGCCCGAGGCGCAGGCGCGGCGCTTCCGCACCGTGGTGCTGGAGGACCGCCGCGCCAACATCCTGGTTGGCATGGCCGATCCGACGGACCTGTTCGCCTACGACGAACTCGGGCGCATCCTGCAGCGCGAAATCGAGGTGGCGGTGGTGAGCGAGGCGCTCCTGCTGCAGACCATCGACCGGGTGTACCGGCGCACGGAGGAGATCAGCGGCCTCGCCAGGGAGCTGGAGCGCGACATCGGCGACTCCTACGTCGACTTCGGCGCGCTCGGCGCGGGCGTCGGTGCCGAGGAGGCGCCGGTGGTCAAGCTCCTGCAGTCGGTGTTCGAGGACGCCGTGCAGGTGAATGCCTCGGACGTGCACATCGAGCCGCAGGAAGGCAAGGTGCAGATCCGCTTCCGCATCGACGGCGCGCTCAACCCTCAGACCGACACTGACAGCCGCATCGGGCCGGCGCTGGTGCTGCGCCTGAAGCTGATGGCCGGGCTGGACATCTCCGAGAAGCGCCTGCCGCAGGACGGGCGCCTGAACGTGATCGTCCGGGACCAGAAGATCGACGTGCGCATGTCTTCCATGCCGACCCAGTACGGCGAGTCGGTCGTGCTGCGCCTGCTCAACCGCAAGGCAACGCTGCAGCGGCTGGACCGCCTGGGCATGCCGGGCGACATGCTGGAACGGTTCCATGAACTGTTGCAGCGCACCGCCGGCATGATCCTGGTCACGGGACCGACCGGCAGCGGCAAGACCACCACGCTGTATGCCGCGCTGGCGGAGTTGAATACCGTGGACCGCAAGATCCTCACGGTCGAAGACCCGGTCGAATACCGCCTCGCGGGCATCAACCAGGTGCAGGTCAACGAGAAGATCGACCTCACTTTCGCGCGCGTGCTGCGCTCGACCCTGCGCCAGGACCCCGACGTGATCCTGATCGGCGAGATTCGCGATCAGGAAACCGCGCAGATCGGCCTGCGCGCAGCGCTTACCGGCCACCTGGTGTTCTCCACGCTGCATACCAAGGACGCGGCGAGTACCCCGATCAGGCTGGTGGACATGGGCGCGCCGAGCTACATGGTGGCGACTTCAGTGCACGCGGTGATCGCGCAGCGCTTGGTACGGCTGATCTGCGAGAGCTGCACCGAGGAACGCGAACCCGACGCGCAGGAAGGGCGGTGGCTGGAAGCGGTGCTGGGCTCCGACTGGGCTAGCCGCAAGTACCATCACGGGCGAGGCTGCTCGCATTGCAACGGCACGGGCTTCCTCGGTCGCACCGGCGTCTACGAGATGCTCGAGATGACTTCCGACCTGGTGCGTGCGGCGAACAAGGCCGACCCCAACGCATTCATCGACGCGGCGCACGCCCGCCTCAAGGGGCGCACGCTGACCGACCACGCCATCGCGCTGGTCGTCGCCGGGCGTACCACGATTTCCGAGGCGATCAAGGTCGCGGTGCAGGTGGAGGACTGATGCCGGCGTTCGCCTACCGCGGTCGCGACGCGCGCGGCGGACTGGTGACCGGCAGGCTGGACGGCGCGGACACCGGCGCCGTAGCCGACCAACTGCTGGCCATCGGCGTCACGCCGGTGGACATTTCGCCCGCGGGCGAGAGCGTGGCAATTGCGGCGCCGGACTGGTGGCGCAAGCTCAGCGCGCCGGCGATCACCGAGATCGACGTGATGCTGTTCTCGCGCCAGATGTACTCCCTGCTCAAGGCCGGCGTGCCGATCATGCGCGCGCTGGCCGGGCTGCAGCAGTCCTCGGGCAATCCGTCGCTGGCCGAGGTGATCGGCGACCTGCGCGCCAGCCTCGATGCCGGACGCGAACTGTCTTCGGCGATGCGCAACCACCCGAACGTGTTCAGCACGTTCTATGTCAGCGTGATCCGCATCGGCGAGACCACCGGCGAGTTGGACCAATCGTTCAACCGCATGTTCGGATACATGGAGTTCGACAAGGAGATCCGCGACCGCATCAAGGCGGCGGTGCGCTACCCGATGATCGTGCTGGTGGTGATCGCGGTGGCGGTGGCGATGGTCAATTTCCTGGTGATCCCGGCCTTCGCCAAGATCTTCGAGTCGCAGAACGTGCCGCTGCCGCTGCTGACGCGGTTCCTGATCGGCATGTCGAATTTTTTCCTCCACTACTGGTGGGCGGTGGTCGGGGCGCTCGTCCTGGCGGGCGTCGGCGCGCAGATGTACCTGGCCAGCGAGCAGGGACGCTATCAGTGGGATCGCCTGAAGCTTCGGCTGCCGCTCGCCGGCTCGATCATCATGCGCGCGACGCTGGCGCGCTTCGCCCGCGGCATGGCGCTCGCCGGACGCGCGGGCGTGCCGATCGTACAGGCCATGTCGGTGGTCGCCGAGGTGGTGTCCAATTCCTACATGGCGCTGCGCATCCGCAGCATGCGCGACGG
>JBGPPD010000038.1:0-17433 GCA_041488375.1 Gammaproteobacteria bacterium | reverse complement strand
TGCGCAAGTTCAACGAACTGCAGAAAAAGCAGGACCCGAAACGGTAGGCGCGTTGCGATACCTCAGCACCCGCGGCGGCGTGGCGCCGCAGCGCTTCTCCGACATCCTGCTCGAGGGCCTGGCGCCGGACGGCGGGCTGTACGTGCCCGAGGAATATCCGAAGGCGGACCTCGCGGGCTGGCGCGCGATGAGCTATCCGCAGCTCGCCACGGCGATCCTGCGGCAGTTCATGGACGACGTGCCGGGGCTCGAGGCGCTGGTCGCCGCGACCTACACGCGCGAGGCCTTCGGCAGCGCGGACATCGCGCCGCTGAAGACGCTCGAGCCGGGCCTGCACCTGCTCGGCCTCGCCGACGGTCCGACGCTCGCTTTCAAGGACATCGCGCTGCAACTGCTCGGCCGGCTGTTCGAGCAGGTGCTGCGCGCGCGCGGCCGCACGCTCAACGTCCTCGGCGCCACCTCGGGCGACACGGGCCCGGCCGCCGAGCACGCGATGCGCGGCAAGCAGGGCCTGAGCGTCTTCATGCTCTCGCCGCACGGCCGCATGAGCGCCTTCCAGGCGGCGCAGATGTACGCGCTGCAGGACGCCAACATCCACAACCTGGCGGTGCGCGGGGTGTTCGACGACTGCCAGGACCTGGTCAAGCAGGTGAACGCCGACGCCGCGTTCAAGGCGCGCTACCGCATCGGCGCGGTGAACTCGATCAACTGGGCGCGCGTCGCGGCGCAGGTGGTGTACTACTTCTGGGGCTACTTCCGCGCCACGCGCAGCGACGCCGGGCAGGTGGCCTTCTCGGTGCCCACCGGCAACTTCGGCAACATCCACGCCGGCTACGTGGCGCGCGCGATGGGCCTGCCGGTGGCGCGCCTGATCCTCGCCACCAACGAGAACGACGTGCTGGACGAGTTCTTCCGCAGCGCGCGCTACCGCGTGCGCCGCGCGGCGGTGGCGACCTCCAGCCCGTCGATGGACATCTCCAAGGCCTCCAACTTCGAGCGCTACGCCTTCGACCTGGTCGGACGCGATCCGGGGCGCATCGTCGCCCTGTGGGGACAGCTCGAGCGCGACGGTGAATTCGAACTGCGCGGCAGCACCGGCTTCGTCTCGGGCCGCAGCACCCATGCCGACCGGCTTGACACCATTCGCCAGGTGCATCAAAGCTACGGCGTGACCATCGATCCGCATACCGCCGACGGCGTGAAGGTCGGGCTGGCGCATCGCCAGCCCGGCGTGCCGCTGATCTGCCTCGAGACGGCCCAGCCGGCGAAGTTCGCCGCCACCATCCAGGAGGCGCTGGGGCGCGAGCCGGCGCGGCCGCGGGGTTTCGAGAACCTGGAAAAGCTGCCGCAGCGCTTCGAGCTGATCGAGCCGCGCGCCGACGCGGTGCGGCGCTATATCGAGGCGCACGCGGCATGAGCCAGGAGAAGAACGTGCTCGGCGGCGAGCTGATGGCCTGCAGCTTCTCCCCGCTCACCGGCTACTTCCGCGACGGCAGCTGCGCCACGCACGGCGCCGACGGCGTGGCGCACCTGGTGTGCGTCAAGGTGACGCAGCAGTTCCTCGACTTCAGCGTGGCCAAGGGCAACGACCTGGTCACGCCGCGCCCGGAAATGCGCTTCCGCGGCCTGCAGGCCGGCGACCGCTGGTGCCTGCACGTGCTGCGCTGGGTGGAGGCCTGGCGCGCCGGCGCCGCGCCGCAGGTGGTGCTCGAGGCGACCCACGAGAGCGTGCTGGAGCTCGTGCCGCTGTCGGCCCTCAAGCAGCGCGCGCTGGATCTGAATTAGACGACAGGTTTCGAGATACCCCCCGCGTTTGGATTGGTAGTACATTCCTGCGGCAAGTCGACTGCCTTTGTGGGGAGGCATGGCCCGAGTCGCCAAGGATCGCCTGGACGCCGTACGGAACTACCTGCGCCAGGTATTTCCGGACTGGGCGCTCGCCGAAAGCTGGGACGGCGACCGCGAGGCGCAGAACTTCCTGCTGAAGAAGCCGCGCGAGCCGCTGCACCTGCTCAAGGTGAGTCGCGCGGTGCTGGAGCATTGCGGGCCGCAGAAGCTGGCCGGCCTGCTCGAAGCCCAGCAAGTGGCGAGCGCATTGCGGCGGGCCGAGAAGCACCGGCTGCTGCTGACCCAGCGGGGGCTCGACCTGCTCTAGCTGGCCGCGCCGGTGAGCCGGGCTAGCCCGGCGCGGTCGAGTATCGCCACCTCCCGCCCCGCAACCGCGATGAGCCCCCGCGTGGTCAGCTGGCGCAGCATGCGCGACAGCGTTTCCTTCTTTACGCCGAGTCGCGCCGCAACGGTGGTCTTGGTGGCGGGCAAGCGCACGATCCATGCGCCGGGAGGCCCGGCCGGTGCCGCCAGCGAATCCAGGTAGCAGGCCAGCCGCTGCAGGCCGCTGTGCTGCGCGCTGGCTTCCAGTTCGCCGAGCAGTTCCAGCGTGCGCTCGGCAAGCAGGCGTGCGACGCAACGCGCGAAGCCGCCATTGTTCTCCAGCAGCCGCAGCAGCGGCACCGGCGGGATGGTCGCGAGCAGGCAATCCGTGAGCGCGACAAGGTCGATCGGGCAGGGCCGGTCGAGCAGCGCGGCCGCGAGCCCGAAGCTCTCGCCGGGCCCGATCAGGCGCACCACCTTTTCCTGACCGCCCGCGCGCCGCAGCGCCAGCTTGGCCGTGCCGTAGGCCAGTGCCACGAGGCCGGGCATGCGCTCTGCGCGCTGGACGATCACTGCGCCGCGGCGCGCTTCGCGCAGCCGCGCCTGGCTCGCGAGCACGCCGAGGTCGGCGCGCGAGAGCGGGCGGAAGACGGGCAAGCCCGCGATCACCCGCTCGAGCACGTGGCGGTCCCTCGCCGGAGCCAGCGCAAGCGGTGTCTTCGGGCGGAGTTCAGGTTGCATTGCACAAATCCTCCCGCGGGTCGGGGCGAACGGGTTGATGCAAGTCAACAACTGCGGCTCGTCGCGAACGTCCGTTGATCCAGATCAAAGGAAGCGCGGCAATCCGTTCTGCGGGAGCTTGCGCCGCTGGCATGATGTTCGCGCTCAAGAACGACAGGGGAGTCGAGTTTATGTTGCGTAGCGCAATCCATTGCATCCTGGCAGGAGTGCTCGCCGCGTTCGCGGCGGCGGCAGCGTCGCAGCCCGCGGACGCCGGCGCGGCGGAAGCGCTGATGAAGAAGAGCGGCTGCTTCAAGTGCCACTCGGTGACCGCCAAGAAGGAAGGCCCCCCGTACAAGGAGGTGGCCGCCAAATTCAAGGGCAAGGCCGATGCCGAGGCGACGCTGTTCAAGCACCTCACCACCAATCCGAAGATCAAGGTCGACGGCAAGGAGGAGTTGCACGATTCGCTGAAGACCAAGAACGACGCCGACATCAAGAACGTGATCGCCTTCATCCTGAGCCGCTAGGAGCCGTTCATGATCGGCCAATGGTGGCAGAGGCTCCAGCAGCGCTGCACGGCCTGCTCGCGGGTGACGCTCGGCATCGGCGTGCTGGTCGCCGGGCTGGTGATCTCCGGTGTGCTGCTGGCCGCCGGCGCGGCGGGCCTCGCCTGGACCAATACCGAGGGCTTCTGCATCAGCTGCCACGAGATGCGCGACAACGTGTACGCCGAATACAAGGGCACCATCCACGACCGCAACCGCTCCGGCGTGCGCGCCATCTGCTCCAACTGCCACGTGCCGCATGAGCCGCTGCCGATGCTCAAGCGCAAGGTCGCCGCGACCTTCGAGCTGTGGGGCCATTTCGTGACCGGCAGCATCGATACCAGGGAAAAGTTCCAGAAGCATCGCTACGCGCTCGCGACGCGAGTGTGGACGCGCATGAAACAGACCGATTCCCTGGAATGCCGCAACTGCCACCACGCGGACGCCATGGATCCCGAGAAGCAGAGCGAAAGGGCGCGCGCGCGCCACGCCAAGGCGAAGGCCGAGGGGATCACCTGCATCGACTGCCATTTTGGCATCGCGCACAACGAGCCCGAGGGCCCCGGGCCGCAGGAGTTGAAGCTTGCGAAATGAGAAGGCGGCGCGCTCGATGACGCGGCCCGCTGCGTTCGCCGCGGTGCTTCTCGGTCTGCTGTGCGCCCTGCCGCCGCGGGCCCTGGCGCAGGCGCCGCGCCAGGACCTGGTGCTGAAGGGCGACGCGCAGTGCACGCGCTGCCACGACGAAAACGACGATACCCCGGTGCTCGCCATCGGCAAGACCAAGCACGGCACGCTGGCCGACGGGCGCACGCCGACCTGCACCAGCTGCCACGGCGAGAGCGACACGCACGCCAACAAGCCCGCCGAGGCGCGCGAGCGGCCCAAGCCCGACCGCACGTTCAGCAAGACTTCGGCCACGCCGATCGAGGCGCGCAACGAAGCCTGCATGAGCTGCCACCGCAGGGATGCGGCGCGCTCGCATTGGCAAGGCAGCGTGCACCAGAGCCGCGAGCTCGCCTGCACCTCCTGCCACCAGATCCATACGCAGCACGACAAGGTGCGCGACAAGCTCACGCAGACCGAGGTCTGCTTCAGCTGCCACAAGGAGCAGCGCACGCAGGTGAGCCGCCCGTCGCACCACCCGGTTCTCGAGGGCAAGGTGGTGTGCTCCGATTGCCACAACCCGCACGGCTCGGTCGGTCCGAGCCTCATGAAGCGCGATAGCGTGAACGACACCTGCTACACCTGCCACATGGAAAAGCGCGGCCCGTTCGTCCACAACCACGAGCCGGTGAGCGAGGACTGCATGAACTGCCACAACCCGCACGGCACGGTGGTGGAAAACCTGCTCAAGGCGCGGGCGCCGTTCCTCTGCCACCAGTGCCACACGCCGCACGGGCCGAACGTGCCGCAACTGCTGGGCAGGCAGGTGGTGCCGAATACCGTGGGCACCACCGGGAAGAACCCGATCAATATCACGATGGCGCGCGGCTGCCTCAACTGCCATACGGAAGTCCACGGGTCGAACAACCCGAGCGTGACCAATCCGACACCGCAGTTCAGGCTGCGCTGAATATCGGAGAACGCGATGAGACGATCCGGACAGGTCCGCTGCAAATCGATCCTCGGGATCGCGCTTGCCGCAGCAATGTCGCCGGCGACCGCGCAGGATGCCGGCGAAGCGGCCGCGCTGAAGAAGCCGGACAGCTCGGTCTCGATCGGCGCCAGCGCCGCCAGCGGCCACGAGCGCGACCGGACGATCTTCGGCCAGTACAACGGCTTGCGCGAAGACAGCGGCAACCTGCTGCTCGATATGGACTACGTTAGGCGCGACGACGGCACCGGCATGTGGACGGTGGTGCGCGCCCGCAATCTCGGGCTGGATTCGCGGGATCTCGGCATCAGCGTGCAGAAGCAGGGCAACTGGCGATTCTCGGCCGACTACAGCGAATTGGTGCACCACGAAATCCGCACCATCAATACCGGGCTCCTCGGCGCGGGCAGCGCCACGCCCAGCGTGGTACGGCTGGGCGCGCCCGGCACCGGGACGGATGTCAACCTGAGCCTGAAGCGCACGGGCCTGGGACTGTCGGGCGACAAGTGGGTCTCGGGCAACATGCAGATCGAAGTCAGCTTCAAGAACGAGGACAAGGATGGCGCGCGGCTGTGGGCCAGGGGCTACGACTGCGCGAGCTACGTATGCACTGGCACGCAGAACGCGGCCAATACCCGCTGGGCGCTGCTGCTGCTCCCTGAGCCTGTGAATTTCAACTCCAAGCAAGTCGACGCCAAGTTCAATTTCATCGGCGAGAAGCTGTTCGTGAGCGCCGGCTACTACGGTTCGTTCTTCACCAACGCCAACGGCAGCCTCAACCCGACCGTGCCCAACCAGCTGAACAACGCCATCGGCGGCGGGCCCGCCACCCTGAATCCGGCCGCGGCCGGGGGCACCAGCCTGCAGGACGTCCTGCAGCTTCCCATGGGGCTGTACCCGGACAACCAGGCGCACCAGCTCTACGTCACCGGCAACTACGCCTTCCTGCCGAAGCTGCGCTCGACGTTCAAGCTGGCCTACACCCACGCCACGCAAGACCAGGACTTCGCATCGATGGGCCTGGGCGGCGCCCCCGCCGGGCGCACCAGCCTCGGGGGGGTGCTCAACACCACGCTGGCGCAGTTCGGGCTGACCTCCCGGCCGCTGCCCAAGCTGTCCCTGCTCGCGGACCTGCGCTACGAGAAGAAGGACGACAAGACGCCGATCGCTGCCTACAACATCGAAAACACGACCATCTGGAACAACAGCCACATCTCCAACCGCAGGCTCGGCAGCAAGCTCGAGGCGGGCTACCAACTGCCCGGCGCCACGCGCGTTACGGTCGGGCTCGACTACAACCAGATCACCCGCGAGCTTCCGGGACTCGATGTCGATGTCGCGGGATTGTCGGGGCTGCGCGGCAGGACCGAGGAAATCACTTACCGCGGCGAGGTGCGCCGGAGCATTTCGGAGAGCTTCACGGGCGCGCTCGGCGTTGCGCATGCCTCGCGCACCGGTTCGGACTGGTACAACCTGTGCACCAGCGCCGCCTGCGCCACGCAGGGGCTGGTCTACGGAGGACTTTACTCCTGGGACCAGATCTATCAGCGCACCGCGACTTTTCCCTTGAACCTGGCCGACCGCAAGCGCGACAAGCTCCGGTTGAGCGCGGACTGGCTGCCGATGGAGCGCTTGTCGCTGCAGTTCGCCGCCGAGGTGGCCAAGGATGACTACAATCCGCCGAGCGCAAACGGCCTGCGTTCGGGCGGCATGACCCTGCTGAGCGTCGATGCCGCCTATGCGGTCTCCGAGCGGTGGAAGTTCACGGCCTATGGTTCGGTCGGAGACCAGACCATGAACGACGCGGACCGGGCGAACTACGTCGCCGACATGAAGAATACCAATACGGCGCTCGGCTTCGGCGTCAACGGCAAGCTTAGCGGCGTGCTCGAAGTCGGGGCGGGTGCGACCTACGTCAAGGACGTCACCAAGTACGGTCTTTCGCCGGACCCCGCCACTTCGGCGAACAACGTGCTGCAGAACGCGGTCGGCCTGCCGGACGTGACCTTCAGCGAGACACGGCTCGGAATATTCGCCAAGTACGCGATCGACAGGAAGAGCGACCTGCGGGTCGATCTCCGGCACATCATCTCCAAGCTCGACGAATGGAGCTGGGGTTTCAACGGCGTGCCCTTCGCCTATTCGGACAACACGACGGTCAGCCTGAACCCGAACCAGCGCGAGACCCTGCTGAGCGCAAGGTACCTCTACAAGTTCTAGTCGCGCCTTGGACGCGGTCAAAGCCTGGCACGACGAGCACGACTACTTCCGCCGGCTCCTCGCGCTGCTGCAACGGCAGCTCGACGTGTTCCACGGCGGCGAGCGCCCGAACTACCAGTTGATGCTGGACATCGTTTCCTACCTGCGCGAGTACTCCGACCGCGTGCATCACCCGCGCGAGGACGTGGCGTTCGAGCTGCTGGCCAAGCGCGTCCCGGAGCTCGAGCTGCCGCTGGCGCGTCTGCGGCAGGAGCACCGCGTCATCGCCCGCGCCGGCGAAGCGCTGGCCAAGCTGCTGGACGAGATCCTCGGCGGGTCGGTGATCCCGCGCGCCGAGGTGGAAATGGCGGCCGCGACCTACCTGGTCTACTACGGCAACCACATCGCCAAGGAAGAGGAGGACGTGCTGGCGCGCGCCGCCGGCGCGCTCTCCCCGGAAGACTGGAAGGCGGTGAAGGCGGCGGTGCCCGGCGAGCAGGACCCGCTGTTCGGCGAGAAGCCCGCGGAGCGCTTCCGCATCCTGCGCCGGCAGATCGCCGAGGAGGCCTAGTCCGGCGGGGCGCGGCCCCGGCTCTGCGACAATAGCCGCGTGCTGGAGGCGAGCGACATCGAATTAGAGCGGGGCGGGAGGCCGCTGTTGCGCGGCCTGTCCCTGGCGCTGGAGGGCGGCGAGTTGCTGCGCGTGGCCGGCGCCAACGGCAGCGGCAAGACCACCTTGCTGAAGGTACTGTGCGGACTCCTCGTGCCGGACGGCGGAGAGGTGCGCTGGCGGGGGGCCCCGATCCGCCAGTTGCGCGAGGACTACTCGCGCCACCTCGTGTACCTGGGCCACGCGCCGGCGGTGAAGGACGACCTGACGGCGGCCGAGAACCTCGCCGTTTCCTGCGTGCTGGCCGGCCTGGCGGCCGCGCCACAGGCGGTGCAGCAGGCGCTGGCGCGCTATGAGCTCCCGGCCGATGTCGCGGTGCGCAAGCTCTCGCAGGGCCAGCGGCGCCGCGCGGCACTGGCGCGGCTGCTGCTGTCCGAAACGGTTCCCCTGTGGCTGCTCGATGAGCCTTTCGCCGCGCTCGATGCGGCGGCCGCCCGGCTCACCGGCGACCTGATCGCGCGCCACGTGGCGCGCGGCCACGCTGTCGTCTACAGCACCCACCAACCGTCGGGCATCGACGACAGTACTGTGCGCGTGATCGAGCTCGGATGATCGCCGCCGTCTGCTGCATCCTGCGGCGCGACCTGCTGCTTTCGCTGCGCCGGCGCAGCGACGTCGCCACCGCGCTGCTGTTCTTCGTCATCGTCGCGAGCCTGTTCCCGCTGGGCATCGGCGCCGAGCCCAACCTGCTGCGCTCGATCGCTCCCGGGGTGATCTGGGTGGCGGCGCTGCTCTCGTCCATGCTGTCGCTGGGACGGCTGTTCGCCGCCGATCACGCCGACGGCACGCTGGAGCAGATGCTGCTGGGCGCCGCGCCGCTCGGCGTGGTGGCCGCCGCCAAGGTGCTGGCGCACTGGCTGGTGTCCGGACTGCCGCTGGTCGTGATCGCCCCGCTGATTGCGCTGCAATACGACCTGCCGGCGCCTTTGTTCGGCGTCCTTGCCTTATCATTGCTCCTGGGCACGCCGGTGCTCAGCCTGGTCGGGGCCATCGGCGCCGCATTGACGCTGGGCGTGAGGGGCGGCGGCGTGTTGCTGTCGCTGCTGGTGCTGCCGCTGTACGTGCCGGTGCTGATTTTCGGCGCGGGCAGCGTGGACATGGCGGCCGCCGGGCTCACGCCGCAGGGACAGCTGGAGCTGCTCGCGGCGCTGCTCCTCGTGTCGGCCGCGCTCGCGCCGTGGGCGATAGGCGCGGCGTTACGGATCTCAACGGAATGAGTGCAACCATCAAGTGGTTCTGGTATGCGTCGCCGCAGACGTTCCTGCCCCTCGCCGGGACGATGGCGCGCGCCTGCTGGGCCGGCGCGGCGCTGCTCGCCCTGGCGGGCCTCTACGTCGGATTCTTCGTCGCCCCGACCGACGCGCAGCAGGGCGAGGCCTACCGCATCATCTTCATCCACGTGCCGGCGGCCTGGATGTCGATGTTCCTCTACCTGGTGATGGCGGGCTGGGCGGCGCTCGGCCTGGCCTTCCACACGCGGCTCTCCTCGATGATGGCGAGCGCGCTGGCGCCCACCGGCGCGCTGTTCACCTTCATCGCGCTGTGGACCGGCGCGCTGTGGGGTCGGCCGACCTGGGGCACCTACTGGGTCTGGGACGCGCGGCTGACCTCGGAACTTATCCTGCTGTTCCTGTATCTGGGGTTCATGGCGCTGCAGGCGGCGATCGACGACCCGCGCCGCGCCGATCGCGCCGGGGCGCTGCTGGCGATCGTGGGCGCGGTCAACGTCCCGATCATCTACTACTCGGTGCAATGGTGGAACACGCTGCACCAGGGCGCCTCGGTGAGCCTGGCGAAGGCGCCCAGCATGGCGGCGGCCATGTTCGCGGGAATGATCCTGATGGCGCTCGCGTTCTGGTGCTACAGCATCGCGGCGGCGTTGACGCGCGTGCGCTGCATCATCCTGGAGCGGCGATGAGCTGGGGCGGCTGGAGCGGATTCTGGGCCATGGGCGGATACGGCTTGTACGTGTGGGGCGCGTACGCGGTGACGTTCGGCGCACTGGCGCTGGAGATCCTTTCGCTGGTGAAGCGGTCGCATGAAACCAAGGCATAGGCGCCTCGCGGCGATCGCGGTGGGCGTCGTCGCACTCGGCGCGGCGGCGGCGCTGGTGCTCAACGCGTTCGAGCAGAACCTGGTGTTCTTCTTCACGCCCTCGCAGGTGGCCGCCCGGGAGGCGCCGCAAGGACGCACCTTCCGCATCGGCGGCATGGTGGAGAAGGGCAGCGTCAAGCGCGAAGGCGTCGAGGTGCGGTTCCTGGTGACCGACACGGCCAAGACGATCCCCGTGGTGTACAGCGGCGCGCTGCCGGATCTGTTCCGCGAAGGCAAGGGCGTGGTGGCGCAGGGGCAGCTCGGCGCCGACGGGGTGTTCCGCGCGCGCGAGGTTCTCGCCAAGCACGACGAGAACTACATGCCCCCGGAGGCCGCCGAGGCCGTGAAGCGCGCGCATGAGACCGCCGAGCGCATGTCCAAGACGCTCCAATGATCCCCGAGCTCGGTCAGCTCGCGCTGTCGCTCGCCCTGGTACTGGCCCTGCTGCAGGGCACGCTGCCGCTCATCGGCGCGGCGCGCGGCGACGCCGCCTGGATGGGCGTGGCGCGGCCGGCGGCGCGCGCGCTGGCGCTGCTGATCGCCTTCGCCTTCGGCTGCCTGGTGTATGCGTTCGTCACCAACGATTTTTCCGTGCAGTACGTGGCCACGAACTCCAACAGCGCGTTGCCGCTGCAGTACCGCATCGCCGGCGCCTGGGGCGGGCACGAGGGCTCGCTGCTGCTGTGGTGCCTGATGCTGGGCGTGTGGATGTTCGCGGTGACGCTGTTCAGCGCGCACCTGCCCGAAGAAATGGTGGCGCGCGTGCTCGGCATCCTCGGCCTGGTGAGCACCGGCTTTCTCGCCTTCCTGCTGTTCACGTCGAACCCGTTCGAGCGGCTGTTCCCGGCGGCGGCCGACGGGCGCGACCTCAACCCGCTGCTGCAGGACCCGGGCATGGTGATCCACCCGCCGATGCTCTACATGGGCTACGTCGGCTTCTCCGTGGCCTACGCCTTCGCCGTCGCGGCCTTGATGTCGGGGCGGCTGGACGCCGCGTGGGCGCGCTGGTCGCGGCCCTGGACCACCGTCGCCTGGATGTTCCTGACGATCGGCATCGCCCTCGGCAGCGGCTGGGCCTACTACGAGCTCGGCTGGGGCGGCTGGTGGTTCTGGGACCCGGTCGAGAACGCCTCCTTCATGCCGTGGCTGGTGGGCACGGCGCTGATCCATTCGCTCGCGGTGAC
Organism: Gammaproteobacteria bacterium; assembly: GCA_041488375.1. Classification (GTDB taxonomy): domain Bacteria; phylum Pseudomonadota; class Gammaproteobacteria; order Burkholderiales; family SG8-39; genus JAABQT01. The sequence continues at coordinate 6,273 of JBGPPD010000038.1, read as the reverse complement.
CGAGAAGCGCGGCGCCTTTCGCAGCTGGACGGTGCTGCTGGCCATCGTCGCCTTCGGGCTGTCGCTGCTCGGCACCTTCCTCGTGCGCTCGGGCGTGCTCACCTCGGTGCACGCTTTCGCCGTGGATCCGAAACGCGGCATCTTCGTCCTCGGGCTGCTGTCGGTGACCATCGGCGGCGCGCTGGCGCTGTTCGCCTGGCGCACCGCGCGCATCGGCCTGGGCGGCGCGTTCGCGCCGCTGTCGCGCGAGTCGCTGCTGCTCGCCAACAACGTGCTGCTCGTTGCCGCCGCCGGCACCGTGCTGCTCGGCACCATCTACCCGCTCGCGCTCGACGCCTTCGGCGGCGGCAAGATTTCGGTCGGGCCGCCGTATTTCGAGTCGGTGTTCGTCCCGCTGATGGCGCCGGCGCTGTTCCTGATGGGCGTGGGGCCGCTGGCGCGCTGGAAGCGCGCCAGCCTGCCCGAGCTCGCCGTGCTGCTGCGCTGGGCGCTCGGCGTGAGCCTGGTCCTCGGCCTGCTGCTGCCGTTCGCCTTCGGCCAGTGGCACGCGCTGGTCGGTTTCGGGCTGGCGCTGGCGGTGTGGATCGTCGCCACGAGCCTGCTCGCGCTGCGCAAGGGCCTGGTGCGCACGCGCGCCAGCTACGGCATGGTGGTGGCGCACATCGGCGTGGCCGTGTTCGTCACCGGCGTGACGCTGGTAAAGGGCTACGACAGCGCGCAGGACGCCAACCTGAAGCCGGGCGAGAGCATCGTGCTCGGCCGCTACGCGTTCCGCCTCGACGGCGTGCGGCCGGTCGACGGGCCGAACTACCGCGCCGCGCGCGCGACGATCTCGGTGACGCGCGACGGCAAGCCGGTGACGGTGCTGCATCCCGAACGGCGCACGTACACGGTGCAGCAGCAGACCATGACCGAGGCGGCCATCGACACCGGCCTGACGCGCGACCTGTACGTCTCGCTCGGCGACCCGCTCGAGGGCGGCGCCTGGCTGGTCAAGGCGCAGCACAAGCCGTTCATCGACTGGATCTGGGGCGGCTGCCTGATCATGGCGCTCGGCGGCCTGCTCGCCGCGAGCGACCGCCGCTACCGCGTGGCGGCGCGCGAGCCGCGCGGCGCGGAGGTCGCGGCGTGAAGCTCGCTTGGGTGGTGGGCATTTTCGCGGCGCTGATGGTGCTGCTCGGTGTCGGCCTGACGCTCGACCCGCGCGAGGTGCCCTCGCCGCTCATCGGCAAGCCGGCACCGGCCTTCGAGCTGCCGCTGCTCGAGGCGCCCGACAGGGTCTTCTCGGAAAAGCACATGCTGGGGCAGGTGTGGATCCTCAACGTGTGGGCGTCCTGGTGTCCGCCTTGCCTGGTCGAGCACCCGGTGGTCAGCGCGCTGGCGAAACAGGGCGTGGTACCGGTGATCGGGCTCAACTACAAGGACGCGCGCGAGGACGCCTTGCCGTGGCTGCGCCGCAACGGCGATCCTTACCGCCTCGTCGCCTTCGACGCCGCCGGCCGTATCGGCATCGACTACGGCGTGTACGGGGTGCCCGAAACCTACGTCATCGACCGGCAGGGCGTGATCCGCTACAAGCACATCGGCCCCCTCACCGCCGACGTGGTGCAGCGCAAGCTCGAGCCCATGCTGAAGGACCTGAAGCATGGCGGCTAGGCGCACGCTCCTGCTGGCGCTCGCGTTCGCGCTCGCGCCGCTCGCGACGCGAGCGGTCCAGGAATCGGCGCTCGACCAGCGCGTCGACAGCCTGGCGCACGAGCTGCGCTGCCTGGTGTGCCAGAACCAGAGCCTGGCGGAGTCCGCCGCGCCGCTCGCCGTGGACTTGCGCAACCAGATCCGCGAGCAGCTCGCCCGCGGCGCGAGCGAGCAGGACGTGCTCGACTACATGGTGGCGCGCTACGGCGATTTCGTGCTCTACCGGCCGCCGCTCAAGGCGAGCACGATCGCGCTGTGGCTGGGGCCGTTCGCCCTGGCGATCGGCGGCGCGATCCTGCTGGTGCGGCGCGTGCGGCGCCGGCGCGCGCCGGAACGCGAGCTGACCGAGGCCGAGCGCGCACGCGCCGCGCAGCTGCTCGAATGATCGCGTTCTGGGCGATCGGCGCCGCGCTCGCCGCGGGCGCGTTGTTCCTGGTGCTGCGTCCGCTGCTGCAGCGGCGGGTCGGCGCCGGTGTGTCCCGGCGCGCGTCGAACCTCGCGATCTACCGCGACCAGCAGCGCGAGCTCGACGCCGACCTCGCCGTGGGCAAGCTGGCGCCCGCGGACCACCAGCGATCGCGTGCCGAGCTCGAGTCGCGCCTGCTGCAGGACGTCGACACCGCCGCCGAGGCGACGCCGCCGGCACGCGACGCGCGTCCCGTCGCCGCGGCGCTGGGCCTCGCCGTCCCGACCTGCGCGCTGGCGCTTTACCTGCTCGTCGGCACGCCCGGTGGCATCGTCCCGGGCCCCGCGCAGGACCAGGTCACGCCGCAGCAGGTCGAGGCGATGGTGGCGGGGCTGGCCGCGCGGCTGCGCGAGAACCCGGAGGACACCGAAGGCTGGAAGATGCTGGGGCGCTCCTACGCCGTGCTCGGTCGCTTCCCCGACGCGGTCGCGGCCTACGCCAAGGCGGCCCAGCGCGCCCCGCGCGACGCGCCGCTGCTGGTCGATTTCGCCGACGTCCTCGCCATGTCGCGCGGCGGCAGCCTCGAGGGCGAGCCGGAGCAGCTGATCCGGCGCGCGCTCGACATCGAGCCTGCCAACCTCAAGGCCCTGGCGCTCGCCGGCACGGCCGCCTACGACCGCAAGGATTTCAAGTCCGCCGCCGGCTACTGGCAGCGCATGTTGCCGCTGGTGCCCCCGGAATCGGAGGACGCACGCGTCATCCAGGGCAACGTCGACGAGGCGAGCAAGCTCGCCGGAATATCCGCGGGGCCGGCCGCGGCGTCGCCCGGCGCGGCCGCGGCTGCCGGCTTGCGCGGCCGGGTGCGAGTTGCCGACGGCCTGAAGGGCAAATTCGGGCCGGACGACACCCTGTTCATCTACGCGCGCGCCGCGGGCGGGCCGCCGATGCCGCTCGCCGTGCTGCGCCGGCGGGCGCGCGAGTTGCCGGTCGAATTCGCGCTCGATGACTCGATGGCGATGGCCCCGGGGATGGCGCTGTCCGCGCACCCGCGAGTGGTGATCACGGCGCGCATCTCGCGCTCGGGCAAAGCCACTCCGCAGCCGGGCGACCTCACCGGCGCGAGCCCGCAGGTGGCCAACGACGCCCAGGGCGTGAACGTCCTTGTGGACACGGTCGTGAAATAAAAATGGGGACAGACCCCATTTTTCTCATTTGAGAAAAATGGGGTCTGTCCCCATTTAAATGCCGTAGGCCTTGCGCAGCAGCGTGAGCGGGTGCGCCTTCACGGCCTTGCCCGCGTCCTCGCCCATGCCCTGCAGGATGTGCCGGCCCGCGATCGGGCAGTCCGAGCTGACGTAGTCGGGGCCGGGCTCGGCCATCTGGCGGAACACCGGGCGGCCGATCTTCATCGAGTTGTCGAAGTACTCGCGCTTCACGCCCCAGGTGCCGTCGTGGCCCGCGCAGCGCTCCACGGTGGTCACTTTCGTGCCCGGCACCATCTCCAGCGCCTCGCGGGTCTTCTGCCCCATGTTCTGCACGCGCGAATGGCAGGGGATGTGGTAGGAGACCTTGCCCAGTTCCTGCTTGAAGTCCGTCTTCAGGAAGCCGTCCTTCGCGCGCAGCACGAAGTACTCGAAGGGATCGAACATCGCGTCCTGCACCGCCTTGACCTCGGCGTCGCCCGGGAACATGAGTGGCAGCTCCTGCTTGAACATCAGCGTGCAGGAAGGCACCGGCGTGAGGATGGCGTAGCCCTCGCGCGCGAGCTTCGCCAGCGGCGGGATGTTCCTGTCCTTCAGCTTCGCCACGGCCTCGAGGTCGCCGAGCTCCAGCTTGGGCATGCCGCAGCAGGCTTCCTTCTCCACCAGCACGTAGGGCACCTCGTTGTGCTCGAGCAGCGCCAGCAGGTCGTGGCCCAGGCCCGGCTCGTTGTAGTTGACGTAGCAGGTGGAGAAGATCGCCGCCTTGCCCGGGGTGTTCTTGCTGTCGCGCACCGCATGCGCGCCGCTGGCCGCCGCGCCCGGCCGGAACCTGCGGCTCGCATACTCGGGCAGCTGGCGGTCCTTGTGCACGCCGAGCGTCCTTTGCATCAGGCCGCGCGCGAGCGGCAGCCGGTTCACCGCGTTCACCGCCTGCGCCACCACCGGGATCGCCGCGAGCTTGCCCATCGCGTCGGTGGAGGACAGCAGCCGGTCGCGCAGGCCCGCGCCCTGCTGGCGGAACTTGATCGCCTTGGCGCGCAGCATCAGGTGCGGGAAATCCACGTTCCACGCATGCGGCGGCACGTACGGGCACTTGGTCATGTAGCACATGTCGCACAGGTAGCACTGGTCGACGACCTTGGCGAAATCGCGCTTGTCCACGCCGTCCACTTCCATCGTCTTCGAGCCGTCCACCAGGTCGAACAGCGTGGGGAAGGCGGTGCACAGGTTCACGCAGCGCCGGCAGCCGTGGCAGATGTCGAAGACCCGCTCGAGTTCCTTGTCCAGCGCGCCCTGGTCGTAGAAGGCCTCGCTGTTCCAGTCGAGCGGGTGCCGGGTGGGGGCTTCCAGGTTTCCTTCGCGCATCGTCATGGCTTCGATCATGCCTCCAGCGGGGCGGAAGCATAAGCCTAGGCGGTCTGCAGTGGCAGTTCCAATAGATAGTCGCAATACCGCCGATTGACGCAGATCAATACGCCTCGTCCTGGCCGGCACAGCATCGAGGGCGTCGATCGAAAATCAGCGGAGGGAACTATGCGCCACAAGTTCATGCTCGCCGGCCTCGCCGGCGGACTCGCCGAAATTCTCTGGGTGCTGGCTTACAGCGCCGTCGCGCCGCTGGAGGCCGCCGGCGTCGCGCGCGAAGTCACCGCGAGCATCGTGCCCGGCGCGGCAGGCCTGGCGGCCGCCCCCGCGCTCGGCGTGGCGATCCATCTCGGGCTCTCGATCGCGCTCGCCTACGCGTTCGTCGCGGCGCTCGAACGAGCGCTCCCCGGGGCGCAACGCGGCGCGCAGACGGTGGCGATCGCGGTTGCGGCGCTGGTCGGTGTCTGGGCGTTCAATTTCCTGCTGCTGATGCCGCTGCTCGGCATGCGCTTCGTCACGCTGATGCCCTACGCCGCGACGCTGTTTTCCAAAGCCTTGTTCGGCGCAGTGATGGGAAGCGTGCTGGCGCGGCCGGCTCCGCCTCGAGTCCCGCGGCGCTAACGCCTTGTCGCCGGGCCGGCCGGCGCCGATGCGCACGAGTACAATCGCCGCATCGGGCAGGAGGCCGGGATGGATAACGTGACGTCGGAAAAATTGATGGCGGACCTGCGCGCGGTGGTGCGCGACGCCGAGGAGTTGCTGCGGGCCACCGCCGGGCAGGGCGGCGCCCGCCTGGAGGAACTGCGCGCGCGCGCGGAGGAGTCGCTCGGCGCGGCGCGAGCGCGCCTGGACGCGGCCGGCGACAGCGCGCGCGAGGCGGCGCTCGAGATCGACCGGCAGGTGCGCGGCAACCCCTGGGCCGCGGTCGGCATCGCCGCCGGCGCCGGGCTGCTGCTCGGCCTGCTGCTGGCGCGCAAATGAGCCTCGGCCTGTTGCGTTCCGCCCAGTCCCTGCTGGCGAGCCTGCTGGGGCTGGCGCGCACGCGCCTGGAGCTGCTCAGCGTGGAGATGCAGGAGCTGCTCGCGCGCCTGGTGCTGCTGATGGTCGGCGCCGTGGCGGCGATCCTGCTCGGCGCGCTGGCGCTCGGTTTCGGCGCGGTGGCGCTGGTGCTGGCGGTGCCGGCGGAGCAGCGCGTGGCGGTGACGGCGGCGCTGGCGGTCGCGTTCCTCGCCGCCGGCGCGCTCCTCGCCTGGAAAGTCGGGCGCACGGCGAAGGCGCGGCCGTTCGCGGCGAGCATTGCCGAACTGCAGCGCGACGACGCAGCGCTCAAGCCGGGCGCGCCCCGCGAATGACGGCGTTCCTCGACGGCCTGGTGCGCCGGCGCACGGCGCTGGTCGAGCGCGCGGCCGCGCAGCGCGGCGCCGTGGCGGCGGCGCTGGCGGAGCTGCGCAGCGCGTCGGCGACGCCGCTGCTGCTCGGCGTCGGGGTCGCCTCGACGCTGCTCGCCGCTTCGCCGAAGCTGCGCGGCTGGGCGGTCAAGTCCTGGGCCATCTATGCCTTCGTGCGGGGGCTGTTCGGCCGATGACGCAGTCGCAGGCGGCCACG
>JBGPPD010000037.1:0-17505 GCA_041488375.1 Gammaproteobacteria bacterium | reverse complement strand
TGAACGTGTAGGTGAGCAGCCGCTGGAAGCCGATGCGCCCCTCCCGGACCGCGAACACGACGCCGGCGAGACCGGGCTCGGTCAGCACCAGCCCGGCGGCCGCCTTCGCCGCGTCGGTCGCGCTGGACACCGCGATGCCGATCTGCGCCTGCCGGAGCGCCGGCGCGTCGTTGACGCCGTCGCCGCACATCCCCACCACGTGGGCCTCGCCTTGCAGCATCTGCACCAGTCGATGCTTGTCTTGCGGCGACACGCGGGCGCGAATGTCGGCCTGGTCGATGCCGACCTGGCGCGCGATCGCCAGCGCCGTGACCGGCGAATCGCCGGTCACCATCAGGGTGCGGACCCCCATGGCGCGCAGATCCGAGACCAGCTGCGGCGAATCCGGGCGCGGCGGATCGCTCAGCGCGAGCAGCCCGGCAAGGCGCAGCGGTGCCGGCGCGCCCAAGGCGACGGCGATGACGCGGTGCCCCTGTGCCGCAAGGTCTTCGACCGCGCGTCCTGCGGCGGCCGCCGCCTCGGCGGACAGGTCAAGCGCCTCGAACGCGCCCTTGACGATGCGCAACTCGTTTCCGGCCCGATCGACGGCGACGGCTTCGGCGATCCTGTGCGCCGGATCGAAGGGAACAAAACGCACCAGCGTCTCGCCGGCCGCAGGGTCTGGCCGTGCGGCGGCGGCGCGGCGAATCGCCGCGTCGATCGGGTCCTGGTCCGCCTCGGAGCTTGCCAGCGCGGCGAGCGCCAGCACGCGCTCGCGATCGAACCCGGGCATGGCGACTACGTTGACGACATCGAGAGCATTGCGCGTGAGGGTGCCGGTCTTGTCGGCGCAAAGCACGTCCATCGCAGCGGCCTCGTGCGCGGCCGACAGACGCGTCAGCAGCACGCCGCGCGCGGCGAGCTGCCGCGCGCTGAAGGCCGCCGAGAGCGTGAATGTCGCGGGCAGGGCGACCGGGATCGTCGCGAGCACGGCCGTGAGCGCGAGCCGCACCAGGTCGGCAGGTGGGAACGATGCGGCAATGGCGTAACCCACAACCAGGACCGCCACCGTGCCGTTCATCAGGGCGAGGTTGCGCGTGGCCGCGAAAATGGCCGCCTGCTCGGTGCTCGGCGCGCGCGCCACGCGAACCAGTTCGACGGCGCGCCCGAAAACCGTCGCTGCTCCTGTCGCGGTAATTTCGGCGATCGCCTGTCCGCGCCGCACCAGAGAGGCCCCGTAGACAGGGCTGCCGGCGTTCGCGTCGGCAGGGACGGATTCGCCGGTGAGCATCGACTGATCGACGAGAATCGAGCCCGAGACGATGGTCGCGTCCGCGGGAATCATCGCTCCGAGAGACAGGCGGATCACGTCGCCCGGCACGACCTCGAATGCCGCAAGCCGGAGCCATTGGCCGTCGCGGCGCACCAGCGCGGTCGGGGCGAGCCGCTGCTTCAGGGCGGCGAGCGCCGCGCCTGCGCGGCCTTGCTGCACGAAGGCAAGCGTGGCGTTGAACAGAAGCAACGCGCCGACCATCGCCGCTTCGACATAGGCCCCGAGCACCAGCTGCAGGAGGAGCGCCGCCTCCAGCATCCACGGAACGGGCGCCCAGAACTTGTCTGCGAAGGCCCGCCAGCGCGGCGGCGCCTTGTCCGTCACGACGTTGGCGCCGGACTCGGCCATTCGCCGCGCAGCTTCGGCGCTGGTCAGGCCCGGCGGATCGGCGGCAAGGTTCATGTCGAGTCTTGCCGCTGCGGCAGGCGCACGCGGCCGGACGCGACCAACCAGGAGGCGGCGAGCACTGCCAGCGATATCAGCAAGCCGCTGAGATTCGCGAGGAAACCGGTCGCCGCGTCCAGATCCGAGCCGACGGCGTAGCCGAGTCCCAGGTAGGCCGAGGTCCAGATCAGGCGCCCGATCAGCGTCAACGCCAGGAACGCCCCGAGCGGATAGCCGGCGGCGCCGGCCAGCAGGTTGACCGCGGGGCTGAGAAAAGAAACGAAGGTGCGCGTGATGAGCACGGTCCAGGATCCCCATTGCTCGAAGAGCTGCTTAGCGCGAAGGGCGCGCTCGCGCGTGTATCCGATCCAGCGTCCGTGCCGGTCGAGGACTTTGCGATCCAGCAGGCCGCCCAGGCCGTATCCGGCAATATCTCCGAGAACCGAGGCGATCACCGTGGCGGCGCCGGCCCACACCCAGTCCATGCGTCCTTGCGCGGCGAGGGAACCCGCCACGGAAGTCGCAATCCCGTCTGGCAGGGGCAGACCGACCGAACCCAGGAAGATTGTCAGGGCGAGGGCCGGGTAACCGTAGGCGAGGACGGCGGCAAGAGAGACATCGCCAAGCGCCACCAGCCAATTCGATTCCTGGCCCGCACTGTCGGAACGGACCCCGGGCGCGAGGCCGGCAATTGCGCGCTGGACGCTCTGCACGTACTCGAGCAACGGCAGCCCCGCTGCCTGCGCGAGCGACCTCAGACTGGTGCGGCGGTCGGTGGTCGGCGCCAGCCCTAGGCGCTCGAGCAAGGCCGCTGCGGGCACCCGGTAGGTGGCCGCGACATAGTCGAGCGTCATCCACGGCCGGACGCTGCTCGTCATCGGGGAACCTGCCGCGTACGCCGAGCGCAGCAACAGGAACGAGCGATAAGTGCGAATACCGAGGAGTGCGCTTGACAGCGTTGCCGCGATCAGGAGGCCGACAGCGGCACGGCGAACCAGGCCAGGTGACATCCGTGATTCCTCAGTGCGAACCGTGTCTCAAGAAACCGCGAGTCGCAAGACCCAACTGGCCATGGTCTCCTTATACGGGCGGCGGGGATCGAGTCGTTGACCTGGGTCAATCGCACTGGGTCTGTTGACGTAGATCAAACGGGTCCCGCCCCCGGCGCGTAGCCTCCAAGAACCGTCTAGGAGACGCGCGATGCCCGCCAAGCAAATACTGTTCGGAGAAGCCGCCCACGCCAAGCTGGTCAAGGGCATGAACATCCTCGCCGACGCCGTGCGCGTGACCCTCGGCCCCAAGGCGCGCACCGTGGTGCTGGAGAGGTCCTGGGGCGCGCCCACCGTGATCAACTCGGGCGTGATCGTGGCCAAGGAGATCGAGCTCGAGGACCGGTTCGAGAACATGGGCGCGCAGATGGTGCGCGAGGTCGCGGCCAAGACCGCCGAGATCGCGGGCGACGGCACCACCACGGCGACGCTGCTCGCCGCCGGCATCGTCACCGAGGGCATGAAGTACGTCGTCGCCGGCATGAACCCGATGGACCTCAAGCGCGGCATCGACCAGGCGGTGGAGGCGGTGGTCGGGGAATTGAAGCGCATGGCCAAGCCCTGCGCCACGCGCAAGGAAATCGCGCAGGTCGGCTCGATCTCCGCCAACAACGACGCTTCGATCGGCGAAATGATCGCCGACGCGATGGAGAAGGTCGGCCGCGAAGGCGTGATCACGGTGGAAGACGGCAAGGGGCTGGCCAACGAGCTCGAAGTCGTCGAAGGCACGCAGTTCGACCGCGGCTTCCTGTCGCCGTATTTCATCAACAACCCGGAAAAGCAGAGCGTGGTGCTGGAGGACGTGCAGATCCTGCTGCACGACAAGAAGATCGCCACCATCCGCGAGCTGCTGCCGCTGCTCGAGCACGTCGCCAAGCTGGGCAAGCCGCTGCTGGTGATCGCCGAGGAGATCGAAGGCGAGGCGCTCGCCACCCTGGTGGTGAACACGCTGCGCGGCGTGATCCGCTCCTGCGCCGTGAAGGCGCCCGGATTCGGCGACCGCAGGAAGGCGATGCTGGAGGACCTCGCGGTGCTCACCGGCGGCCAGGTGGTCGCGGAGGAGGCGGGGCTCACGCTGGAGAAGGCCGAGCCGAGCGTGCTCGGGCGCGCCCGGCGCGTGGTCATCGACAAGGACGACACCACCATCATCGGCGGCGCGGGCGATCCCAAGGCGATCGACGCGCGCGTCGCGCAGATCAAGCAGCAGGTCGAGGAAGCGACCAGCGACTACGACAAGGAGAAGCTGCAGGAGCGCGCCGCCAAGCTCTCCGGCGGCGTGGCGCTGATCCGCGTCGGCGCGGCGACCGAGACCGAGATGAAGGAAAGGAAGAGCCGCACCGACGACGCGCTGCACGCCACGCGCGCGGCGGTGGAGGAAGGCGTGCTGCCGGGCGGCGGCGTGGCGCTGCTGCGCACGCGCGCGCGCGTCGGCAAGCTGCACGGCGCCAACGCCGACCAGGACGCGGGCATCCGCATCGTGCTGCGCGCGCTGGAGGAGCCGCTGCGGCAGATCGTGCGCAACGCGGGCGAGGAGCCGCCGGTGGTGCTGCAGCGCGTGGTCGACGGTGAGGGCAACTACGGCTACAACGCCGCCACCGGAGAGTACGGCGACCTGGTGAAGATGGGGGTGCTCGACCCCTGCAAGGTGACGCGCGCCGCGCTGCAGAACGCCGCGTCGATTGCCGGGTTGATCCTCACCACCGACTGCATGATCGCGCAGATGCCGCAGAAGCCGGCCGCGCCGATGGGCGGCGAAGAGGCCGGTGGCTTCGCCTAGCGGTTCGGCGCTGCACAAGGCTTGGGGCTGGCGCTGGCGCATCCTCGGCGGCCTGGTCGCCGCCGCAGCGGTCGCTTTCGCGCTGTTCGTCGCCGTAGCGGGCCCGAGGGTCGAGGTGGCCAAGGTCGTGCGCCGCGACCTGGTGCAGTCGGTGGTCGCGAGCGGGCGCGTGGCAACGCCCTACCGCGTGGACATCGGCAGCCAGGTCGTCGGCACCGTCGCCGAGGTCCCCGTCGAGCGGGGCCAGGCCGTGAAGGCCGGCCAGACGCTGATCCTGCTCGAAGCAAGCGAGGCGCGCGCCGGCGTGAAGCAGGCCGAGGTCGCGGTCGCGCAGGCCGAGGCGCGCCTGCGGCAGCTGCGCGAGTTGCAGCTCCCGGTGGCCGACCAGGCGCTGCGCCAGGCGCGCGCGAACCTGGCGAACGCGCAGGCGCAGTACGACCGCAACAAGCGGCTCTTTGAGGCGGGCTTCGTGGGCCAATCGGTGCTCGACGACGCGCGGCGCAACGTCGACGTCGCGAGGACCCAGGTCGAAGCGGCGCGCAAGCAGCTCGAGACCGCCCAGCCCTCCGGCAGCGATACGGCGCTCGCCGTGGCGGCGCTCGAGCAGGCGCGCGCCGCGCTGCTCGCGGCGCGCGCCAAGCTCGCCTATACGACGATCGCTTCGCCCTGGGACGGCGTGCTGATCGCGCGCGACATCGAGCGCGGGGATGTAGTGCAGCCGGGCAAGGCGCTGATGGTGCTCTCGCCCGCGGGCGAAACGCAGATCGTCCTGCAGATTGACGAGCGCAACTTCGGCCGTCTCAAGCTGGGACAGAAGGCGCTCGTCTCCGCCGACGCGTACGCGCAGCAGCGGTTTCCCGCCGAGCTGACCTACATCAATCCCGGCGTGGACGCGCAGCGCGGCACCGTGGAGGTGCGGCTGCGCGTGCCGCAGCCGCCGGAGTACCTGCGGCAGGACATGACGGTATCGGCCGACATCGAGGTCGAGCGCCGCGCCGCCGCGCTGGCGGTGCGCGCGGACGCCGTGCGCGACGCGACCGGCCCCGCGCCCTGGGTGCTCGTGGTGCGCCGCGGCGCGGCGCAGCGCCAGCCGGTGAAGCTGGGCCTGCGCGGCGAGGGCTCGGTCGAAGTGCTCGACGGCCTGGCCGAAGGCGACCTGGTCGTTCCCGCCTCGGTGGCGAACATCAAGGCGGGCAGCCGCCTGCGCCCCCTGCCCCGTGCGTGACTGGCTGCCCTTCGAATGGGTCGCGGCGAGCCGCTTCCTGCTCGAGGGCCGGTTGCAGTCCCTGGCGATCGTCGCCGGGGTGTCGATCGGGGTCGGCGTCATCATCTTCATGTCGGCCGCCCTGACCGGCATGCAGGCCAACTTCATCCGGCGCGTGCTGAGCGCGCAGGCGCACATCGTGCTCCTGCCGCCGCAGGAGATCGCGCGTCCCCTGCGGCAGGATGTCGCCGAGGCGGCGATCGTGCAGAAGCCCTACCAGCGCGTGCGCTCGATCGACCAGTGGCAGAAGATCATGAAGGAAGTGGCCGCGATTCCCGCGGTGACCGCCGTGTCGCCGATGGCCTCGGGGCCGGTGCTGGCGGTGCGCGGCGAGGCCACGCGCGCCGTCACCGTGATGGGGATCGATCCGGAGCTCTATTTCAGGATCATTCCGCTGCCCGACAAGATCGTGGCGGGCAGCGTGCGCCTGACCGCGAGCGACATCGTCATCGGCAAGGAACTGGCGACCGATCTCGGCGTCGCGGTGGGCGACAAGCTGAACATCGCCCCGAGCACGGGCCAGAGCGCGACGCTCACCATCGCCGGGATCGTCGATCTCGGCAGCAAGGGCGCGAACCTGCGCAACACCTACGTCGCGCTGCACACCGCGCAGGCGCTCCTCGGCCTGATTGGCGGCGTGTCGAGCGTCGACATTGCCGTCGGCGACGTCTACGAGGCCGAGAACATCGCGCAGGCGATTGCTGCCGCCGAGGGCGTCGAGGCCGACAGCTGGATCGTGACCAACTCCCAGTTCTTCGCCGCGATCAGCGCGCAGATCATCGCCAACACCACGATCCGGTTCTTCGTCGCGCTCGCCATCGCCTTCGGCATCGCGGCCGTCCTGATCGTCTCTGTGGTGCAGAAGTCCAAGGAGATCGGCATCCTGCGCGCCATGGGCGCCGCGCGCGGCCAGATCCTGCGCGTGTTCCTGCTCGAGGGCGCGGTGCTGGGGCTCGCGGGATCGGTGTCCGGATCGCTGCTCGGCGCCGCCGCGATTTTGCTCTGGCGCGTCTACGCGCGCTTCCCCGACGGCACGCCCTATCTGCTGATCGAGTTCGATTGGCGGTTGTTCGTCGCGTCGGCGGTGCTCGCGACGCTGACCGGCCTCGTGGCGGCGGTGGCGCCGGCGATGCGCGGCGCGCGGCTCGATCCCGTGGTGGCGATCCGTGGCTGAGTCCGTCCTGCGCCTCGAAGGCGTGTGCAAGGTCTACAACGTGGGCCTGCCGTCCGAGGTCGAAGTGCTGCACGGCGTCGACCTGGATCTGCCAAGGGGCGAGTTCTGCGCGCTGATGGGGCCCTCGGGCTCGGGCAAGAGCACGCTGCTCAACGTCATCGGGCTGCTCGACCGCCCGAACGGCGGCCGCATCCTGATCGAGGGGCGCGACACGAGCGGGCTGGACGACGCGGCGCTGACGCGCCTGCGCGGCCACAGCATCGGCTTCGTGTTCCAGTACCATCACCTGCTGCCGGCGTTCACCGCGGCGGAGAATGTCCTCATGCCGATGCTGGTGGACCGCGGCCGTCCCGACCGCGAGATGCGACGCAGGGCCGAGGCGCTGCTCGAGGGCATGCAGCTCACCCCCTGGCGGGACAATCTTGCGATCAACATGTCGGGCGGCCAGCAGCAGCGCGTCGCCGTGGCGCGCGCGCTGGCGATGAACCCGGCGCTGCTGCTCGCCGACGAGCCGACCGGGAACCTCGACACGAAATCGGCGCAGGGCGTATTCGATCTGATGCGCGAGATCAACCGCACGCAAGGCACCACCGTGCTGATCGTGACGCACAACCATGCGCTCGCCGCGCAGTGCGACCGGATCGTCGAGCTGGTGGACGGCTGCCTGGTCGGCGAGCGCCGGCCTGTGCCGGTGCGGGCCGCGCCATGACGCGGCGGCGCCGATGAGCAGCATCTCGATGCGCGCTCTGACGCGGGAGTTTGGTTCGACCCGGGTGGTCGATCGGCTCGATCTGGACATCGAGAGCGGGGAGATCTTCGGACTCGTGGGGCGCAACGGGGCGGGCAAGACCACTACGGTCAAGATGCTTACCACCTTGCTGCCGCCGACCAGCGGCACGGCGCTGGTCGCCGGCTACGACATCCGGACGCAAGCGGCGCAAGTGCGGCGCGTGATCGGCTACGTGCCGCAGGCCCTTTCCGCCGACGGCGAACTCACGGGGTACGAGAATCTTCTCGTTTTCGCGCGCCTGTTCGACATCCCGCGCGCCGAGCGCCGCCGGCGCATCGCGGATGCGCTCGCGTTCATGGAGCTGACCGATGCCGCCGGCCGGCTGGTGCGCTCCTACTCCGGCGGCATGATCCGGCGGCTGGAGATCGCGCAGTCGACGCTGCACCGCCCCAGGGCGCTGTTTCTCGACGAGCCCACCGTGGGGCTCGACCCCATCGCGCGGCACGCCGTCTGGCAGCACATCGTGAAGCTCAACGCCGAGTACGGCACGACGGTGGCGCTGACCACGCACTACATGGATGAAGCCGAGGCGCTCTGCGACCGGATCGCGGTCATGCACAAGGGAGCGGTCGTGGCCGTCGACACGCCGCAAGGGCTCAAGGCGCGGCTGGGCCCGGACGCGAGCCTGGACGACGTGTTCGCCCATTTCGCCGGAGGGTCGCCGGAAGGCGACGGACGCTATGCAGACACCGCCACCATCCGCACCACCGCCGACCGGCTCGGCTGACGCCCGCTCCATGGTGGCGTCGGCGGCGGCGTTCGCGCGCAAAACGCTCGCCATCGCGGACATGGAAGTGCGCAGGCTCCGCCACGATCCGACGGAGCTGCTGACGCGCGCGCTGCAACCGGCGCTGTGGCTGCTCGTCTTCGGTCAGGTGATCAGCCGCGGGCACGTCGTCGACACCGGGGATCTGCCCTACCTCGACTTCCTCGTTCCCGGCATCCTGGCGCAGAGCGTGCTCTTCATCGCGATCTTCAACGGCATCTCGATCATCTGGGAGCGCGACCTGGGCATCGTGCACAAGTTCCTGGCGAGCCCGACGCCGCGCGCGGCGCTCGTGCTCGGCAAGGCCCTGGGCGGCGGCGTGCGCGCGCTCATCCAGGCCGTCGTGGTCGTCGCGCTCGCGCTGCTGCTCGACGTGCGCGTGCGCTGGGACCCGCTGGGGCTCGCCGGCGCGGCGGCACTCATTCTGCTCGGCGCAGCGGTGTTCTCGACCTTTTCCCTAATCATCGCCTGCCTCGTCAAGACGCGGGAGCGCTTCATGGGAATCGGGCAGGTGCTGACGATGCCGCTCTTCTTCGCGAGCAACGCCATCTATCCCACGTCGATGATGCCCGGCTGGCTTCAGGTGATCTCGCACCTGAATCCGCTCACCTATCAGGTCGACGGCCTGCGCGAGCTCCTTCTGGCGGGAGCCCTTCCCCCCGGCGTCGGGCTAGGCGTCGATTTTGCGGTGCTGGCGAGTGCGCTCTTCGTGCTGGTGCTGATCAGCGCCCGGCTCTATCCGAACATCGCACGCTGATCGTTGCGCGCGGTGCTGCATAATCCGGGCACGATGTCCGAGATCGTCCTGGAGGAGGTGTCCAAGCACTACGGGGCGGTCCGCGCCGTGGACGCCATCAGCCTGCGCGCCGCCGCCGCCAAGTTCCTGGTGCTGCTCGGACCTTCGGGCTGCGGCAAGTCCACCGTGCTGCGCCTCATCGCCGGCCTGGAAGACGTGACCCGGGGGAAGATCCTGATCGGCGGGCGCGACGTCACGCGCCTCGAGCCGGACAAGCGCCGCATCTCCATGGTGTTCCAGTCCTACGCGCTGTTCCCGCACCTTTCGGTCGCGGAGAACATCGTGTTCGGGCTCAAGGTGCGCCGCACGCCGCCCCCCGAGCGCGCCGAGCGCCTGGCGCGCGTCGCGGGGCTCGTCGGCCTCACCGAGCAGCTCGCGCGCAAGCCCTCGCAGCTCTCGGGCGGCCAGCGCCAGCGCGTGGCGCTGGCGCGCGCCATCGTCGCCGAGAACAAGATCTGCCTGATGGACGAGCCGCTCTCCAATCTGGACGCGCAGCTGCGCCACGGCATGCGCGTGGAGATCCGCGCGCTGCAGCAGCGCCTCGGCATGACCGTGGTCTACGTCACCCACGACCAGGTCGAGGCGATGAGCATGGCCGACCGCGTGATCCTCATGCGCGAGGGGCGCATCGAGCAGGAGGGCTCGCCCGAGGAGCTGTACGCGCGGCCCGCGACCCTGTTCGCCGCGCGCTTCATCGGCACGCCGGCGATGAACCTGGTCGCGCTCGCCGACTCCCCGGGAGGGGCGGCGATCCGCGGCGCGCCAGGCGCGGCGGTGCTCGCCGGCCGCGGCGCCGGGCGCATCCTGGGGGTGCGCCCCGAGCACGTGGCGCTGGTGGCCCGGGGCGGAGTGCCGGGCAGCGTGACCAGCGCCGAGTATCACGGGGCGGACACCGTGCTCACGGTGCAGGTCGGCGAGGAATCGCTGCTGGTGCGCGCCCCCGGACGCGCAGGGCTCGCGGAAGGCGCCGCCGTGCGGCTGGGGTGGGATGCGGATGCGACGCATTTGTTCGACGCCGCAAGCGGCGCGCGGCTTGATATGGATCAAAGGGTGACGCAGCCGGTGTAACTAGGCTGCAACCGAGGGAAGATAACGTTGCACTTCGAAGGAGGAAGACCATGAAATCCCTGTTCGCCCTGCTGCTGGCAGCGCTGTTCGCGGCCGCCGCCCCCGCGCGCGCCGCCACCGAGATCACGTTCTACTACCCGATCGCGGTGGGCGGGCCGCTCACCAAGGTGATCGACGGGCTCGCCCGGGACTTCGAAAAGGAGCACCCGGGCATCAAGGTCAATCCGATCTACGCCGGCAACTACGACGACGCGCGCATCAAGGCGCTCGCGGCGCTCAAGGCCGGGCAGCCGGCGCAGATCTCGGTGCTGTACTCCATCGACCTGTACGAGCTGCTCGAGCAGGACGTGATCCTGCCCTGGGACGACGTCGCCGCCACGGCCGACGACAAGGCCTGGCTCAAGGCGTTCTATCCCTCGCTGATGATGAACGGCACCTACAAGGGCAAGGTCTACGGCATCCCGTTCCAGCGCTCGACCATCGTCCTGTACTGGAACAAGGACGCGTTCAAGGAAGCCGGGCTCGACCCGGAGAAGGCCCCCGGCAACTGGCAGGAGATGGCGCAGATGGGCGCCAAGCTGGTGAAGAAGGACGCGAGCGGCAACGTCACGCGCTGGGGGGTGATGGTGCCCTCCACCGGCTATCCGTACTGGATGTTCCAGGCGTTCGCGCGCGAGAACGGCCATGACCTCATGAACAAGGAAGGCAACCGCACCAACTACGCGCACCCGGACGTGATCGCCGCGCTGCAGTACTGGCGCGACCTCGGCGCGAAGTACAAGGTGATGCCCGAGGGCACGGTCGAGTGGGGCACGCTGCGCCAGCAGTTCACCGAGGGCAAGACCGCGATGATGTGGCACACCACGGGCAACCTCACCGCGGTCAAGGACACCGCCAAGTTCCCCTTCGGCGTGGCCATGCTGCCCGCCTCCAAGCAGCGCGGCTCGCCCACCGGCGGCGGCAACTTCTACCTGTTCAAGAAAACCACGCCCGAGGAGCGCAAGGCCTCGCTCGCGTTCGTGCAATGGATGACCACGCCCGAGCGCGCCGCCGACTGGAGCATCGCCACCGGCTACGTCGCCGTGCGCCCCGAGGCCTACGAGACGCCGAAGCTCAAGCAGTACGCCGCCGGCTTCCCGCAGGCGGTGGTCGCGCGCGACCAGTTCAGGTTCGCCACCGCCGAGCTCTCGACCTTCCAGACCGGGCGCGTGCGCAAGCTCCTCGACGACGCCATCCAGGCCTCGCTCACCGGCCAGAAGACGCCGGCCGCCGCGCTCCAGGCGGCGCAGGCGGAAGCCGAAAGGCTGCTCAAGCCCTATCGCTAGCGCGATGAAGCACGTCTACGGCTGGCTGCTGCTCACGCCGGCCGCGATCCTCCTCGTCGGGTTCACGCACTACCCGGCGGCGGCGACGTTCTACGACAGCTTGTTCTCCACCGGGACGGTCGTGCGGCCGTCCCGGTTCGTGGGCCTGGGCAATTACGCCGCGCTGGCCGACGACCCGATCTTCTGGCAGGTGCTCGGCAACAACTTCTGGTTCGCGCTCGGCACCATCCCCACCTCGATCGCGCTCGCCCTGCTGATGGCGCTGTGGGTGAACGACCGGCTGCCCGCGCGCGCGCTGGTGCGCATGGCGTATTTCACGCCGACGGTGCTGCCGATGATCGCGGTGGCGAACATCTGGCTGTTCTTCTACACCCCGCAGATCGGCCTGCTCGACCAGATCGGGGCTTTCTTCGGCGTGGCCAGCCGCAACTGGCTCGGCGACCCGGACACCGCGCTCGCCTGCACCATGGCGATGGTGATCTGGAAGGAGGCCGGGTTCTTCATGATCTTCTACCTCGCCGCGCTGCAGTCCCTGGCGCCCGAGCTCGAGGAGGCGGCGAAGATCGAGGGCGCCTCGCGCTGGTACTTCTTCCGGCGCGTGACCTTCCCGCTGCTCATGCCGACGACGCTGTTCGTGATGGTGAACGCGACCATCAACTCGTTCAAGCTGGTGGACCACCTGTTCATCCTGACCAAGGGCGGGCCCGACAACGCCTCCAGCCTGCTGCTCTACTACATCTACCAGGTGGCGTTCAGTTTCTTCGACACGGCCTACGCCTCGACGCTGACCGTGGTGCTGCTGGTGCTGCTCGCGGGGCTCGCGGTGCTGCAGTTCCAGCTGGTCGAACGGCGGGTGCACTACCGGTGAGCGCCGCCGGCCGACGCGCCCCGCCCCTGGAGACCGCCGCGGCCTGGCTGCTCGCGCTGCTGTGGCTCTCGCCGCTGCTCTACGCCTTCTGGGCCGCGTTCCACCCGGCGGCGTTCGCCACGCATTTCGACCTGCGGGCGCCGCTCACGCTCGGGAATTTCGCCAAGGCCTGGGCCTACGCGCCGTTTGCGCGCCACTTCCTGAACACGGTGGTGCTGGTGACGATGATCCTGTCGGTGCAGCTCGTGCTGTGCACGCTGGCGGGCTACGCGTTCGCGCGCTTCGAGTTCGCCGGGCGCGACATCGCCTTCGGCCTGGTGCTGGTGCAGCTGCTCATCATGCCGGAGGTGCTGATCGTCGAGAACTACCGCATCATGAGCCGCCTCGGCCTGGTGGACACCATCCTCGGCATCGGACTGCCGTACATGGCGAGCGCCTTCGGCATATTCCTCCTGCGCCAGACCTTCAAGACCGTGCCGCGCGAGCTGGAGGACGCGGCGCGCGTCGAGGGCTGCTCGTTCCTCGGCGTGCTGTGGCGCGTCTACGTGCCGCTCGCGCGGCCGACCTACCTCGCCTACGGGCTGGTGTCGGTGAGCTACCACTGGAACAACTTCCTCTGGCCGCTCATCATCACCAACACGGTGAATACGCGCCCCCTCACCGTGGGACTCGCCATCTTCGGCGCGCCCGAGTCGGGCGTGGACTGGGGCGTGATCAGCGCGGGCACGCTCATGGCGGTGGCGCCGCTGCTGGTCGCGTTCTTCCTGTTCCAGCGCCAGTTCATGCAATCGTTCATGCAGGCGGGAATCAAGTGACGGGCTCGTGACGGCCATCCTTTCCTGGAACATCCAGAACGGCAGGGGCTGCGACGGCGTCACGGATCTCGGGCGCATCGCGCGCGTGGCGAAGGCGATGGGCGAATCCGACGTGCTGTGCTTCCAGGAGATCGCGCGCCGCGATCCGGCGTTCGGCGGCGGGGCGGACCAGGTCGCGGAGCTCGAGGCACTGTTCCCGGGGTTTCGGGTCATCTTCGGTCCCGCCCTGGCGCGCGGCGAACGCCAGTACGGCAACCTGATCCTCAGCCGTTTGCCGGTGTTGCAGGCCTTCAATCACCTGCTGCCGCACCCGGCCGCGGAAGGCATCAAGCACATGCAGCGCCAGGCGATCGAGGCGGTGGTCGAGACACGCGGCGGGCCGCTGCGCATCGTCACTACGCATCTCGAGTACTACTCGGCCGTGCACCGCGCCGCGCAGATCGAGCGCCTGCGCGCGTTGCAGGAAGAGGTTGCCGCGAACGAGGCGCGGCCGGCAAAGCCCGCGGCCAGCCCCTACGATCCGACGCCGCGCCCGGCCTCCCTCGTGCTATGCGGCGACCTGAACCTGCTCCCCGGCGACGCGCAGTACCCGCTTCTGTTCGCGCCGCCGCTCCTCGACGCGTGGCGCCATGCGCGACCGGGCGAGGCCCATCCGCCCACCACGGGCGTGTTTGACCGCGAGCAGTGGCCGATGGGCGGACACTGCCGCGACTATTTCGCGGTGACGGCGGACGTGGCGCGGCGCATCGCCGCGATCGAGGTCGATCTGGACACCGACGCGTCCGACCACCAGCCGCTCAGGTTCGAGCTGCGCTAGCTACTCCGGCGCGGACACCCACTCGAACGTGGCGCGCACGAAGTCGCCCCCGCGCCTGACGGCCTGCAGGCCGCGCAGGTAACGAACGGCTTCGCCCTCCTGCGCTTCGTAGATGCGGCCTTCCTTCCAGGTCTCCGGCGGGAGCAGCAGGTTGGGCGGCTGCGAAGGCTCCGCGCCGCCGGACAGGATGACGGCGTGCACGTAGTTTTGGGCGAATTGCCGGGACGAGGCGTCGGTGAAGGCGCTGTCCTCGTACTGCTCGAGCACCTCGCGCAGCGACACCGCCTCGGGATTGCGGCTCAGGATCGCGATGTCGGCGTGCAGGCCGCCGTCCGGCTCGGCGTGCATGCGCCGGATCATCCCCGCCCAGCGCTCGCCGCCGTCGCCCTGCGAAACGCCGACCAGCTCGCCGCACTTCACCCAGGCGCGGCTCGCCTGCGGCACCACCGCGCCGAGCTCGCTCCCGCCGGTGCCTCGCAGCTGCCACGTTTCCGGGGGCTGCGGCGCCCCGGCAGAGGAATCGGCGAGCGACAGCTCGCCCGCGCCCTGCCGGGCGTCGGCGAGGTACTGCCAGAGCTGGCGGTAGCCATGCACGGCCCGCAAGGTGCCGGATGCGGGCGAGTGCGCCGGCGGCGAATAAGGGCAATCGAACCGCCAGAAGGTGAGCAGGTGCTGCACGGCGCTTGATTGGACCGCAGGCGCCATGTCCTTGCCGAACGGCCTGAACTCCTCGAATTTGCCGGTCGCCAGCCGCCTGGCGATTCTCTCCAGCGAGTCGTAGCCCATGCCGGGGCCGAAGTAGCGCGCGCTCGCCGTCGGCTGCCGCCCGAGGGTGCGCCGCGGGGGGAATTCGCCTCCCGGCTCGAAGAAAAAGGGGTTGTCCGCGACCCCGGGCTGGCGCAGCGTGAATTCGGCGCCCAGCTGCTCGACGATACGATCGGCGACCTCGATCTGTTCCGGGGCCATCATTTCGGGCGCGCTCACGCGCAGCATGAGCAGGCGCAGGAGCTCCTGCTCCACGGTGCTCGTCGTACGCTGGCCGGACTGCGCGTGGACCGGGTGAGTCGAGCAACCCGCGCTCTCCGCGGCGGCGTGAATGGCGTACGCCACGTGCCACAGCCTGCCCGGCACGCCCTCGTAGTGGACGAGATGGATCTTGGCGAGCGCGCGGCACGCGGACAGGGCGCGCGCCGCGCTCTGCGCCGTCAGCAGCGCGCCCGCCGACGAGCACAGGGCGCGGGCGAGGCGCGACTGGTAGCCGGCCAGCGATTTCCAGGTCGCTTCGTGCGCGGCGTGCGTGCCCGCCGTGCCCGCGAAGCATCGTCCCAGCAGCGCGGCGACGTGCGCCGCGCCCGAGTCCTGGATGAGCGCGAGCGCCTCGTTGCGCGCTTTGGCGTCCCCGCCGCCGCTGAACGCCTCCAGCCGTGCGCCAAGTTCCCCGAGCGCGGTGCTCGGTTCCGCATCGGCGAGACCGGCAAGCGATGCCCCGGCCGGCTTGGGATCGGATCCCGGGTCGGCCGCGTCATCGCCGTGCTTCTTGCCCCACTCCAGCAACTCCAGCATAGGCGCCCTCCCGCAAGAATGCGCCCCCCACCCCGAAACCCTACCATGCCGGACCTGGCGCCGCTTTGCGCTTTGTCACCGTCGCCGCGCAAAGAAAAGCCGTTTCGCTGCCTCCGTCGTCGCCACGTAGGCGACGGTGACCAGCACCGCGGTCAGCAGCAGGCTCCAGGACAGCGGGACGAAGCTGAACAATGCTGCGGCGCCGCCGGCGAAGGGCAAGGCGAGCGCTATGCCGGCGACGCCAGCCGTGCTCCACAGCAGCAGGCGGCTCGGCGCACTGCGCCACGCGGGACCGCGGGTGCGCAGCACCAGCAGCACGGCGAGCTCGGTGAGCACCGAGATCACGAACCAGGCGGTCTGGAAGGTGGCTTCGTCGGCGTCGAACACCAGCAGCAGCAGCGCGAAGCTGAGCAGGTCGAACACCGTGCTGAGCAGGCCGAACAGCAGCATGAAGCGCCGCACCTCGGCCACGTCCCAGCGTTGCGCGCCGGTCAGCCTGTCGGCATCCACGCGGTCGGTGGAGATGGCGATCGAGGGCAGGTCGGAGAGGAAATTGTTGAGCAGGATCTGCTTGGCCGCCAGCGGCAGGAACGGCAGCAGGGGCGTGGCCAGCGCCATGCTGATCATGTTGCCGAAGTTGGCGCTGGTGGTGATGCTGATGTACTTGAGGGTATTGGCGAAGGTGGCGCGGCCGTCCTGCACGCCGCGGCGCAGCGCGTCCAGGTCGTGCCGCAGCAGCACGACGTCCGCGCTTTCGCGCGCCACGTCCACGGCGCCGTGCACCGAGATGCCGACGTCGGCCGCGTGCAGCGCCGGCGCGTCGTTGATGCCGTCGCCGAGGTAACCCACGGAGTGGCCGGTGCGCTGCAGCGCGTTCACGATGCGCTCCTTTTGCTGCGGGTCGACCTCGACGAACAGCGTGGTGCGCCCGGCGAGGTGCCACAGCGATTCGTCCTTCAGGCGCGCGATCTCCTCGCCGGTGAGCATGGCCGCGACATCCAGCCCGATGGCGCTCGCGACGTGCGCGGCGACGTAGCGGTTGTCGCCCGTGATCACCTTGATGCCGATGCCCAGCGCCGCGAGTTCGGCGACGGCGCGCGCGGCGCCGGCCTTGGGCGGGTCGAGGAACAGCAGGAACCCGGCGAGGCGCATGCCGGCCTCGTCTTCGTGCGCGTAGCGCTCGCGCGGCGC
This sequence comes from Gammaproteobacteria bacterium, assembly GCA_041488375.1. Classification (GTDB taxonomy): domain Bacteria; phylum Pseudomonadota; class Gammaproteobacteria; order Burkholderiales; family SG8-39; genus JAABQT01. The sequence continues at coordinate 546 of JBGPPD010000037.1, read as the reverse complement.
GCAGCGGCGCGTCGCGACGGCGAGCACGCGGTAGCCCTGCGCGCTCACGTCCCGGAAATAAGCCGCGCAGCGCTCTCGCAGTGCCGGCTCGACGGCGCACACGGCGAGCACGGTCGCGAACGCTCCCTTGGTGACGACCAGGTGGCCGGCCGCGTCGCCATCCTCCAGCACGATGGTCAGGCGCTTGCGGATGAAATCGTAGGGAATCTCGTCGACCTTGCGCACGCCGGCCGCGCTCAAGCCGTCCTTCTCGCCCGCCGCGACGATCGCGGCATCGAGGGGATTCTCGATGCCGGTCTCCAGCGCCGCGTTGAGGAACGCCAGCCGCTTCACCTGCGCGTCCGGGCGGCCTGCCGGGTCGACCGCCGCGTCCAGCGTGACCACGCCTTCGGTGAGCGTGCCCGTCTTGTCGGTGCACAGCACGTCGATGCCGCCCAGGTCCTCGATCGCGTCCAGCCGCCGCACGATCACGCCGCGCCGCGCCATGTCGCGCGCGCCGCGCGACAGCGTCACGCTCACGATCGCCGGCAGCAGCTCGGGCGTGAG
>JBGPPD010000036.1:0-17553 GCA_041488375.1 Gammaproteobacteria bacterium | reverse complement strand
TGCCCCTGCCCGGGCGCAGGTAGTCGATCCTGAGGTCGATGGTGCCGATATTGGGAAATTCCGCCTTTTCGCCCGGCTGCGAGTCCTTGTGCAGGGCCAGCATGATGGCGAAGCCGGCGGTGACGTCGAGCACCGCCGAGATCACGCCGCCGTGCAGGATGCCGCGGCGCGCGTTGCCGATCAACTCGGGACGCATGGCGAAGCGCAGCTGCGGCTTGTCCGGGTCGGCGGAGGCCACCTCCACGCCGAGCACTTTGTTGAACGGCACGTGCTCGGAGATGATCCTGGACACCAGCTTCTGGTATTCGGCCTTGCTTTTCATACGGCCTCGAATTCCATGAGGAGCTTGCCCGGCGCCACCTGCGCGCCCTTGCCGACGTGCACCGCCTTCACGCGCAAGGCGGCGGGCGCGGCGAGCGTGTGCTCCATCTTCATCGCCTCGAGCACCACCAGCGCGCCCCCGGCCTCGACCCTGTCGCCGGCCCTGGCATGCACAGCGACCACGCGCGCGTTCATCGGCGCGGCGAGGCGCCCGTCGGCGAGGCCGGCGGCGGCGCGCGCGGGGGGATCCATGGTGGTGTCGCGCCAGGTGAAGGATTGGCCGTCGCGCGCAAAGTGCAGCGTCGGTCCGTCGAGGGCGTGGGCAGCAGCCGGCAACTCCCCGCGCCCCATGTTGCTCCATCCCCCCCACTCCCCGTAGCCCGCGGCCCTGGCGCAGGCCGCCGCGTACAGCCCGCGCGCGAATGCTTCGTCCACCGCCGGCGCTCTCCATGCGGCGAAGCGCTCGGCGAGGAACGCAGTGGTGGCACCCGGCCCGGCAAACACCGGGTCGCGCAGCACCGCGGCGAGGAAGGCCTTGTTGGTGGCCACGCCGAGCGCAACGGTGGCGTCGAGCGCGGCAGCGAGCTTCTCGCGCGCTTCGTTGCGCGTGCGGCCATGCGCGATCAGCTTGGCGATGAGCGAATCGTAGTGGGGCGCGATTTCCGAGCCGCTCTCGAGCGCGTGGTCCACGCGCACCTCGGCTGCCGGCTGCCACAGCAGGAGCCGGCCCGCCTGTGGCAGGAAATTGCGCTCCGGATCCTCGGCGCACAGGCGCGCCTCGATGGCATGGCCCTCGAAACGGAGTTCTCCCTGCGCGAGGGGCAATGCCTCGCCGGCCGCGACGCGCAGTTGCCACTCTACGAGGTCGAGGCCAGTGAGAAGTTCGGTCACCGGGTGCTCCACCTGCAGGCGCGCATTCACTTCGATGAACCAGAAGCCGCCGTCCCCATCCAGCAGGAATTCGACCGTGCCGGCGCCGACATAGCCCGCGGCGCGCGCCACGGCGACCGCGGCGGCGCCGAGTTTCGCGCGCAGCTTTGCATCCACGGCGGGCGAGGGCGATTCCTCGACGAGCTTCTGGTGGCGGCGTTGCACCGAGCAGTCGCGCTCGCCGAGGTGGATGCAATGGCCTTGCGCGTCGGCGAAGACCTGCACTTCGACGTGGCGCGGGGCGAGGAGCGCCTTCTCCAGCAGGACCCTGCCGTCGCCGAAGGCGTGCTCGGCCTCCGACTTTGCGGAGGCGAGCGCGGCGTCGAGTTCCTTCGCCGAACGCACCAGGCGCATGCCGCGCCCGCCGCCGCCGGCGATCGCCTTGATCAGCAGCGGGAATTCCGGCTTGCCGTCAACCGTCGGCAGGACCGGCACGCCGGCTGCCGCGGCGAGTTTCTTCGCATTCGCCTTGTCGCCCAGGGCGCGCATCGACGCGGGCGGCGGTCCGACCCAGGCGCGTCCGGACTGCAGCACGCGCTCGGCGAACAGCGGATTCTCCGAGAGGAAGCCATAGCCGGGATGCACCGCGTCGGCTTCGGCCTTGAGGATCGCGGCGATATCGAGGTAGGACTCGCCGATGGCCACGGCGTGGTCCGCCGCGCGCACGTGCGGCGCGTCGCGGTCGGCGTCCGAGTACACCGCCACCGTGCGCAGGCCCATGCGCCGCGCCGTGCGCGCCACGCGCACGGCGATCTCGCCGCGGTTGGCGATCAGCAGGCTATTGAACACTCAGTCTTTCTTGAGGTGCTTGGAGGGCAGGATGCCCATGTACTTGCAGATGATGCCGAGCATCACCTCGTCGGCGCCGCCGCCGATCGAGCCCAGTCGCCCGTCGCGGTAGGCGCGCGACACCGGGTTGTCCCAGGTGTAGCCCATGCCGCCCCAGTACTGCAGGCAGGCGTCGGACACCTCGCGGCGCAGGCGCCCGGCCTTGAGCTTGGCCATCGAGGCGAGTTCGGTGACGTCCTCGCCTGAAATGTACCTCTCGCAGGCGAGATAGGTGAGGGCGCGCAGCGCCTCCACCTCGGTCTTCAACTCCGCGAGGCGGTAGTGCACGTACTGGAAGTCGAGCACCGTCTGGCCGAATATCTTGCGCTCGCGGATGTACTCGATCGTGTCGCCGATGGTGCGCGTGAGCCCCTGCACGGTGCTCGCCGCCGCCCACAGGCGCTCCTCCTGGAACTGCTGCATCTGGTAGGTGAAGCCGAAGCCCTCCTCGCCGATGCGGTAGCGCTGCGGCACGCGTACGTCGTCGAAGTGGATCAGGCCGGTATCCGAGGACATCATGCCGATCTTGCGGATTTTCTTCGCCTTGACCACGCCCTTGGTGTCCATCGGCACGCAGATCAGGGTCTTGTTCTTGTGCGGCGCGCCCTCCGAGGTGTTGGCGAGCAGGCACATCCAGTCCGCCTGCAGGCTGTTGGTGATCCACATCTTGGCGCCGTTGATGACGTAGTCGCCGCCGTCCTTTCTCGCGTGGGTCTTGATCGAGGCGACATCCGAGCCCGCGCCGGGCTCGGACACGCCGACGCAGGCGACGTAGTCGCCGGCGATGGAGGGCGCGAGGAACTGCTTGCGCAGCTCGTCGGAGCCGAAGCGCGCCAGCGCCGGCGTCGCCATGTCGGTCTGCACGCCGATCGCCATCGGCACGCCGCCGCAGCGGATGTCGCCGAGCGACTCCGCCATCACCATCGAGTAGCTGTAATCGAGCGCCGCGCCGCCGTAGGCCTCCGGTTTGGTGAGCCCGAGCAGGCCGAGGTCGCCCAGCTTCTTGAACACCTCGTGCGCCGGGAACTGCTCCGCCGCCTCCCACTCGTCGACGTACGGGTTGATCTCGTTGTCGATGACGCGCTTCAGCGTGCGCCGGATCTCTTCGTGTTCCTGCGTGAATTTCATGATGACTCCTGAAAATCGGGGTCAGAGCCCGATTAAACATTCCTGCGCCCGTGCATCGCGGCCACGGGTGCTTTGGTTTGCCCTTCCATGGTCTCGCCTTTTCTGGCTCCATGAATCTCCGAGCCAGAAAAGGCGAGATCGCATTGAAATGCGAAACCCGCGCTCGCTCGGAAATCGGGCTCTGACCCCGATTTTCATGGCCTGGCCACTCCGAATTGGATGGTTCTGAGGCTGCGCTGGTCCGCGTCCTTGCAGATCGACAGCGCGTAGCCCAGCACGTTGCGCGTGTCGCGCGGGTCGATGATGCCGTCGTCGAGCAGCAGTGCCGAGGTGACCAGCGCGCTTTGCTGGCGCTCGAAGTTCTCCACGATCTTCGCTTTCAGCGCGTCGATCTGGTGGTGGTCCACGTCCTGGCCTTTCCTCTTCATGCCGGCCTCCATGACGATCGCCATGGTGAGCGCGGCCTGCTCGGCGCCCATCACCGCGGTCTGCGCGTTCGGCCAGGAAAACAGGAACCGCGGGCTGTAGCCGCGCCCGCACATGCCGTAGTTGCCCGCGCCGAACGACGCGCCGCACATCAGCGTGATCTGCGGCACGTTGGCGTTGGACACCGCCTGGATCATCTTCGAGCCGTGCTTGATCATGCCCGCTTCTTCGGAAGCCTTGCCGACGATGTAGCCGGTGGTGTTCTGCAGGTACAGGATCGGCAGCCCGGCCTGGCAGCAGGACTGGATGAAGTGCGTGGCCTTGTTCGCGCCCGCCGGGTCCAGCGGCCCGTTGTTGGTGACGATGCCGACGCGAAAGCCCTGCACCGCGGCGTGGCCGCATACCGTCGCTGGCCCGTAGTCGGCCTTGAAATCGAGGAAGTCGGAGTCGTCCGCGATGCGCGCCAGGAGCTCGCGCATGTCCACGGGCTTCCTGTAGTCCTCCGGGATCACGCCGGGCAGTTCTTCGGCGGGATAGCGCGGCGGCTTGCCGGCGGGCGCGAAGGACGATTTCCAGTCCAGGCGCGCGAGCACTTCGCGCGCGTAGCGAATGCCGTCCGCGTCGTTCTCCGCGAGGTACTCGCCGAGGCCGGAGACCTGCGTGTGCATCACCGCGCCGCCGAGTTCCTCGTCGGTGGCGATCTCGCCGGTGGCGGCTTTCAGCAGCGGCGGCCCGGCGAGGAAGGCCTTGGCGCGGCCGCGCACCATGATCACGTAGTCGGACAGCCCCGGCATGTAGGCGCCGCCCGCGGTGGAGGAGCCGTGCACCACCGTCACCACCGGCAGCCCGGCCGCCGAGAGCTTCGCCAGGTTGTAGAAGATCGCGCCGCCGTGCACGAAACCTTCTACGCGGTACTTGAGCAGGTTGGCGCCCGCCGATTCGACCAGGTGCACGAACGGCAGCTTGTTTTCCAGCGCCAGCCCCTGCGCGCGCAGCAGTTTCTCGCGCCCCATGTGCTGGATCGCGCCGGCGTCGATGCCCGAATCGCTCGCCACCACCATCGAGCGCACGCCCGACACGTAGCCGATGCCGCTCACCATGCCGCCGCCGGGGACGGTCTTCTCCGGGTCGGGGTTGTCCAGGCAGTACCCGGCCATCGAGGACAACTCGAGCCACGGCGCACCGGCGTCGAGCAGCCGCGCGATGCGCTCGCGCGGCAGCAGCTGGCCGCGCTTGTCGAACAGCGGTTTCGCCTGCGCCGAGGCGTCGCGCGTGCGCGCTTCGAGCGCGCGCAGGTGCTCGATGAGCTTCAGCATGCTCGCGCGGTTGCGCTGGAACGCCTCGCCCGCGACGTCGAGCCTCGATTGGATCGCAGGCATCAGCCGAGCACTTTCGGTTTCTTCGCCAGCGGGAAGCCCTCGAAGGCCGCGGTGGCCTTGCCGCTGCCGATCTTGTCGGCGACGCGCTTGGCGCTGGGCACGGCGCCGTCCACGCGCAGGCAGGAGCCCGAGATGAACGCCGCGGCGGGCGATAGCAGGAACACGATCGCTGCCGATACTTCGGACTCGGTGCCCAGGCGCCCGAGCGGCACGCGCTGGGGCAGCGCGCGGATGTGCTCGGCCATTTCGGCGGGGTACTGGTCCAGGCCGCTCGAGGCGATCCAGCCGGGCGCGACGGCGTTGACGCGGACCGGCGCCCACTCGAGCGCCGCGGTCTCGGTGAAGTTGAGCATGCCGGCGCGCGCGGCGCCCGAGTGGCCCATGCCGGGCATGCCGTGCCACATGTCGGCGATGATGTTGACGATGGCGCCGGCGCCCGCGGCCTTCATCCACTGCGTGTAGCACTCGCGCGCCACGAGGAAGCCGCCGGTGAGGTTGGTGCGCACCACCGCGTCCCAGCCCTTGGCCGAAATTTTTTCCAGCGGCGAGCCGAATTGGCCGCCCGCGTTGTTCACCAGGGCGTCGAGGCGGCCGAAGTCGGCCAGCACCTTGGTTACGGTGCTCGCCACCGCCTCCTCTTCGCGGATGTCGCAGACGTAGGTGCGCGCGTCCTTGCCGATTTCCGCGGCGACGGCCCGGAGCTTCTCCTCCTTGCGCCCGAGGAGGGCAACGTTCGCGCCGAGCGCCGCGAGTTCGTGCGCCGTGCAGCGGCCGATGCCGGAGCCCGCGCCGGTGACCAGGGCCGTGCGACCGCGGAACAGGCCGTCGCGGAACACCGAAGCGTAGGGCGAAGAAAGCATTTGCTTGGTGAGTGTCCCCCATTGGAATATCATCCGTCAATGATTCCCCGGACCCTCTTCACCCCCGAGCACGAGGCCTTCCGCGACAGCGTGCGGCGCTTCATGGAGGCCGAGGTCAAGCCGCACGACGCGCACTGGCAGGAGCAGGGCTACGCCGACAAGGCGGTGTGGAGGAAGGCGGGCGACAACGGCTTCCTGTGCATGAGCATGCCGGAGGAATACGGCGGTTCCGGCGCCGACAAGCTGTTCAGCATGGTGCTGATCGAGGAGCAGTCGAGGATCAACAACTCCACGCTCGGCTGGGGCCTGCATTCCGAGATCGTCGCGCCCTACCTGCTCAACTACGGCAGCGAGGTCCTGAAGAAAAAATACCTGCCGAAGATGGCGAGCGGCGAGATGGTCGGTGCGATCGCGATGAGCGAGCCCGGCGCGGGTTCCGACCTGCAGTCGGTGAAGACCACCGCCATCAGGAAAGGCGACAAGTACGTCGTCAACGGCTCCAAGACCTTCATCACCAACGGCTGGAACAGCGACCTGGTGATCGTGGTGGCGAAGACCGATCCGGCCAAGGGCGCCAAGGGCACCAGCCTGGTCGTCGTCGACACCTCGATGCAGGGGTTCGCGAAGGGCAAGCGGCTGAAGAAGATGGGCCTGAAGGGCCAGGACACGGCCGAGCTGTTCTTCGACAACGTCGAGGTGCCGGCGGAAAACCTGCTCGGCCAGGAGAACAACGGCTTCATCTATCTCATGCAGGAGCTCCCCTGGGAGCGCATGCAGATCGCCATCGGCGCGGCGGCGAAATGCGAGGCCGCGCTCGGCTGGACCATCGCCTACGTCAATGACCGCAAGGCCTTCGGCAAGCCGGTCTCGAGCTTCCAGAACACGCGCTTCAAGCTCGCCGAGGCCGCGACCGAGGTGCAGGTGATGCGCGTATTCGTGGACCGCTGCATGGAGTTGCTGCTGGAGAAGAAGCTCGACACCGCCACCGCCTCGATGGCCAAGTACTGGGCCTCGGACATGGAAGGCAAGGTGCTCGACGAGTGCCTGCAACTGCACGGCGGCTACGGCTTCATGTGGGAATTCCCGATCGCGCAGGCCTACGTGGACGCGCGCGTGCAGCGCATCTACGGCGGCACCAACGAAATCATGAAGGAAGTCATTTCCCGCTCCATGGGACTCGGCGGCAAGGAGTGAAAATCGGGGTCAGAGCCCGATTTCCGGGATTTGCTGCCGCTCGTGCGCGGGCTTCGCATTTCAAATCGATCTCGCCTTTTTGGCTCGGAGATTCATCGAGCCAAAAAGGCGAGACCATGGAAGGGCAATCCAAGGCGCCCGTGGTCATGATGCGCGGGCGCAGAATGTTTAATCGGGGTCTGACCCCGATTTTTTCCTTCGGAGGCATTCATGCCTGAAGCGATGATTTTCGACGCGATCCGCACTCCGCGCGGCAAGGGCAAGCGCGACGGCTCCCTGTACGAGGTGAAGCCGGTGACGCTGCTGGCCGGCGTGCTGAAGGAACTGCAGCGCCGCCACGACCTGGACACCGCCGAGGTGGAGGACGTGGTGATGGGCTGCGTCACGCCCTCGGGCGAACAGGGCTCCTGCATCGCCAAGACCGCGGCGCTGGTCGCCGGCTGGGACTGGAAGGTGCCGGGCGTGCAGCTGAACCGCTTCTGCGCCTCGGGCCTCGAGGCGGTGAACCTCGCCGCGCAGAAGGTGCGCTCGGGCTGGGAGGACCTGGTGGTGGCGGGCGGCGTGGAATCCATGTCGCGCGTGCCGATGGGCTCGGACCGCGGCGCCTGGGCGATGGACCCGCAGACCAGCCTCGACACCGCCTTCATCCCGCAGGGCATCAGCGCCGACCTGATCGCCACGCTGGAGGAATTCTCGCGCGAGCAGATCGACGCCTTTGCGCTCGGCTCGCAGAAGAAGGCCGCCGCCGCGCGCGAGGCCGGGCGCTTCAAGAAGTCGCTGGCGCCGGTGAAGGACGCGGTCGGCGACGTGATCCTCGACCACGACGAGTTCATCAAGGCGCATACCACGCTCGAGGCGCTCGCCGCGCTCAAGACTTCCTTCGACAAGCCCGGCGAGCTGGGCTACGACGCGGTGGCCATCCGGCGCTACCCGCAGGTCGAGCGCATCCGCCACGTGCATACCGCCGGCAACTCCTCCGGCATCGTGGACGGCTCGGCCGCGGTGCTGATCGGCACCGAGAAGAAAGGCAAGGCGCTGGGCCTGAAGCCGCGAGCGCGCATCGTCGCCGCGGCGCTTTCCGGCGCCGATCCGACGATCATGCTCACCGGGCCGATGCCCGCGGCGCGCAAGGCGCTGGCCAAGGCGAAGATGAAGATAGGCCAGATTGACCTCTTCGAGATCAACGAAGCCTTCGCCGTGGTGCCGATGAAGTTCATGAAGGAGATGGGCGTGCCGGCCGAGAAGGTGAACGTGAACGGCGGCTCGATCGCCATGGGCCACCCGCTCGGCGCCACCGGCGCGATGATCCTCGGCACGCTGATCGACGAGCTCGAGCGTCGCAAGCTCCGCTACGGCCTGGCCACGCTGTGCGTCGGCGGCGGCATGGGCATCGCCACCATCGTCGAGCGCCTCTGATGCCGGTGAAATACGAAAAGGGCGGCGATGGCATCGTCACCCTGACCTTCGACGCGCCCGGCGCGCCCGTCAACACCATGACCGCGGAGTGGCGCAAGGCCTTCGCCGCCGCGGTCGGGCGGCTGCAGAAGGAAAAGGATTCCATCGCCGGCGTGATCCTGTGCTCGGCGAAGAAGACCTTCTTCGCCGGCGCCGAGTTGAAGGACCTCCTGAAGATCACCGAAGCCGACGCTCCGCGCCTGTTCGGGGAGATCGAGGAGACCAAGCGCCATTTCCGCGCGCTCGACAAACTGGGCAAGCCGGTGGTCGCGGTGCTGGAAGGCGCGGCGCTCGGCGGCGGCTGGGAGCTCGCGCTCGCCGCGCATTGCCGCCTCTGCCTGAACGACGAGCGGGTCGAGCTCGGCCTGCCAGAAGCGACGCTGGGCCTGCTGCCCGGGGCGAGCGGCGTCACCAAGACCGTGCGCCTGCTCGGCCTGCAGGCGGCGCTGCCGTACCTGGTCGAAGGCAAGACCATGCGCCCCGCGGAGGCCGGCAAGCTCGGCCTGCTGCAGGGCCTCGGCGGCAATCGCGAGGCCCTTTATCGCATGGCGCGCGAGTGGATCGCGAAGAATCCCGCGCCGAAGCAGCCCTGGGACGAGGAGAACTACCGCATGCCCGGCGGCACGCCGGCGAGCCCGCAGGTATCGCAGCTGCTGACCATCGCGCCGGCGATGCTGATCGAGAAGACGCGCGGCCTGTACCCCGCGCCCGAGGCGATCATGGCCGCCGCGGCGGAGGGCGCGAGCGTGGACTTCGATACGGCGCTGCGCATCGAGTCGCGCTACCTGGTGAAGCTCGCGGTCGGCCGGGTGGCGAAGAACCTGATCACGCTGTTCTTCAACCGCGCCGCGATCCGCTCCGGTGCTTCGCGGCCCAAGGACGTGCCCAAGTGGAAGGCCGCCAAAGTCGGCATCCTCGGCGCGGGCATGATGGGCAGCGGCATCGCCTGGGCCAACGCCAGCCGCGGCGTGCCCTGCGTGCTGAAGGACGTGTCGCTGGCGCAGGCGCAGAAGGGCCGCGCGGTCAGCGAAGCGCTGGCGGCCAAGCGCAACCGGCCGCAGATTCCGGATTTCATCAAGCCCACCGACAGCGCCGAAGACCTCGAGGGCTGCGACCTGATCATCGAGGCGGTGTTCGAGAAGCGCGATGTAAAGAGCCAGGCCACGAAGGAAGCGGAACCCCATCTCGCGCCGGGCGGCTTCTTCGCCTCCAACACCTCGACGCTGCCGATCACCGGCCTTGCGCAGGCTTCCGCCAAGCCGGAGAATTTCATCGGCCTGCACTTCTTCTCGCCGGTGGACAAGATGCAGCTGGTGGAGATCATCAAGGGCAAGAAAACCTCCCCCGAGACGCTGGCCCGCGCCTACGACTACGTGCTGCAGATCGGCAAGATCCCGATCGTGGTGAACGACGCGCGCGGCTTCTACACCAGCCGCACCTTCGGCACCTTCGTCGCCGAGGGCTGCAGCATGCTCGCCGAGGGCATCCCCGCGGCGGTGATCGAGAACGCGGGGCGCCTGGCCGGCATGCCGGTGGGGCCGCTGGCGGTGATCGACGAGACCTCGATGTCGCTCTCGGTCGCCGTGATGGAGCAGACCAGGGCGGACCTCGAGGCGGACGGCAAGAAGTACGCGCCGCAACCGGGACAGGAAGTGATCCTGCGCATGGTGAAGGAGTTCAAGCGCCCGGGGCGGGCCGCAGGCGGCGGCTTTTACGAGTATCCGAAGGAAGGCCGGAAGTTCCTCTGGCCGGAACTGGCGAAGATCTTCGGCAAGAAGAACGCCAAGTGGGACTTCGAGGAGCTGAAGGAGCGCCTCCTTTACCGCCAGGCGATCGAGACCGCGCGCTGCCTGGAAGAGGGCGTGCTCGAGCACGTGCACGACGGCAACGTCGGCTCGATCTTCGGCATCGGCTTCCCGGCCTGGGCCGGCGGGGCGCTGCAGTACGTGAACCACGTCGGCACGAAGAAGTTCGTCAAGCGCGCGGACGAGCTGGCGAAGAAAGTGGGCCCGCGCTTCGCCCCGCCCAAGCTGCTGCGCGAGCTCGCGGCGAAGAACAAGCCCCTGGCCTGATGTCGCTGCCCCCGATCCTGCAGCGCCTGAAGCTGCCGGTGATCGCCGCGCCGATGTTCATCGCCGGCAATCCGAAGCTGGTCATCGAGCAGTGCAAGGGCGGCATTGTCGGTTCCTTCCCGGCGCTGAACGCCCGCCCCAAGGAAGCGCTCGACGGCTGGCTCAGCGAGATCGAAACCGCGCTCGCGCAAGTTCCAGACGCCGCGCCCTACGCGGTGAACCAGATCGTGCACAAGTCGAACGACCGCCTCGCGCACGACCTGGAGGTGTGCATCCGGCACAAGGTGCCGATCACCATCACCAGCCTCAGGGCGCCGACCGAGGTGGTGGGCGCGGTCCACTCCTACGGCGGCATCGTGCTGCACGACGTGATCAACGTGCGCCATGCGCAGAAGGCGCTGGAAGCGGGCGTGGACGGGCTGATCCTGGTGTGCGCGGGCGCCGGCGGCCACGCCGGCACGCTGTCGCCTTTCGCGCTGATCGGCGAGGTGCGGCGTTTCTTCGACGGGCCCATCGTGCTCTCGGGCGCCATCGCGTCGGGCGACGCGATCCTCGCTGCTCTGGCCGCGGGCGCGGACCTCGCCTACATGGGCACGCGCTTTCTCGCCACGCCCGAAGCGAGCGTGCCCGAGCGCTACAAGGAAGAGATCCTGAAAGCCGCGGCCTCGGACATCGTGTACACGGACCTGTTTTCCGGCGTGCACGGCAACTACCTCAAGCACAGCGTGATCTCGGCCGGCTTCGATCCGCTCAACCTGCCCAAGTCCGACCCCAACAAGATGAACTTCGGCTCCGCCGGCGGCGCCGAGAAGAAAGTCTGGCGCGACATCTGGAGCGCCGGGCAGGGCGTGGGCCAGATCGACAAGGTGATGCCGGTGCGCGAGGTGGTGCGCCGGCTCGCCGACGAGTACGCCGCCGCGCGGCGCCGCCTCGCGCTGTCGTGATCCTCGATATCCAGAAGAAGGGTGCCGCGGCCTGGCTGTGGCTCTCCCGCCCGGAAGTGCGCAATGCGCTCAACGACGAGCTGCTCACGGCGCTGGAGACCGCGCTCGAGGTGCTGGAAAAGGATTCCGCGACGCGCGTGCTGGTGCTCGCGGGGCGCGGGCCGGCGTTTTGCGCGGGGGGCGACCTTGCGCGCATGGAAAAGGCCGCGAAGATGACCAAGGCGCGCTCGAGGCGGGAGGCTTCGCGGTTCGCCAAGCTGCTTTACCGCCTGCACAGTTATCCGAAACCGGTGGTCGCGCGGGTGCACGGGCCGGCATACGCGGGCGGCATGGGGCTGGTGGCGGCGAGCGACCTGGTGGTCGCCGCCGAGGAAGCGGAGTTCGCGCTGCCCGAGACGAGGATCGGCCTGGTGCCGGCGATGATCAGTCCCTACTTGGTGCGAGCCATGGGCGCGAGCCAGGCGCGGCGCTACATGCTCACGGGCGAGCGGCTTTCGGCGAGGGAAGCGCATCGCATCGGCTTCGTGCACGAGTGCGTGCAGGCCACGGAGCTCGATGCCGCGGTCGGGGAAATCTGCGAGCGGCTGGCACTGGCGGGACCGCAGGCGCTCGCGCGCTCGAAGAAGCTGCTCCTCCGGGTGCAGGGCGCTGCGATCACCCCGCAGCTGGCCCTCGAGATCGCCACCGTGCTCGCCGAGGCGCGCGCGGGCGGCGAGGCGCGCGAAGGCATCCGTTCATTCCTCGAAAAGCGCAGGCCTTCCTGGCAGTAGGAAGCGCCTCAGTCTGAATGGCCGCTGTGGGGCAAAGCGGGCCAGATGCGGTAGTCTTACGCGCCCTTTAATCGAAGGTCGGGGGCCGTGACTTACTCTGCCAAGGAAATCTTCTACACCCTGCAGGGCGAAGGGGCGAACACCGGTATGCCGGCGGTGTTCTGCCGCTTCGCCGGCTGCAACCTGTGGTCGGGTCGAGAGAAAGACCGTCCAAACGCCGTGTGCCGCTTTTGCGACACCGATTTCGCTGGTACCGATGGCCCGGATGGCGGGCGCTTCGCGACGGCCGACGAGCTTGCTCGTGCGGTCGAGGCGGCGTGGCCCGAGGCTTCGGAGGCGCACCGGCTCGTCGTGTGCACCGGGGGCGAGCCACTGCTGCAACTGGACGGGAGTCTGGTCGATGCCCTGCATGCGCGTGGCTTTCGCATCGCGATCGAAACCAATGGCACATTGCCGGTGCCAGACGGAATCGACTGGACCTGTGTCAGCCCGAAAGCGCACGCCCCGCTCGTGGCGATACGCGGCGACGAGCTAAAGCTGGTGTACCCGCAGGAAAGCGCCGCGCCGGAGCGCTTCGAGGGGCTCGACTTCCGCCATTTTTCCCTTCAGCCGATGGATGGTCCGACGCGTGAGGCAAATACGCGGCTCGCGCTCGAATACTGCAAGGCGCATCCGCGCTGGCGCCTGAGCCTGCAGGTCCACAAGCTGCTTGGGATTCCATGAGTTCGCCGGTCGTCGAACTTGCCCATTCCTTTGCTTTCGACGCCGCGCATCGCTTCGATGGGTTTCCTGAAGGTCACCCGAACCGGCGCATGCATGGGCATTCGTTCCAGGTCGAAGTCGCCGTTCGCGGCACGCCCGACCCGGCAACTGGGTTTGTCGTCGAGTTCACGCAACTCGAGACGGCCTGCGGCGCACTGCGCGACGTGCTCGATCACCACGTACTTAACGAAATCGAAGGCCTTGAGCAGCCCAGCCTTGAACGACTGAGTGTCTGGGTCTGGGAGCGGCTGGAGGGCAAGATTCCGGCCCTCGCGCGGGTGACAGTGCGCCGCGACTCGCGCGGCCAGTCCTGTATCTATCGCGGTCCCGTCGAGACATAGAAGTCAGGCTATTCGACTGATATGGCGTCTCGCCAGTGTTCGCTTCCGGCCAGAAGCGGTCATTCGCGGACCATACTGAATTACTTCGTTCGCCCACACTGGCGCGAGAGCGAGAAGAAAGCCCGCAAGCCTCATCGAGATTCGTGACGAGGCATGCGGGCCGGTTATCACCCGCCGGGGTCTATCGAACTGCGCATTTTGGCGGCAGCCCGCGGTCCCGCGTCGCACGGGAGCGGCAGGCACGTGCCGGCGGCGCGGCCTGCGCCACCTTCTGTGCGCGCCCGAGCAGCGGATCGATGCGCCAGACGGAACCGTCTAAGGTGCTCACGCCGAAATAGGCGTTCTGCCCGCGAGAATACTCGAGTTCGGAAAAGCCGATGTCCTTGTCCGTATCCGAATCGAGCGCGAGGGCGTGCTCGCTGACCTCGAGCGTCTCGGGGTCGATGCGCCAGAGCGTCGGCACGACGTCGCTCGAGACCACCGCCTCGCCCTTCGGTCCGAGCGCGAGGTCGGGCAGGCACCCGTAAGGCTCGCCGGCCCACACCCATCCCGGCAGCGGCACGCGCCGGATGGGGCGCGATGAGGTGGCGTCGAAGATGACGACGCCGGAACGCGTGAGGACCCAGATGCGGCCGCGCGCCTCGTCCGCCTGATGCCGGATCTTGACGGCGGCGTGATCTGCGTTGATGGATTCCGGCGCGGCCTCGCTATTGCATCCGCTTACCGCCGCCGTGAGGACGGCGAGACCCAATACCCGAAGCTTGATTGCATTGCTCATACACACTCCTTCCCCGCAGGGAAATGGAGCAGTGCTTGAGACAACGCGTCCTTTCGGACCGGGTGACTGCATCTGACCCGGCTAGGGAGGGCCCGCGCCGTGGCGGTCACCACCCCCTACATGGAGCCGTACGCTACAGACCGCGCCCGCCGACTGTCAACACAACAGGCGTATCTTTCTTCACGTCTTTGTGATAGATGTGACAAGAATATGGTGTCGTTCGATGTCCTCGTGCTCAGCCTGCCAACGCGAAACTCGACCTTGCGCATGCGGGTGTGGCGCGCGCTGAAGCAAACCGGGTGCGGCGTCCTGCGCGATGGCGTCTACCTGCGCCCAGCAGGTGAAGCGGGCAGCGCAGTGCTCGCGAAAGTGGAGTCCGAGATCAAGTCCTACGGCGGCTTTGCCATGACGCTCGAGTTGAAGCCGCGGAGCACCGCGCAGCTTGCGCACCTCCAAAGGCTTTTCGACCGCGGCGCGGAGCACGGCACACTGGTGGAAAAGATGACCGCCACCAAGATCTCGCTCGAGCGCCTCGGATCCCGCCGCGCGCAGACAGCAATCCGTCGACTGGAGCGCGCAGTGGAAAAACTCTCGCAGATAGATTTCTTCGCCGGCGAGGCCAAGCTCCAGGCGACAGCCGCGCTTTCTGACCTGAAGCGCAGATATCAGGAAACGTACTCCGGCGGAGAGCCGCGCTTCTCCAAGAGAAACCTGCGGCAGTTCAACAGTGTCCGCTACCAGAAGCGCCTATGGGCCACCCGCAAGGCGCCGTGGGTCGATCGCCTTGCTAGCGCCTGGCTCATCAAGCGGTTCATTGATCGAGACGCAAGATTTGTCTGGATCGCGCGCCCGAGCGAGCGCCCCAAAAGAGCCGTTGGGTTCGATTTCGATGGCGCGGAATTCACTCACGTCAAAAACCGCGTCACATTCGAGGTTCTCTTGGCGAGCTTTGACCTGGATCAGGATCCTGCGCTTGCGGCAATCGGCGCGGCAGTGCATTTTCTTGACGCCGGCGGCATCCCGGTGCCGGACGCCAAGGGCTTGGAAACCATGCTGAAAGGCGCCAAGGAGAAGGCGCAGAGCGACGACGGCTTGCTCGCCGAGGCGATGCGTACCCTCGATCTGTTGTATGCGGCGTACCGGAGCGAGGTCCCTACCGAGTGACAGGAGGTCGTGTGCGGCTGCGCTAATCCCTTGAAGGAATTGGCGCGCCAGGCAGGATTTGCTTTGGGTCGAAGGTGGAAATTCAAACCGAGACACCACCTGGCAATAGCTGCGCTAACATCGGATTCCTTTTTCCCGGGAATCGCCGCATGAACCAGCGCATCGTCCTCGCCAGCTATCCCGAAGGCTGGGTCACCGAAGCCAATTTCCGCCTCGAAACCGCACCGGTCCCCAAGCCCGCCGAGGGCGAGGTGCTGGTGAAGAACCTGTGGCTCTCGCTCGACCCCTACATGCGCGGCCGCATGAGCCAGCAGAAGAGCTACGTGAAGGGCGTGGAAATCGGCGAGGTGATGAGCGGCGAGACGGCCGGCGAGGTCGTCGACTCGAAGCACCCGAAGTTCAAGCCCGGCGACAAGGTCACCGCGCCATCGGGTTGGCAGCTCTACTGGTGCGGCAAGGGCGAGATGCTGACCAAGGTTGACGCCTCGAAGGTGCCGCTGTCCTACTTCCTCGGCTGCCTCGGCATGCCGGGGCGCACCGCGTACTTCGGCATGAAGGACATCTGCCAGCCCAAGCCGGGAGAAACGGTTCTCGTCTCTGCCGCGTCGGGTGCGGTAGGCAGCGTGGTGGGCCAGCTCGCCAAGGCCTGGGGCTGCCGCGCGGTCGGCATCGCCGGCGGCAATGCGAAGTGCGACTACGTGGTGAAGGAGCTGGGGTTCGACGCCTGCGTCGACTACAAGGCGGGCAACCTGTTCGACAACCTCAAGGCCGCCTGCCCGAAGGGCGTGGACGCCCTGTTCGAGAACGTGGGCGGCGAGATCCTCGACACGGCGCTGCGGCTGATGAATCTGCGCGGCCGCATCACGATTTGCGGGATGATCTCGGACTACAACGCCAAGGAGCCCTACGGCCTGAAGAATTTCCGCGCGATCCTGGTCAACCGCCTGAAAGTACAGGGCATGATCGTGTTCGACTGGGCCGAGCGCTACCCGGAAGCGAACCGGGACTTGCTCGCGCTGGTGGTCGGCGGCAAGCTCAAGTATCGCGAATCCGTCGTCGAGGGCATCGCGAACGCGCCCAAGGGCCTGATCGGACTGCTCAAGGGCGACAACTTCGGCAAACAACTGGTGAGGCTCGCATGATCGACCTGTATACCTGGCCCACGCCCAACGGGCACAAGATCCACATCATGCTGGAGGAGACCGGGCTGCCCTACCGGGTGATCCCGATCGACATCGGCGCGGGCGACCAGTTCAAGCCCGAGTTCCTCAAGATCTCGCCCAACAACAAGATGCCGGCGATGGTGGACACGGACGGCCTGGGCGGCAAGCCGATGGCGCTGGCCGAATCCGGCGCGATGCTGTTCTACCTCGCCTCGAAGACCGGCAAGTTCCTGCCCGCGGACCTGCGCAAGCGCTGGCAGGTGATGCAGTGGGTGATGTTCCAGATGGGCCACATCGGCCCGATGCTCGGCCAGGCGCACCACTTCCTCGGCTACGCGCCGGAGAAGATCGAGTACGCCATGAACCGCTACAAGAACGAGGCCAACCGCCTGTACGGCGTGGTCGAGCGGCGCCTGAAGGAATCCAAGTTCCTCGCCTGCGACGAGTACACCATCGCCGACATGGCGGCGATGCCCTGGATGCGCTTTCCCGAGCGCCACGGCGTGGCGATCGCGGAATACCCCAATGTGCAGCGCTGGCGCGACGGCATTGCCGCGCGGCCCGCGGTGCAGCGCGCGCTGCAGGTGCTCGCCGACCGGCGCCGCCCGCAGATGACGCCGGAGCAGAAGGAAAACCTGTTTGGCGCCAAGCAATATGCCAAGCGCTGAGCTGAAGGGGAAAGTCGCCTGGATCACCGGCGGGGGCTCGGGCATCGGCCTGGCGGGAGCGCTCGAGCTGGCCAAGGCCGGGGCGCACGTCGTCATCTCCGGGCGCACGCAACGCACCAATGACTCGGGGCTTGCACAACTCAAGGCGACCGGCAGCGCCGAGGCGCTGCTGCTCGACGTCTCCGACCAGAACGCCGTGGTGCGAACCGCGGCCGGCATCCAGAAGCGCCTCGGCCGCATCGACATCCTGGTCACCAGCGCCGGCACCAACATCGGCGGCGCCAAGCGCAACCTCAACACCATGTCGCTCGAAGGCTGGGACGACGTGGTGAAGATCAACCTGAACGGCCTGTTCTACTGCTGCCATTCG
>JBGPPD010000035.1:0-17684 GCA_041488375.1 Gammaproteobacteria bacterium | reverse complement strand
GGCCCACGTACTGCGCATAGCGCAGGTCTTTCGGATGCACCGCCACCGCCACGTCGCCGAGCATGGTCTCGGGGCGCGTGGTCGACACCGTCAGGCTGAAGCCCTCCCCGGGGTAGCGGATCTCCCAGATCCTGCCGTCTTCCTCTTCGCTGTCCACTTCCAGGTCGGACACCGCGGTGCCGAGCACCGGATCCCAGTTCACCAGCCGCTTGCCGCGGTAGATGAGGCCCTCCTCGTAGAGGCGCACGAACACTTCGACCACCGCGCGCGACATCTTCGCGTCCATGGTGAAGTAGCCGGCCTTCTGCCCCTCCGTGTCGGCGTAGGCCCAGTTGCCCGAGGCGCCCAGGCGGCGCATCTGGCCCATGATGGAGGCGCCGGACTGCTGCTTCCATTGCCACACCCGCTCGATGAATTTCCCGCGACCCAGATCGTGGCGCGATCGGCCCTGTTCCTGCAGCTGGCGTTCGACCACGATCTGCGTGGCGATGCCGGCGTGATCGGTGCCCACCACCCAGTTGGTGTTGTAGGCGCGCATGCGGTGGTAGCGCACCAGCGCGTCCATCAGGGTCTGCTGGAAGGCGTGGCCCATGTGCAGCGTGCCGGTGACGTTCGGCGGCGGCAGCTGGATGCAGTAGGCGGGCTGCGCGTCGCCGCGATGGGCGAACCATCCGCTCGCCTCCCATTTCTCATACCAGCGGCGCTCGACCGCGCGCGGCTCGAAGCTCTTGTCCAGCGGCATGGTGTCAGCCGCCCGTGGCGGCGGGGCGCTTGCCGGCGAGCGAGTCGGCGTCGAGCTTGCGCGCCTCGAGCTCGCGCTTCACGGCCGCCGCGACGGCGGCGCGCAGGGCCGCCGCGAGCACCTGCGGCAGTTCGCTCTCCAGGCGCTGCAGCACCGCGCGCTCCAGCTCGAAGGCGAGCGCCTCCGCCGCGCCGGGCTCGACGATCTCGGTAAGCACCGGCACGCCGTCCTCGCCACCTGCGGCATCCTGGCGGCGCTTGAGCAGCGCGTCCACGCGCTGCACCAGCGGGTTGGCGTCGCCTTCGCTCACGGCGCCGCCCCGCCGAGGTCATGGTCCGCGATGCGGTAGCCGCGCTCGCGGTAGAACTTGTAGCGCGCGCGGCCCGCCAGGCGGTCCGCGTCGTCCTGCGCCACCAGCTCGAGCAGACGGTCGTAGCTCTCGAAGGCCGGCGGTGGTTCGCCCGACAGGTTGAGCAGGACTTCGCAGGCGGCGCCAGTTTGCAGTTCCGCCGCGATCAGCACCGGCGTCTCGCCGGCCAGGGCGTCGTGCGCGGCGCAGTGCGGCACGAAGCCGGTGGCCTGCCAGGTCCACAGCATGCGGTCGATGCGTTGCGCGGTGTCGCCGTGCGGCGCGTAGATCAGCAGGCGCTTGCGCTGCGCCATCGCCTTGCCGGCGAGGCGGCAGGCCACCTGCAGCTTGTCGGCGGCGTTGAAGTAGAAGTCGATGCTGGTCATCGCCTGGCGCGGCGCAGCACGAACCTCACCAGCAGCGGCACCGGCCGACCGGTCGAGCCCTTGTCGCGGCCGCTCTTCCAGGCGGTGCCGGCGACGTCGAGGTGCGCCCAGCGCAACTTGCGGGCGAAGCGCGACAGGTAGCACGCCGCGGTGACGCTGCCGGCGGGGCGCCCGCCGATGTTGGCCATGTCGGCGAAATTGGAGCGCAACTGCTCCTGGTAGTCTTCCCACAGCGGCATCGGCCAGACGCGGTCCCAGGCGTCGTCGCCCGCCGCGCGCAGCTCGCCGGCGAGCTTGTCGTCGTTGGCGAACAGGCCGGTGGCCACATGCCCGAGCGCGATCACGCAGGCGCCGGTGAGGGTGGCGATGTCCACCACCACCTCGGGCTGGAAGCGCTCCGCGTAGGTCAGGGCGTCGCACAGGATCAGCCGGCCCTCGGCGTCGGTGTTGAGGATTTCCACCGTCTGGCCGGAGAGGGTCTTCACGATGTCGCCCGGCCGCGTGGCCGCGCCGCCCGGCATGTTCTCGCAGGTCGGCACGACGCCGACCACGTTGACCGGTGCCTTCATGCCGGCGAGCGCGCGCAGCGCGCCGAGCACGCTGCCGGCGCCGGACATGTCGAACTTCATCTCGTCCATCTCGCCGGCGGGCTTGAGCGAGATGCCGCCGGTGTCGAAAGTGATGCCCTTGCCCACCAGCACCACGGGTTTCGCCTTCTTCGCGCCGCCGGCGTAACGCAGCACGATCAGCTTGGGCGGCTGCTGCGAACCGCGCGACACGGCGAGCAGCGCCCCCATGCCCAGCTTTTCCATGTCGCGCCGCTCGAGCACCTGGATGCCCAGCTTGAACTGGCGCGCGAGCTTGTGCGCCTCCTCGGCGAGGTAGGCGGGCGTGCAGATGTTGGGCGGCAGGTTGCCCAGGGTGCGCGCCAGGTCCACGCCGTCGGCGGTGGCCGCGGCTTCGCGCAGCGCGGCCTGCGCCTGCAGCGTCACCGGCCCGCTTTGCACCGCCAGCGTGACCTCGGCCAGCGCCGGCGCGGGCGCCTTCTTCTGCGTCTTGAGCTGCTCGAAGCGGTAAAAGGCCTCGTGCACGCCGAGCACCGCCTGCCGCAGGTTCCACGCGGCGTCGCGGCCGGCGACCTTCAGCTCCGTCAGGTACAGCACCGCGTCCTTCGCGCCGAGGCCTTTCAGGGCCGCCGCCGCGCCGCGCACCGCGTCGCGATATGCCGTCTCGCCGAACTCCTTCTGCTCGCCCAGGCCGAGCAGCAGCACGCGCTCGGCGGCGAGGCCCGCGACCTTGTGCAGCAGCAGCGTGGCGCCGGCCTTGGCGCTCAGGTCGCCGTGCGCCAGCACCGCGCGCAGGCGCCCGCGGGCGGCGCGGTCGGCCGCCTGCGCGGCGCGCGTGAGCTGCGGCGTACCCGCGCCGGCGCCCTGGTGGACCCCGAGCACCAGGCAGCCGCCCTTCGCTTTCTCAGGCGCCGCCGCGCGTATGCTAAATTCCACTGCAATCTCCTGTGATGGTTGCCTTTTTTAGTATCGCATGATCTTCCACCGGGCGCTGCTGCGTGAGTTCGCGCAACTGGCGACTGCGGTGTTCCTGACGCTGTTCCTGATCGCGCTCACCACGCGCCTGGTGCGGCTGCTCGGCCAGGCGGCCGGCGGCAAGATTCCCTCCGACGCGGTGGTCGCGTTCCTCGGATTTTTTGCGCTCAACGTGCTGCCGGTGCTGCTGTCGCTGACCCTGTTCGTCACCGTGATGCTGACGGTGACGCGCAGCTACCGCGATTCGGAAATGGTGATCTGGTTCAATTCCGGCTTGTCGCTGGCCGCCTGGATACGCCCGGTGCTGGCGTTCGCGGCACCGCTGGTGCTGCTGATCGCCGTGCTGTCGCTGGTCATCGCGCCCTGGGCGGTGCAGATGGGCGAGCAGTACCGCAGCAAGGTCGACGCGCGCGACGACGTGTCGCGCGTCAGCCCCGGGGTGTTCGGCGAGACCTCGGCCAGGGACCGCGTGTTCTTCGTCGAATCGGTTTCCGGCGACCGCAGCGTGGTGCAGAACGTGTTCGTCAGCTCGCTGCAGCACGGCCACAGCGGCGTGATGTTCAGCCAGAAGGGCCTGGTGGAGGTGGCGCCCAACGGCGATCGCTTCATCGTGCTGCTGCAGGGACGCCGCTACGAAGGCGTGCCGGGCGAAGCCGACTACCGCGTGATGGAGTTCGAGCGCTACGCGGCGCGCGTCGAGACGCCGGCGGGCGAGGAGCCGGTGCCGACGGAAAAGAGCATGTCCACGCTGGCGCTGCTGCAGAATCCGACCAACGTCAACCGCGGCGAGTTGCTGTGGCGCATCGGCGTGCCGCTGTCGGCGTTGATCCTGGCGCTGCTCGCCATCCCGCTTGCCTTCGTCAACCCGCGCGCCGGCCGCTCGGTGAACCTGGTGTTCGCGCTGCTAACCTACATGGTGTACCTGAACCTGCTCACGGTGACGCAGGCGCGGGTCACGCAGGGCCAGCTCGACTTCCTGTTTGGCTGGTGGCCGGTGCACGCCGTGATGCTGCTGATCCTGCTGGTGCTGTTCGCGCAGCGCATGACGCTGGGCGGGCCGCGGCTGCGGCTGCGGCCGCGGGCCTGAGCCGATGGCCAGCGCCAGCCGCACGCTGGACCGCTACATGGCGCGCGAGATCTTCGCCGCGGTGGGTTTCGTGCTGCTGGGCTTCCTCGGCCTGTTCCTGTTCTTCGACCTGATCGCCGAACTGCGCGACCTGGGCAAGGGCGAATACCACCTGCGCCAGGTATTCGCCTTCGTACTGCTGTCGGCGCCGGCGCGCGCCTACGAGCTGATGCCGCTGGCGGTGCTGATCGGCACGCTATACGTGCTGGCGCACCTGGCGAGCAACTCGGAATTCACCGTGATGCGCGGCGCCGGCATGTCGCCGGGTCAGGCGAGCTGGATGCTGTTCAGGACCGGAATCGTGTTCGCCGTCGCCACCTTCGTGGTCGGCGAATGGATCGCTCCCGCGGCCGAGGCGACCGCGCAGCAGGTGCGGCTGCGCGCCATGATCTCGGTGATCGGGCAGGACCTGCGCTCGGGCCTGTGGTTCAAGGACGAGCGCTCGTTCATCAACGTGCGGGAAGCGCGCGACGCGCGCCACCTGCAGGGGATCCGCATCTACGAGTTCGACTCCGCCTACCGCCTGCAGAGCATCACCTCCGCGGCGCGCGGCGACTACCGCGACCAAGGCGTCTGGCGGCTGAGCGAGGTGGTGCAGACGCGCTTTGCGGCCGAGGGTCCGCGCACCACGAGGCGGCCGGCGTGGGACTGGCGCTCGGCGGTCAATCCGGACCTGCTCAACGTGCTGATCGTGGTGCCCGAGCGCATGTCGGCGTGGGACCTGTACCGTTACGTGCAGCACCTCGGCGCCAACCGCCAGCAGACCGAGCGCTACGAGATCGCGTTGTGGAAGAAGCTGTTCTTTCCGCTCGCCGCGCTGGTGATGATGGCGCTCGCGCTGCCCTTCGCCTACCTGCACGCGCGTGCCGGCATGGTCGGGCTGAAAGTGTTCTCCGGCATCATGCTCGGCATCTTCTTCTACATGCTGAACAGCCTGTTCTCGCACATCGGTCTGCTGCAGAACTGGCCGCCGTTCGCCGCCGCCGCGCTGCCCAGCGCCGCGTTCCTGCTGGCGGCAGTGCTGATGATGTGGGCGGTGGAGCGGCGCTAGCCCGCGAGCACCAGCCGCGTGCCGGCCAGGCGGTCGTGCAGGAACTGGCGATCGCGGTCGAACGGGGCCCACGCCAGCGAGATGCCGCTGGGCACCAGCACCAGGGCCAGGCAGAAGCGCAGCAGCGCCTTGCGCGGCGAGACCTCCACCAGCCGGATGCGCCAGGCCTTCATGGCGAGCGTCTGGCCGCCGCGCAGCCAGCACCACAGGAAGTAGGCCGCGAACACCGCCAGCAGCAACCACTGATGCGCCAGGCGCAGCCAGCCCTCGAGCGGCGCGCCGCCCGACGCGAACTGGAAAGCGAAGCCGGCAAAGAAGGCGACGGCGAACAGCTGGATCGCCTCGTACAGCATGCTCGCCAGTCGGCGCGCGATGCCGGGCGTCACTTCGCCGGCGCCGGCTTTTTCTTCGGCGGGGGGCTGCTCTGGCGTTCCTGCGGCGGTAGCGACTGGTACTCGGACCACTGCTGCTTGAGGTCGCCGCGTTTTTCGGGCGGCACCTTGCTGATCCTGCGGTAGTTCTCGCGCGCCTGCTTGCGCTGCTGCGGGGTGAGCTTGGCCCAGCGTTGCATGCGCTCCTGCACGCGCTGCTGAGCTTTCGGCGTCATCTTGGGATAGCGCTTGGTCACGCCGATCCAGGTGCTGCGCTGGCTGGGCTCGAGCCGGTCCCATTGGTCTTTCAGGGGCGTGAGGATTTGCTGCTGTTCGGCGGAGAGCGCGGCCCAGCGGCGATCCTTCTCAGGCGCCGCGCTGGCGCCCGACGCCAGCGCGATGAGCAACGCGCCGGCGGCAAGCCCTGCTAGCGCGCGGCGCGCCGCTTCAGCCACGCTTCGAAACCCTGGTCGAGGTAGGCGTCGATCGGCAGTTCGCTGGCCAGCAGCAGGGCGTCGAGTTCTTCGATTTCGGCGGCGCGCTGGTTCTGCTGCCAGCTGTAGGTGGCGGCCAGGCCGAAGGCCAGCGCGACGAGCGGCAGGACCAGCCGCAACGAGACCCCGCGGAGGCCTCCCAGGACGCCGCCCAGCCAGACGACCCCCTGTGCGGCCTCGGGCTTCTGGCGCGCCAATGCCCGCGCGCGCCCGGCGCGCAGCCGGGCGGAAACGGACGCGTCCAACGGCGCGCCCTGGTTGAGCAACTGCCGGATCCGATTGCCGAATTGTGGTTCGTTCATAAGCGGTGCGGGGACCCCGTCCGAATTCTAGAGCGTCACGCCGCGCGCCCTAAGCGCGGCGGCCAATGCATGCGCCGCCCGGGAGCAATGCGTTTTCACGCTGCCCTCGGAGCAGCCCATGGCATGGGCGGTTTCGGCGACGTCCAACTCCTCCCAGTAACGCATGAGGAAAGCTTCGCGTTGACGGACCGGCAGCCTCGCGATCTCTTGCTCAAGTATTTCAACGAGTTGCGAGCGTTCCAGCCGGTCCGGCGGCAACTCTTCGCTGTTCGACCCACCGGCCTCGGCCAAAGTTTCCAGCGGGTCGCGGTCGTCCTCCTCGCCGCTGGCCGGCAGCAGCGAAGAGAACAGCGTGACCCAGGTCGAGCGCACCTTCTGGCGCCGGAACCAGTCGCGGATCGCGTTCTGCAGGATGCGTTGGAACAGCATCGGCAGCTCGGCGCCCGGCCGGTCGCCGTATTTTTCCGCCAGCCGCAACATCGCGTCCTGCACGATGTCCAGCGCCGCCTGCTCGTCGCGCACGGCATAGACGGCCTGCTTGAAGGCGCGCCGCTCGGCGCTCTCGAGAAACGCCGAAAGCTCGCTGCGCGATGCCAGTGGTTCTCCCTTGCCCGACGGCGCGGTCTACCGCGCCCGCGATGTTACCAAAACGCGCCCGCGCGGCCATCGCCGATTGCTTGACCCGATTGCCACAAGTCTTTAATCTTCAACGTTTTCCCCGGGCTTTGCGGTCATGGATCGAATCAAGGGTTTGGAGCTCAGCGGCGCCGAGATCGTGGTGCGCTGCCTGCAGGAAGAGGGCGTCGAGTTGCTGTTCGGCTACCCGGGCGGCGCGGTGCTGTGGATCTACGACGAGCTGTTCAAGCAGGACAAGGTGCGCCACGTGCTGGTGCGCCACGAGCAGGGCGCCGCGCACGCGGCCGACGGTTATTCGCGCTCCTCGCACAAAGTGGGCGTGTGCCTGGTGACCTCGGGCCCGGGCCTGACCAACGCGGTCACCGGCATCGCCACCGCGTACATGGATTCGATCCCGATGGTGATCATCAGCGGCCAGGTGCCGACGCACGCGATCGGCGAGGACGCGTTCCAGGAGTGCGACACGGTCGGCATCACGCGTCCCTGCGTGAAGCACAACTTCCTGGTGCGCGACGTGAAGGACCTCGCGATGACGATGAAGAAGGCCTTCCACATCGCCACCACCGGGCGCCCGGGACCGGTGCTGGTGGACATCCCGAAGGATGTCACGGTGAACAAGTGCGAGTTCCATTACCCGGAAACGGTCAGCATGCGCTCGTACAACCCGGCGAAGAAGGGCCACGCCGGGCAGATCAAGAAGGCGGTGCAGCTGCTGCTGGAAGCGCAGCGCCCGATGGTCTACACCGGCGGCGGCGTGGTGCTGTCGAACTCGTCGGCGCAGCTGAAGGACCTGGTCAAGCGCACCGGCTTCCCGATCACCAACACGCTGATGGGCCTGGGCGGCTACCCGGCCACCGACGGGCAGTTCCTCGGCATGCTCGGCATGCATGGCACCTACGAGGCCAACATGGCGATGCAGCACTGCGACGTGCTGCTCGCGATCGGCGCGCGGTTCGACGATCGGGTGATCGGCAACCCGGCCCATTTCGCGCAGAACCCGCGCAAGATCATCCACATCGACATCGATCCGTCGTCGATCTCCAAGCGCGTGAAGGTCGATGTGCCCATCGTCGGCAACATTCCCGACGTGCTGGACGAGTTTCTGAGGCTCCTGCAGGAGTCGAAGCCCCAGGATATCAAGGCCTGGTGGAAGCAGATCGACGATTGGCGCGGCAAGGACTGCCTGAAATACGACCGCAAATCGAAGATCATCAAGCCGCAGTTCGTGCTGGAGAAGCTCTACGAGGTGACCGGCGGGGACGCGTTCATCACCTCGGACGTCGGCCAGCACCAGATGTGGGCGGCGCAGTTCTACAAGTTCGAGCAGCCGCGCCGCTGGATCAATTCCGGCGGCCTGGGCACCATGGGCTTCGGCCTGCCCGCGGCGATGGGCGTGCAGATGGCGAACCCCGGCGCCACGGTCGCCTGCGTGACCGGCGAGTCCTCGATCCAGATGTGCCTGCAGGAACTCTCCACCTGCAAGCAGTACCGGCTGCCGATCAAGATCATCAACCTGAACAACAAGTACATGGGCATGGTGCGGCAGTGGCAGCAGTTCTTCCACGGTAACCGCTATTCCGAGTCCTACATGGACGCGCTGCCCGACTTCGTCAAGCTGGCCGAGGGCTACGGCCATTCGGGCCTGCTGATCGACAAGCCGGCGGATGTGGAGCCGGCGCTGCGCGAGACCTTCAAGCGCAAGAAGGACCTGGTGTTCCTCGACTTCCTCACCGACCAGGCCGAGAACGTCTATCCGATGATCCCGGGCGGCAAGGGCATCACGGAAATGATCCTCTCCGAGGATCTTTGATGAGGCACATCATCTCCATCCTGGTCGAAAACGAGGCCGGGGCGCTGTCGCGCATCTCGAACATGTTTTCGGCGCGCGGCTATAACATCGAATCGCTGACCGTGGCGCCGACCGAGGACGCCTCGATGTCGCGCATGACCGTGGTGACGGTGGGCTCCGACGAGGTCATCGAGAAGATCACCAAGCAGCTGAACAAGCTGGTCGAGGTGGTGAAGGTGGTGGACCTGTCGGAGGCCGAGCACATCGAGCGCGAGCTGATGCTGATCAAGGTGCGCGCCGGCGCCAAGGAGCGCGAGGACATGAAGCGCATGGCGGACATTTTCCGCGGCCGCATCATCGACGTCTCCGACAACACCTATACCATCGAGCTGACCGGCGACGGCCACAAGCTCGACGCGTTCATCCAGGCGCTCGACCAGGGCGCCATCGTCGAAACCGTGCGCACGGGCGCGAGCGGAATCGGCCGCGGCAACCGCGTACTGCGCGTCTAGCAGCAGGGCAATGGGGCCGGTCCCCATGACTTACTTTTCCAGGGGAGCACCATGAAGGTCTATTACGACAAGGATGCCGACCTCTCGCTTATCAAGGGCAAGAAGGTCACCATCATCGGCTACGGCTCGCAGGGCCACGCGCACGCGCAGAACCTGCAGGAATCCGGCGTGAAGGTCACCGTCGGCCTGCGCAAGGGCGGCGCCTCGTGGGACAAGGCGAAGAAAGGCGGTAGCAAGGTCGCGGAGCTGGCCGAGGCGATCAAGGGCGCCGACATCGTCATGATTCTGCTGCCCGACGAGCACCACGCCCAGGTGTACCAGGACTTCGTCGAGCCCAACATCAAGAAGGGCGCTTCGCTCGCTTTCGCGCACGGGTTCAACATCCACTACGGCCTGATCCAGCCGCGCGCCGACCTGGACGTGTGGATGGTGGCGCCGAAGGCGCCCGGACATACGGTGCGCTCGACCTACGCCGCCGGCGGCGGCGTGCCGATGCTGATCGCCGTGCACCGCAGCCCGTCGAAGAAGGCGCGCGACCTGGCGCTGTCCTATGCCGCGGCGATCGGCGGCGGCAAGGCCGGGGTAATCGAGACCAACTTCAAGGAGGAGACCGAGACCGACCTGTTCGGCGAGCAGAGCGTGCTGTGCGGCGGCTGCGTCGAGCTGGTCAAGGCGGGTTTCGACACGCTGGTCGAGGCGGGCTACGCGCCGGAGATGGCCTACTTCGAGTGCCTGCACGAATTGAAACTGATCGTCGACCTGATGTACGAGGGCGGCATCGGCACGATGAACTACTCGATCTCCAACAACGCCGAGTACGGCGAGTACGTGAGCGGCCCGAAGATCATCGACCAGGGCACGCGAGCGCGCATGAAGGAGGTGCTCGCGCGCATCCAGTCCGGCGAGTACGCCAAGGAGTTCGTGCTGGAGAACCGCGCCGGCGCGCCGGTGCTGCTCAGCCGCCGCCGCATGACCGCGGAACTGCCGATCGAGAAGGTCGGCGCCCGGCTGCGCGAAATGATGCCCTGGATCCGGAAGAACCGCCTTGTCGACACCGCGAAGAACTAGCCTCGCCCTCGCCGCTGCGCTGGCCCTGGCGCTCGCCGCCTGCACGCCGGACCAGTCCAAGGAAATCGGCCGCATCCCGAAGAAGACGCTCGACAAGGCCGCCACCGACGTCAACAAGGCCATGCAGCAGGGGCAGGGCTCCGAGCGGCTGAAGGAAGCCGACCAATAGTGCGGCCGGCGTATCCGCACCCGATCATTGCGCGCGAGGGGTGGCCGTTCCTCGGCGCCGCCGTGGCGGCGGCGCTGCTGGCCGGGTTCCTCGCCGGGGGGTGGTGGTCGCTGCCGCTATGGCTCGCCGCGCTGTTCGTCCTGCAGTTCTTCCGCGACCCGCCGCGCGAGGTGCCCGAGGACCCGCGCGCCGTGGTGGCGCCCGCCGACGGGCGCGTGGTCGCGGTGGAAAGGGCGGGCGACCCCTGGCTGGAGCGCGAGGCGCTGAAGATCAGCGTGTTCATGAACGTGTTCAACGTCCACTCGAACCGCGCGCCGGTGGACGGCGAGGTCAGGCAGGTCTGGTACCACGCCGGCCGCTTTCTCAATGCGGCCCTCGACAAGGCCTCGCTGGAGAACGAGCGCAACGCCCTGTGGCTGCGCACGCGCGACGGCGTGGACGTGACCTGCGTGCAGATCGCGGGACTCATCGCCCGCCGCATCCTGTGCTACGTTGGCGCCGGCGCCGCGCTGACGCGAGGGCAGCGCTTCGGCTTCATCCGCTTCGGCTCGCGCGTGGACCTCTACCTGCCGCTCGACGCGCAGCCGGTGGCGGCGATCGGCGACAAGGTGTACGCGGCCGAAAGCGTGCTGGCGAGGCTGCCGGGCCATGGCTGACCGGCGCGACCAGAAGCAGGAGTACCTGCCGGGCCTGTTGCCGCCGCGCGGCGGCGCGCTGCGCCGGCGCGGCATCTACCTGCTGCCCAACCTGTTCACCACCGCGGCGCTGTTCGCGGGCTTCTACGCCATCGTGCAGGCGATGAACGGCCGCTTCGACGAATCGGCGATCGCCATCTTCGTGGCCGGGTTGCTGGACGGCCTGGACGGGCGGGTGGCGCGCCTGACGCGCACGCAAAGCGAATTCGGCGCCGAATACGATAGCCTTTCGGACATGGTGTCCTTCGGCGCCGCTCCAGCGCTGGTGCTCTACGAATGGGCGCTGAAGGACCTGGACCGCTTCGGCTGGATCGCGGCCTTTGTCTACTGCGCAGGCGCCGCCCTGCGCCTGGCGCGCTTCAACGTGATGATCGACGTGGTGGACAAGCGCTATTTCCAGGGGCTGCCGAGCCCGGCGGCGGCCGCGCTGGTGGCGGGTTTCGTGTGGCTCGCCCACGACAACAAGATCCCGCTGGACGACTGGGGCCTGCAATGGGTGGCGGCGTTCCTCGCGCTGTATGGCGGACTGACCATGGTGTCCAACGTGCCGTTCTACAGCTTCAAGGACCTCAATTTCAGGAAAAGCGTCCCGTTCTGGGCGCTGCTGCTGATCGTGCTCGGCTTCGTGCTGGTGTCCTCCGATCCGCCGATCGTGCTGTTCCTGCTGTTCTGCGCCTACGGCCTTTCGGGTTACGTGCTGTGGGCCCTGGGCAAGCGCGCCAAGCCGCGTCCTTGACGGCCGCGCGCGGCGCGGGCTATAGTGCCCGCATGCATCAGGTCATTCTCGCCGCTCTCCTCTCCCTGGCGCTCCTCGCGCTGGGCGGCCCGCTGCTGCGCCCCGCGCGCACAAACTAAACCCCACAATCCGGTAGTGCCCGTGCCGCCCACAAGGCGGACAGGGACCAGTCCATCCATAGCCACGAGGACCAGACCATGAACCAAGGCCAATTGATCATTTTCGACACCACCATGCGCGACGGCGAGCAGAGTCCGGGAGCGTCCATGACCAGGGACGAGAAGCTGCGCATCGCCCGCGCGCTGGAGCGCATGCGCGTCGACGTGATCGAGGCCGGCTTTCCCGCGTCCTCCAACGGCGACTTCGAGGCAGTGCGCGCCATCGCCAACGTGGTCAAGGACTCGACGGTGGCCGGCCTGTGCCGCGCCAACGACCGCGACATCCAGCGCGGCATCGACGCGCTCAAGGGGGCGAAGAGCTGGCGCGTGCATACCTTCATCGCCACCAGCGCGCTGCACATGGAAAAGAAGCTGCGCATGACGCCCGAGCAGGTGTTCGAGCAGGCGAAGCTCTCGGTGCGCTACGCGAAGAACGCCTGTCCCGACGTCGAGTTCTCGCCCGAGGACGCCAGCCGCTCCGATCCGGATTTCCTCTGCCGCGTGCTGGAGGCGGTGATCAAGGAGGGCGCCACCACCATCAACATCCCGGACACCGTCGGCTACGCGGTGCCCAAGCAGTTCGGCGAGATGATCCGCTCGCTGCGCGAGCGCGTGCCCAATTCCGACAAGGCGGTGTGGAGCGTGCACTGCCACAACGATCTGGGCATGGCGGTGGCCAATTCGCTCGCCGCGGTGATGATCGGCGGCGCGCGCCAGATCGAATGCACCATCAACGGCCTGGGCGAGCGCGCGGGCAACACGTCGCTCGAGGAAGTGGTGATGGCCTTGCGCACGCGCAAGGACTTCTTCGGCCTGGAGACGCGCATCGACGCGACGCAGATCGTGCCCACCTCGCGCCTGGTGTCGCAGATCACCGGCTTCGTGGTGCAGCCGAACAAGGCGGTGGTGGGGGCCAACGCCTTCGCGCACGCCTCCGGCATCCACCAGGACGGGGTGCTCAAGGCGCGCGAAACCTACGAAATCATGACCGCGGAAGACGTGGGCTGGTCCACCAACAAGATCGTGCTGGGCAAGCTTTCCGGGCGCACGGCGTTCCGCCAGCGGTTGAAGGAACTGGGGATCGAGCTGGACAACGAAGACGCGTACAACAAGGCCTTCCAGCGTTTCAAGGACCTGGCGGACAAGAAGTCGGAGATCTTCGACGAGGACCTACAGGCGCTGGTGTCGCAGGAAGCGGGATTCGCGAAGGACGAGCACTGGCAACTGGTGACCATGAGCCAGGCGAGCGGCATGGGCGAGAAGCCGCATGCGAAGATCGTAATGGCCGAAGCCGGCAAGGAGAAGAAGTCCGAGTCCCAGGGCGACGGACCGGTGGACGCCACGTTCAAGGCCATCGAGTCGTTGGCCAAGAGCGGGGCGGAGTTGCTGCTCTACTCGGTGAACGCGGTGACGCAGGGCACGGAATCGCAGGGCGAGGTGACGGTGCGGCTGTCCAAGGGCGGGCGCATCGTGAATGGCGTCGGCGCGGACACCGACATCATCGTGGCTTCGGCCAAGGCCTACATCAGTGCGCTGAACAAGCTGTGGAGCAAGGTGGAGCGGGTCAATCCGCAGCACCAGCTCTAACCGGCGAACAGGGGGGGGGCGCATGCCGACGCAAAAAATGAGCAAGCTGCACGAGCAGGTCAATCGCCTCGCCGAGGTGGCCGGCAGCCTGCTGGTGGATGCCTTCCACTACGCCGCGCTGTTCGCAATCGGCGGCGCCATCGTCTGGTCGGCGGTGTTCGCCTTCATCGACATGGCGGGCAAGGGCCACGCGTCGATCGAGGACATCCTGTTGCTATTCATCTATCTCGAGCTGGGCGCGATGATCGGCATCTACTTCAAGACCAATCACATGCCGGTGCGTTTTCTGATCTATGTCGCAATCACGGCACTGGTGCGTCTGCTGATCGGCGACATCCAGGCGCACCATCGCCTGGATTGGGGCATCGTCATGGTTTCGGGCGCGATCCTGCTGCTCGCGCTGGCGAACCTGGTGGTGCGCTACGGTTCGGCGCGCTATCCCTCGGCGCCCGCTTCCGACCGCGTGTGACGGCGCGGGCTAAGCGGCTGCTCGAGTCAGCCGCGCGTACGCCACCGCCGAAGCAAAGAAGGCGAGGCTGAGCACGATTTCCGCGGCGGCGAGCCACTGCGACGCGCCGCGCTCGCTCCAGGCGCGCGCCACGCCTTCCGCGAAGTAGGCGAGGATCAGCATCGAGGACCACTGGTAGGTGTAGCGCCGGCCGCTAAGGACCCCGGGAATCGCCAGCGACAGCGGCAACGCCTTCAGCGCGAGAAGCGAGCCGCCGGGTCTGAGCGGCGCGAGCCACATTTCCCAGGCGAGGCAGAGCAACAGCAGCCCGATCAGGCTGCCCGAGGCGACTAGCCGAAGCGCACGCAATGGATGGGCGGCAGTTGCGTGGACAGGCAGCGCCAGGAATCGCCCTGGTCTGCGGAGAGCCACAGGCCCCCAGTGGTGGAGCCGAAAGCGAGGCGATTGCCCGTGTCGTCCACGTCGAGTCCGTGGCGGTAGACGAGGTCGTAGGCGTGCTCCTGCGGCAGACCCTTGCGCAGTACCTGAAAGCTCCTGCCGCCGTCGCGCGTGCGCGCAACAACCAGCTTCGCGTCCACTGGCACGCGGCATTCGTCCTTCATCGCCGGCACGAACCAGGCGACATCGGGATCCTTCGGATGCACGGCCACCGCGAAGCCGAATTTGGCTGGTTGGATCGCGGTGACGTCCTGCCAGCTCTTCGCGCCGTCGGTGGAGCGGAAAACGCCGTTGTGGTGCTGCGCCCACATCCCCTCGGGCCGCGCGGCGCATTGCACGAGCCGGTGGATGTCCTGGACGTTCTGTTCGAATTTCTTCTCCGGCGGCATGTACTCCGCATACATGCCCTGCGCGGCGATCGCCCAGCTATCGCCACCGTCCCTTGTCTGCCAGGCGCCGCCGGTGGAAATGGCCACGGTGATGCGCCGCGCGTCGCGCCGATCGACGGCGATGGAATGGATGCCAGGGTGATCGTAGCCGCCGCC
The DNA here is from genome assembly GCA_041488375.1 of Gammaproteobacteria bacterium. Classification (GTDB taxonomy): domain Bacteria; phylum Pseudomonadota; class Gammaproteobacteria; order Burkholderiales; family SG8-39; genus JAABQT01. Next base: position 2,520 of record JBGPPD010000035.1, on the reverse strand, counting down.
CGCCCAATCGGCGCGCTCGGGCCGGTTCCACAGGCCCTCCACGAGCTTCCAGCTCGCGCCGCGGTCCTTCGATTGGAACAAGCCGCCCGGGATGGTTCCCGCCCATAGGCAATCGCCGCCCGATTCCAGCGACCAGAGCAGCACCAGCTTCCAGGGCGTCTTGTCCTTGGAATCCGCGGGCTGCGGCGGATACTCCGGCGCGGCGACTTCTTCCCAACTCGCGCCGCCGTCCGCGGAGCGGCGCAGCTTCACGCCGAAATGTCCGAGGTTGAGGGCGGCGTAGAGCGTCCCGTCGCGCGGGTCCGGCAGCACCATGCTCACCGGGTCGCCGAGGAAATGCGGCTTGCCGATCCCGGCTTCGGTGACGACGAACAGGCCTTTCTTCGTGCCGACATAGAGTTTCATCCTCAGCCTCCCGTCAGAGCCTGCATCACGTAGACCTCGCTCGAGTCGTGCACCGGGTCGTCCAGCTTTTCGCGGTCGCGCACGCGCCGGCCGTCGACGAAGACCACGACGTGCTTGCGCAGGTGGCCCTGCTCGTCGAGCACGTAGCCGCGCGCCTGCGGCTGCATGGCGAACACCTGCGCGAGCGCGCTGCGCACCGTGCCCGCCGCCACCTGCGTTTCCGGGCAGCTCACGTGGCGCTGCAGGTTGGAGGTGAAGACGACGCGCGGCATGGCGATGCCTATCCCTTGAGCTTCAGTGCAATCTCCGCCAGGCGCTTGCCCTGCGCAATGCACAGCGCGCGCTCGGCATCGGTCACCGGCTGGTCGTCTGCCACGCCGGCGAAGTGGCTCGGGCCATAGGGCGTACCGCCGGTGCGCGTCGCGTTCAGCTCTGCCTGCGTGTAGGGCAGGCCCACGATCAGCATGCCGTGATGCAGGAGCGGCAGCATCATGGACACCAGGGTCGTCTCCTGCCCGCCGTGCAGGCTCGCGGTGGAGGTGAATACGCAGGCCGGTTTGCCTGCGAGAGCACCGTTCAGCCAAAGCGCGCCCGTGCCGTCCAGGAAATGTTTCAGCGGCGCCGCCATGTTGCCGAAGCGCGTCGGGCTGCCGAGCGCCAGCCCGGCGCAGGACTCCAGGTCCTGCAGCTCGCAGTAGGGTGCGCCCTCGGGTGGCACCGCAGCCGCAGCGACCTGCGTGACCGGCGCGACTTTCGGCACGGTGCGCAGCTTCGCCTCCGCCCCGGGCACGCGCTCCACGCCCTCGGCGACGAGTTCCGCCATGCGCCGCACCGAGCCGCCGACGCTGTAGTACAGGATCAGGATCTGCGCCATGGGCCTGTATCATACGAGCCCGATGCACCGTACAGCACGGCGCCTGCTCGATTTCTTCCTCGCGTTGGTGCGTCGCCTTTACGAAGACCGCGGCCTGCAGACGGCGGGCTCGCTTACTTTCACCACCCTGCTCGCGCTGGTGCCGCTGATCACGGTGGCGCTCGCCCTGGCGAGCGCCTTTCCCGCCTTCGGCGACGCCATCGAGGCGCTCAGCCGCTTTGTTGCCGGGCAGCTGCTGCCCGAAGGCAGCGCACGCGTGACCCGCCAGTTCGGCGCTTTCGCCGACAGCGCTGCGCGCATGACGACCGTCGGCGTCGTGTTCCTCGCCATCGTCGCGCTGATGCTGATGCTCACGGTCGACGAGGTGCTGAACCGGATCTTCCGCGTGCAGCGCCGGCGCTCCCTCGCGCAGCGCCTGGTCGTGTACTGGGCGGTGCTCTCGCTCGGCCCGGTGCTGATCGGCGCCAGCCTGTCGATCACCTCGTTCCTGGTGGGCAGCTCGCTGGGCATGCTCGATCTGGGTGGATTCGCCAAGGCGGTGCTGGACGGGCTCACTTTCCTGTTCACCTGCGCGGCCCTGACCATGCTCTACCTGGTGGTGCCGTTCCGGCGCATCGAGCTGCGTCATGCGCTGACCGGGGGTATCGTCGCCGGGGTGGTGTTCGAGATCGCCAAGCGCGGTTTCGCGCTGTTCGTCGCGAAGTTCCCCACCTATGCGCTGGTGTACGGCGCCTTTGCCGCGTTTCCGATCTTCCTGATCTGGCTGTACCTGTCCTGGGTGGTGGTGCTGTTCGGCGCCACGCTCACCGCCATGCTGCCGGCCTGGCGCGCCGAACACGCGCTGCGTGCCGATGCGCCCGGACGGGAGCTGCTCGACGCGCTTGGCGTGCTGCGGGTGCTGGCGCGCGCGCGCGGCGCGCTCGGCGTCGGCCGTATCGCCGCGCAGGCGGGGCTGATGCCCGAACGCTGCGAGCGCGTGCTGGAGCGTTGCGCCGCGCTGGGCTGGACGGCGCGCACCGACGGGGAATCCTGGCTGCTGGCCAGCGACGCCGGCGCGATCCGCGTCGCCGACCTGGTGGGCGCGTTCGCCATCGACCCCGCCGCGCTGCGCGCGCTGGCGCCGCGCGCGCTGGCGGAGCATTTCGAGCGCGCCGGCCAGACGCTGACCATGACGCTGCGCGACATCGCCGCCGAGGAGCCTGCCGCATGACCGACCTGCCAACCCGCGAGCGCCTGATCGC
>JBGPPD010000034.1:0-18213 GCA_041488375.1 Gammaproteobacteria bacterium | reverse complement strand
CTTGCCGGTATTCGCCGCTTTTTCGATCGCTTCGATGACGCGATCGAGCAGGTCCGACTTCACCGCAACGTCGATCTTCACTTTCGGCAGGAAATCGACCACGTATTCCGCGCCGCGATACAGCTCGGTGTGGCCCTTCTGCCTGCCGAATCCCTTCACTTCGGTTACGGTGATGCCTTGCACGCCGATTGCGGACAAGGCTTCCCGCACCTCGTCAAGCTTGAAGGGCTTGATGATTGCGGTCACGAGTTTCATGATTTTGGTCCCTGGGTTGAATAGTCTGTCTGCGAGCAGACTAGAACTTGTAGAGGGCTTGCAATGCGTAGGTCGTCAACGACTTGCTGGTAGCGCCCCCTGTCTCTACAAATACCGGCTTGTCTGCGCCGTCCCTGCGCATTTCGGCACGTAGCTCGATGCTCGAGTTCGGTAGATACGCGCCCGTGAGGGTGAATTCACTGTACTTGGTGTCCGCCGTGCCGAAGCGAAATCCGTCATCGTCCTTCAACGACTCATAGCGGCCTACGGCACGCCATTTGGGCGTCATCATGTAAGTGACGTACAACGCCTGCCCGCTATATTTCGCCTTCATCGGGCTGCCGGTGACCAAGGAGACGAAATTCTCCTGGCTGACGCTCAGAATCTCCGCTCCCAACGTCAGGGAATCGCTCATCGTGTACGTCGCGACCGCGTTGAGGCTGGCGCGTTTGCCCTCCGGGCTGCCCGGCGTCGCTTGCGGCACTGTCTCCTTGCCGGTGTAGTAAGAGCCTACGAGGGTGAGCGGCTTGATCGGCGTAATCGTCGTTCCGAGCTCGAGCGTCTTGCCGGTGTTCGAGTCCTTGAGCTGGTCCCAGCCGTTGTTTACCCCGGCGGTGACGCTGAAGGTATCCGTCAAGGCCCAGACCGAACGCACGCCGGTGTGGGTGAACGGTATGGCGCCAAACAGGATTGAGCGGGAAATATTGGGATTCGCCGGACTCCAGATCACTTCAGTTCCTTGCAGGGTCACGAATTTCCCGGCCATCAGGGTCATGATGCCGGAGGCGTACTGACCAAACGCTTGCGTGACATCGAACTGGGTGCCAGTCGTTGCGTTGTCGAAGGAAGGGATTACCTGGGCATCCTTGCCTGCGGTGACATTCACCAGGCCGCCAAAGCCTTCCTTCGGCTGCTTGGCAATTTGCAGGCCGATCTGATGCAGCAGGAAAGAGTTGTTCTGCGAGTCGAACACCCGGGTCGAAAATGCGGTTTCAACATTCCTGTTTGCATGGGTGTACCCCGCATCGACGTATCCGCTCAGACTGATACCCGATGCTTCAAGCACCTTGTCGAACGTAGGGACGGCAGCGGCTTGCGCGTTGGCCAGTCCCGGTACGGTGGCCGCGGCGGCGAGGGCAGTTGCAATTGCGGTCTTGCGGATCATCATCATCTCCCAATAATTGACGAATGGCGGAACGCCTTAACGCCATAGCATCTGCTGTGCCAGATAAAATATCTTTACGAATTAAATAGATAAAATACTACTGAAGCATTTGCTGCGAAGCAGCGCACTATTTTGGAGCATCATATTTATGGACTGCCCGTCCTTGGTGCGGATATTGAGCTTCATCCGTGCGGACTCAGCGCATAGTCTCAACACATGATTGATAAGCGACTGCTGGATGAACTTGGCCAACGCCTCGGCGACGCGGCACTAGCCTCGCCGGCACAGGACCTGCAACGCAACCTGAGCGCCCTGCTCGGGGCATTCTTCGATCGCTTCGACGTCGTGTTGCGCGAGGACTTCGACGTGCAACGCAGGTTGCTGGAGCGCGCACAGGCGAAGCTTGTGGCGCTGGAAGCGCGCGTGCAGGAGCTCGAAGGGCGTCCCACGCGCCCCGGGTAAACCGCCGCCGCCGCGCTGCGTTGTAGGTGGCAAGGAGGCGGCGATGGCGCTGGCAACGGTGGCGAGTCGCGCGCTCGCCGGGATCGACGCGCCCGAGGTGACGGTGGAAGTGCACCTCGGGCCGGGGTTGCCCGCGTTCCACATCGTCGGGCTGCCCGACGCCGAAGTGCGCGAGGCCAAGGACCGCGTGCGGGCGGCGCTGCACCACGCGCAATTCGAGTTTCCCTCGCGCCGCATCACGGTCAACCTGGCGCCCGCCGACCTGCCCAAGGATTCGGCGCGCTTTGACTTGCCGATCGCGCTCGGCATCCTCGCCGCCAGCGGCCAGCTGAAGAGCGCGGCGCTCGCGGGGCTCGAGTTCGCCGGCGAGCTCTCGCTCACCGGCGAGCTGCGCCCGGTGCGCGGTGCGCTGGCGATGGCGCTGGGCTCGAGCCGCTCGGGCCGCAGCTTCATCCTGCCGGCCGGCAACGCCGCGCAGGCCGCGCTCGCCGAACGCGCGACCGTCCTGCCGGCGAAAAATCTGCTGGAAGTCTGTGCGCACCTCGCGGGCGGCGCACCGCTCGCGCCGTACCGCAACTGCACCGGCCACGCGGCAGCCGCCTACGCCGACTTCCGCGACGTGAAGGGCCAGGCTGCGGCTAAGCGCGCGCTGGAAGTCGCGGCGGCGGGCGGCCACAGCCTGCTCCTGCTCGGCCCGCCGGGCACCGGGAAATCGATGCTCGCGGCGCGCTTCCCGGGGATCCTCGCGCCGATGAGCCAGGAAGAGGCACTGGAGAGCGCGGCGATCCATTCCGCGTCCAATTCCGGGTTCGACGCCGCGCAATGGGGCGCCCGGCCGCTGCGTGCCCCGCACCACACGGCATCGCGCGTGGCGCTGGTGGGCGGCGGCAGTCCGCCGCGCCCCGGCGAGATTTCGCTGGCGCACCACGGCGTGCTGTTCCTGGACGAACTGCCGGAGTTCGCGCGCAGCGCGCTGGAGGCGCTGCGCGAGCCGCTCGAGTCGGGAGTCATCTCGCTCGCGCGCGGCGCCCGGCACGCGCGCTTCCCCGCGCGCTTCCAGCTGGTGGCGACGATGAACCCCTGCCCCTGCGGCTACCTGGGGCACGCTTCGGGGCGCTGCCGGTGCACGCCCGACGCCATCGCGCGCTATCGAGCGCGCATCTCGGGGCCGCTGGCGGACCGCATCGACATCAAGATCGAGGCGCCGGCCCCGCGCGACGCGGAGCTGCTGGCCGCCGCCGAAGGGGAATCCTCCGGCGCCATCCGCTCGCGAGTCCACGCCGCGCGCGAGCGCCAGGTGGCACGCCAGGGAAAGCCAAACGCCCTGCTCGAGACGCAGGAGATCGACGCGCACTGCGCGACCGACGCGCCGGCGGAGGAACTGGTGCGCACGGCGATTGCGCGGCTGTCGCTGTCGGCGCGCGCATACCACCGGGTGCTGCGCCTGGCGCGCTCGATCGCCGACCTGGCGGCCCTCGAACGCATCGGGGCGGCGCAGATTGCCGAGGCGATCCAGTACCGCAGGCTCGACGCGGCGCTGTAGACTCGGCGCCGATGGCGACGTACGCGATCGGCGACGTGCAGGGCTGCTACGACGAGCTGCAGGCGCTGCTGGCGACGTTGCGGTTCGAGCGGGGTCGGGACCGGTTGTGGTTCGTCGGCGATTTGGTCAACCGCGGCCCCGCCTCGCTGGAGGTGCTGCGTTTCGTGCGCGGCCTGGGGGAGAAAGCGGTCGTCGTCCTTGGCAACCACGACCTGCACTTGCTGTGCGTTGCCGAAGGATTCGCGAAAAGGCGCGGTGATGACACGCTGGATGCGCTGCTGGCGGCGCCGGACGCGGCGCAGTTGCTGGATTGGCTTCGCAGGCGCCCGATGATGCACGCGGAAGACGGCTACGCCTTGGTGCACGCGGGCCTGCTGCCGCAATGGAGTATCGACAAGGCCTCGAGTCTCGCTCGCGAGATGGAGGCTGCACTGCGTGCCCCTTCCTATCGCGATTTCCTCGCCAACATGTATGGTGGCACCCCCGTGGCGTGGCGGGACGACCTGTCGGGCTGGGACCGGTTGCGCGTGATCGTCAACGCGATGACGCGCCTGCGCTTCTGCAATGCGGCCGGCGAGATGGAGCTGCGCGCCAAGGGTGCCGAGGCGCCGGCCGGCTATCGACCCTGGTTCGAGCTGCGTGGCGCAGCGGAGCTCCCGATCGTCTGCGGCCACTGGTCCGCGCTTGGCCTGCGACTCTCGCCGAAGCTCGTCGCGCTCGATAGCGGCTGCGTCTGGGGCGGCAGCCTCAGCGCGCTGCGCCTCGAGGACCGCGAATTGTTCCAAGTGCCCTGCAGCGGCTATCAGACAGTGGGAGGCGATGCATGACCGATTGTGTCTTCTGCAAGATCGTGGCGAAGCAGATCCCGGCGACTGTGGTGCACGAAAACGACGCCACCCTCGCCTTCATGGACATCGGCCAGGTGAATCCCGGTCACGTGCTGGTCGCCTGCAAGGCGCATGTCGAGAATGTGTACGCGCTCGATGACCTGCAGGCGGCAGCGGTGTTTCGTGCCGCCGCCCGCGTGGCGCGGGCGATCCGCGCCGCGTTCAGTCCGCCGGGGCTCTCGATCTACCAGGCCAACGGCAAGCCCGCCGGGCAGACGGTGTTCCACTTCCATCTGCACTTGCTGCCGCGGCACGACGCCGATGGCATGCAGCTGGTCTGGCCGGTGAAGAACCCGCCGCGCGACAAGCTCGAGGAATACGCCGCGCGCATCCGCGCGCAGTTGGCCTAGCCCCAGGGCGAGTAGCCGAACGCCTGCTTGAAGCGCGCCTCAACCGTCGCGCGGTCGGTGCGATGGTTCTGCGCGCCGCGGCTGGCGATCTTGATCGCGCCGAGCACCGCGCCGAGGCGCCCGGTGTCCGCCCAGTCCCAGCTGTTGGCGATCCCGTAGAGCAGCCCCGCGCGGTAGGCGTCGCCGCAGCCGGTTGGGTCGGTGACGCTGTCGGCCGGCGCACTGGGGATATCGAGCACCCCGCCCCCGGTGTGGATGCGCGAGCCCTGCGCGCCGAGCGTGACGATCAGCGCCTTCACTTCGCGCGCGTGTTCCTCCAGCCTGCGGCCGGTTTTCTCCTCGAGCAGCTTGCCCTCGTAGTCGTTCACCGCAACATAGTCGGCGAGCCGCACGAACTCCGTGAGCTCCTCGCCCGAGAACATCGGCAGGCCCTGCCCCGGATCGAACACGAAGGGGATGCCCGCGCCGGCGCATTGGCGCGCGTGCTGGAGCATGCCCTCCTTGCCGTCGGGCGCGATGATCGCCAGGCCCGCGCCGAGTGCGCCTTCGACGCGGTTCTCGTGCGCGTGGTTCATCGCGCCGGGATGAAAGGCGGTGATCTGGTTGTCGTCCAGGTCCGTGGTGATGAAGGCCTGCGCGGTGAACTGCCCGGGTATCTTCTTCAGATGACGCGCGTCGATGCCCAGGCGCTGCAGCCGGTAAAGGTAGGGCTCGATGTCCTCGCCGACGGTGGCCATCACCAGCGGGTCGCCGCCCAGCTGCTTCAGGTTGTAGGCGATGTTGCCGGAGGTGCCGCCGAATTCGCGCCGCATCTCCGGAGTGAGGAAGCACACGTTGAGGATGTGCAGCTGGTCGGGCAGCAAGTGGTTCTTGAAGCGGTCCGGAAACACCATGATGGTGTCGTACGCGATGGAACCGGTGATCAGGGTTTTCATTGAATGGTCAGGAGGGATAAAAAAGGTAAAGCCGGTAGCCCGTGGCGCGCACGCCGCGGGTATCGAAATGCACGCGCACCACCGCCTCGGCCCCCGCACCGATGCCCTGCGCCCGTTGCTGCTGCGCCGCCGCCTGCAGGTACTCCGCCGGCCGCAGCACGCGGCGCACCAGTGGCTTGTCGGCAGCGTCGGTCAGCGTGAGTTCGAGCGCCGGGTGCTCCTGCGCGAAAGGCGCGCGGTTGCGGATCACCGCGTTCAACACGATCAGGCTGTCGCGCCGGTTGTCGGCCTGCAGGTCGGAGGACTCGATGCTCAGCAGGTCGGGGCGCCGCGGCAGGCGCAGCTCGCAGTCGAGCAGCCGGCAGCCCTCCGCCAGGGCGCTGCGCGTCTGCGGCAGCAGCGTGGCGATCTCGGTGCGGTAGTAGTAGGCGAGCTGCCCGAGCAGAGCCGCCAGCGCGATGAGCGCGGCAAGGCCCCAGGCGAATTTGTAGCGCGTGGGCGGCGCCTCCTCCTCGAGGAATTCGGGCAGGGGTTCGTCGTCGTGCGCGGCGGGCGGGCGCGGGTTCGGCCGACGCTCCGGATTCGCCTCGGCCGCCGCCGCGCCCGGTTCGAACAGCCCGAGCTGCGGCGATGGTTCCAGCGGCCCCGTGCCGGCGCCCTCCTCGACCAGGTGCGCAACGCCGTCGAATACGGCAGCGCACTTGCCGCAGCGGACCATGCCGCCGCGCGCAGTGAGCTGCGACTGCTGGGCACGGAACGAGGTCCCGCAGTGCGGGCAGCGGGTGACCAGCGTGCTCATCGCCGCCGCCCTTCGATCAGGACCCAGCCGTCCTCGGTGTCCGCGACGCGCGCGTCGAAGTCGCGGGCATACGCCTCCAGCACCTCCGCCGACTGCGCGGCAAGTATGCCGGCGAGCGCCACGCTGCCGCCGCGGCGCGTGCGCGCGGCGAGCAAGGGTTCGAGCACGATCAGGGGTTGGGACAGGATGTTGGCCACCACCACGTCGTAGTTGCCGGGCGGCAGCCGCTCCGGCGGGAGCGCGCGCAACGCGACGTCATTGACGTAAGCGTTGTCGGCCGTTGCCGCCAGCGCCAGCGGGTCCACGTCGACGGCATCGACGCGATCGGCGCCGAGCTTGGCGGCGGCGATCGCCAATATACCGGAACCGCAGCCATAATCGAGCACGCTGGCGTCGGCGGTCAGGGTGCGCGCGAGCCAGCCCAGCACCAGGCGCGTGCTGGCGTGGCTACCGGTACCGAACGCCAGGCCTGGATCGAGGCGCACCATGACCCCCTGCGCCGGCGCCTGGTGCCAGCTCGGCACGATCCACAGCCGGCCGTCGATGCAGATCGGCGCGAATTGCGCCTGCGTCGCGCGTACCCAGTCCTGGTCGGCGACGCGCTGGACGGCGAAATCGAGGGCGCCCACGCCTGCCTGCGCGGCGGCCCTGCTGAGCAGCGCTGCCGGATCGGCGTCCTGCGCCAGCAGCGCATGCAGCCGGTTGCACGGCAGCTCCGGCTCCTCGATCCACACGGATTGCGCGCCCTGCTCCATCAGCGCATCGCTCAGCGCCTCGGCCTGCGCCGCCTCGACCTCCAGGGTGAGCGCGAGCCAGGGCACTACTTGACCTTCTGCTTGCTCTCCTGCGCCAGCTTCTGCTCGAGGTAGTGGATCGAGGTTCCGCCGCGCAGGAAACGGCTGTCGTGCAGCAGCTCCCGGTGCAGCGGGATATTGGTGCTGATGCCCTCGAGCACCATTTCCGACAGCGCGATGCGCATGCGGCGGATCGCCTGGTCGCGCGTCGCGCCATAGGCGATCAGCTTGCCGACCATCGAGTCGTAGTTCGGCGGCACCGTGTAGCCGGCGTAGATGTGCGTGTCGACGCGGATGCCGGGCCCGCCCGGCGGGTGGTAGGAGGTGATACGGCCCGGCGAAGGCGTGAAGCGGTACGGGTCCTCCGCATTGATGCGGCACTCGATGGCATGGCCACGCACCACGATGTCCTTCTGGCGGAAGCGCAGCTTTTCCCCCGCCGCGATGCGGATCTGCTCCTGCACCAGGTCCACGCCGGTGATCATCTCGGTCACCGGGTGCTCCACCTGGATGCGCGTGTTCATCTCGATGAAGTAGAACTCGTCGTCCTCGTACAGGAACTCGAAGGTGCCGGCGCCGCGGTAGCCGATCTTGCGGCAGGCGTCGGCGCAGCGCTCGCCGATCTTCTCGCGTTGCTTCTCGGTCAGTTCGGGGGCCGGCGCCTCCTCGATGATCTTCTGGTGCCGGCGCTGCATCGAGCAGTCGCGCTCGCCCAGGTAGATGGCGCTCTTGTGGCTGTCGGCCAGCACTTGGATCTCGATATGGCGCGGGTTCTCGAGGAATTTCTCCATGTACACCATGGCGTTGCCGAAGGCGGCCTGCGCCTCGCCGCGGGTCATGTTGACCGCGTTGAGCAGCGCCGCCTCGGTGTGCACCACCCGCATGCCGCGGCCGCCGCCGCCGCCGGCGGCCTTGATGATCACCGGATAGCCGACCTTGCGCGCGATGCGCACGATCTCCTTGTTGTCCTCGGGCAGCGCGCCCTCCGAGCCGGGCACGCAGGGCACGCCGGCCTTGAGCATCGCCTGCTTGGCGCTCACTTTGTCGCCCATCATGCGGATGTTCTCGGGGCGCGGGCCGATGAACACGAATCCGGAGCGCTCGACGCGCTCGGCGAAGTCGGCGTTCTCCGACAGGAAGCCGTAGCCCGGGTGGATCGCCTCGGCGTCGGTGACTTCGGCGGCGCTGATGATCGCGGCCATGTTGAGGTAGCTGTCGCGCGCCGGCGCCGGGCCGATGCACACCGATTCGTCGGCCAGCTTGACGTACTTGGCCTCGGCGTCCACGGTCGAATGCACGACCACCGTGCGGATGCTCATCTCGCGGCAGGCACGCTGGATACGCAGCGCGATTTCGCCGCGGTTGGCGATCAGGATCTTCTCGAACACCGGCGGGCGCTACTCGATGATGAACAGCGGCTGGCCGTACTCCACCGGCTGGCCGCTCTCCACCAGGATGGCCTTGATCATGCCGGTGGCATCGGCCTCGATCTCGTTCATCAGCTTCATCGCCTCGATGATGCACACTGTCTCGCCGGCCTTGATGTTCTGGCCGACCTCGACGAAGGGTTTGGCCTCCGGCGACGGCGAACGGTAGAACGTGCCGACCATCGGCGCCTTGAGCAGGTGGCCGGAGGGGACCGGCTCCTCGGCGGCCGCGCCAGTCGCCGTCGGCGCGGCCGGTGCCGCGCCCGTCGCCGCGACCACGGGGGCCCGGGGCGCCACCGGCGCGATCGGCGTGACGGTGGCTTCCCCGCCCTTCACGATCTTCACCTTCTCTTCGCCCTCGGTGATCTCGAGCTCGGCGATGCCCGACTCTTGCACGAGGTCGATCAGCTTCTTCAGCTTGCGCAAATCCATTGTATTTCCTCCCTCCCGGCCGGCAGTCCTGCCCGCCGGGCGGCTGCCGGGGCTAGGCCCCGCCGCTCCGCTTGGACTTGAGGCGCTCGATGGCATAGTCGAGCGCAAGGTCGTAACCGCGGCCGCCCAACCCGAGGATCGAGCCGACCGCCACAGCGGTGAAATGCGAATGCGCGCGCCACGGCTCGCGCGCATGGATATTGGACAGGTGCACTTCGAGGAACGGGATCTGCACGGCCGTCAGGGCATCGCGCAGCGCGATGCTCGAGTAAGTGAATGCGGCGGGGTTGAGGAGGATGAAACCGACGCCCTCGCGCTTGGCCTGCTGCACGCGGTCCACCGCCACGCCCTCATGGTTGGTCTGTAGGCACTCCAGTCGGACCCCGGCAGCCTTGGCCTTAACAGCCAGCCGCCGCTCGATCCCCGCCAGGGTGTCGTGCCCGTACAGATGCGGCTCGCGGGTTCCCAGCAGATTCAGGTTCGGCCCGTTGAGGAGCAATATCGCGGGACCCGCCGATTTAGTGGATTTAGCCATTTTTCCCAGAAGAAGGCGGCAATATAGCGGAAATTGCGCGCTGAAGCTGTTCGCGGTCGTCGACTCTGGGAGTGCCTAGTCTAACCGTCCGATTCATGGCAGAACTTAGTCGAGCCTGGAAATATGCTGTTGACAGCGCTTTCGACGAAGTTAACGCTATTTAACCGGCTTTCATAAGTAGTTGCCCCACCTCTGCAATGCCCGCCCTGTCCATAACACGGCCCATTTGCGAGGTCTTGAGCGCAACCCGCTCGTCGCGGGGATCGAACACCGACAGGCGAAGGGGCGTGCCCAGCCAGTCGAGCTTGAATATGCTCATTGCATGGGCCCGGTCCCCGGAGAAGCGGCGCCCCTCGGAGGTATCGAAGGCAATGTTGCGTTCGAGCAGAAACAACTCGACGTCCTTGGCACTGTCCGGGTAGAGCTGCAGCTCGATCTCCGCGTAGGGCCCGGCAATGCCTTTGAGCACCGGTCCGGTGAGGTAGGGGCTGAAGTGCTCCAGCGCGCGCATCGCGTCGAGCGCAACCCGGCGCAACTCGGCGATGCGCTCGGGATGCTCGTCGGCCTGGTATAGCGCCAGGTAGGCGCGCAGTTCGGCTTCGATTTCGTCGTTGGTGGGAAGCGATTCGGTGTCGGCGGCGCCCAGCTGGCGCGCGGCCTTGCGCTTGGCGAGGGCGAAGTTGTCGATGCCGTCCTCCGCCATCAGGCGCGCCGCCGCCGCGGCGATCCTCGTGCGCATGCCTTCATGCCGCGAAGCCCGGCGGCTCATAGCGGGCGCATGATAGCGCACCGGGTCGCCGGGCCATCGCGTAAAATCGCCGCCCTTTCGCCATGGCCGCCCACCTGCACATCCTGGGAATCTGCGGCACGTTCATGGGCGGCCTCGCCGCGATCGCGCGCGAGGCGGGCCACCGCGTGACCGGCTGCGACGCCAACGTCTATCCGCCGATGAGCGAGCAGCTCGAGGCGCTCGGCATCGACCTGGTGGAGGGCTACGGCGCGCAACAACTTTCCCTGCGGCCGGACGTCTGGGTGGTCGGCAACGTGGTGACGCGCGGTAATCCGCTGATGGAAGCCATCCTCGATGCCGGTGCGCGCTACGTGTCCGGGCCGCAATGGCTTGCCGAACACGTGCTGCGCGGCAGGCACGTGCTTGCCGTGGCCGGAACCCACGGCAAGACCAGCACTGCCTCGATGCTTGCCTGGATCCTCGAGTTCGCCGGCCGCAAACCTGGTTTTCTCATTGGCGGGATGCCCGCCAACTTCGGCATCTCGGCGCGCCTTGGGGAAGGCCCGCTGTTTGTGATCGAGGCGGACGAGTACGACACCGCGTTCTTCGACAAGCGCTCCAAATTCGTGCACTACCCCGCCAGGACGGCAGTATTGAATAATCTTGAATACGATCATGCTGATATCTTCGGTGATCTTGCAGACATCGAGCGGCAATTTCATTATTTTGTGCGAATTGTGCCTCGCACCGGACTTATCGTGTCGAATGGCGCGGATGAGGCGCTGAGGCGGGTACTGGCCAGGGGTTGCTGGACCCCGGTTGAGCCGTTTGGCGTGGGCGATGGCTGGCAGGCGGGACCCGCCGAACCGGACGGCAGCTTCGAAGTTCTGCTGGCGGGCAGGGGACTGGGGCGGCTGCGCTGGACCCAATTGGGGGACTACAACCGCCACAACGCACTGGCGGCGATCGCGGCTGCGCGTCACGCCGGGGTGGAACCGGCAACAGCGATCGAGGCCCTCGGACAGTTCAAGGGAGTCCGCCGCCGGATGGAAAAGAGAGGGGAGGTCCGGGGGGTGACCGTGTACGACGATTTTGCCCACCACCCCACGGCGATTCGCGTCACGCTCGAAGGGCTGCGCGCGCAGGCTGGCGTCGCGCGCATCCTTGCCGTGCTCGAGCCGCGCTCCAACACCATGAAGCAGGGCGTGATGAAGGACCAGCTTCCGGCGAGCCTGGCAGCCGCGGACCGTGTGTTCGTCTATTGCGCGGGCCTGGGCTGGGACGCGTCCGCGGCGTTGCGACCGCTGGGGGACAAGGCGCTCTGCTACGAGCAACTCGATTCCCTGGTGGCGGCCATCGCCGCCGAGGCGCGCCCGGGCGACCGCGTGCTGGTGATGTCCAATGGCGGCTTCGGCGGCATCCACGCCAGGTTGCTGGCGGCGCTCGGACGATGATCGTGTACCTGCACGGCTTCAACTCCTCGCCGCAGTCCCACAAGGCGCAGGTGCTCGGCCAATACCTGCACGAGCAGGGCCGCGCCGCGCATTGCGCCTGCCCGGCGCTGGCGCCGCTGGCGCTCGACGCGATCGCGGCGATCGAAGCGCTGATGGCGCAGCACGCCGGCGCACGGTTTTGCTTCGTCGGTTCCTCGCTGGGCGGCTACTACGCGACCTACCTCGCGGAAAAGCACGGCGCCAAGGCGGTGCTGATCAATCCGGCCATCGATCCGCACGTCGGCCTGCGCGCCTACCTCGGCGAGCAGAAGAACCTGCATACCGGCGAGCCCTACCGGCTGACCGAGGCGCATCTGCGCGAGTGGCAAGAACTCTGGGTGCCGCGCGTCACGCCGTCGCGCTACCTGCTGATCGTCGAGACCGGCGACGAGGTGCTCGACTACCGCCGGGCGCTCGAACGCTATGCCGGCGCGGCGCAGCTGGTCATCGAGGGCGGCGACCACTCGCTGCAATCCTTCCCCCGGCACCTGCCGCGCATCCTCGAATTCGCGGGCCTTTGAGATGCACCTGCTCTACGAGGAGGACGGCGAGCTCAAGGTCGGCACGGTGCTCGCCCAGGCGCCGGCGTCCTTCCAGGTGGAAAGCCCGCACGGCCGACGCTCGAAGATCAAGTTGGCGCACGTGCTGCTGCAATTCGAGCGTCCCGCCGCGGCCGAGATGCTGGCCGCCGCCCAGGCCTACGCGGCGGGCCTGGACGCCGATTTCCTGTGGCAGTGCTGCGGCAGCGGCGAATTCGGCTTCCAGGATCTGGCGCGGGACTATGTCGGCCGCGAGCCGGACACCACGCAAGCCGCCGGCGTGCTGATGAAACTGCAGTCCGCGCCGATCTACTTCCACCGCCGCGGCCGCGGGCGCTTCCAGGCGGCACCCGCGGAGACGCTCAAGCTCGCGCTCGCCTCGGCCGACAAGAAGCAGCGCGTGCTGGCGCAGACCGCGGACTGGGCCGCGCAGCTGGCGCGGTTCGCGTGCCCGCCCGAGATCGAGCGGCTGAAGGATGAGCTGCTGTACGCGCCGGATCGAAACAAGCCCGAGACCAAGGCCGTCGAACAGGCCTGCGCCAAGACGGGGCTCTCGGCGGCGCGCCTGTTCGAGCGTTGCGGCAAGCTGGCAGACGCGCACGCCTACCACCTGAACCGCTTTCTGTACGAATTCTTCCCGCGCGGCACGGCGTTTGCGCCGCACGCGCCGCCGGCGCCGCCGGGCGAGCTGCCGCTGGCCGAGGTAACGGCATTCAGCCTGGACGATGCCGACACCACCGAGATCGATGACGCGTTCTCGCTGCAGCGCGTCTCGGGCGACGAGTGGCGCGTCGGCGTGCACATCGCCGCCCCGGGGCTCGCCTTCGCGCCGGGCTCGGCGCTCGACGCCATTGCGCGCGAGCGGCTGTCCACGGCCTACATGCCGGGGCACAAGTTCACCATGCTGCCCGAGGACGCGATCGCCGCCTGCTCGCTGGACGCGGGCACGGAGCGCGCGGTGGTGTCGCTGTACGTGAACCTGTCGGCGGGCGATTTCACGGTGCGCGGGCGCCACTCGCGGCTGGAGCGCGTGCGCATCGGGGCGAACCTACGGCACGGCGACCTGGCGCCGCTCAACACGGCCTTCGAGCAGGATCGCAGCCTCGGCGTGGCGCGGGAGGAGGAGCTGCGCACACTGTGGCGCTTCGCCGAGGCGCTCGAAGTCCGCCGCGGCAAGCCGAGCGTCAATCAGGCCGCCGTGGACTACGTTTTCCGCGTGGCGCAGGGCAGGGTGAGCATCGAGCCCCGCCGGCGCGGCGCGCCGCTGGACAAGCTGGTCGCCGAGCTGATGATCCTCGCCAACACGACCTGGGGCGAGCTGCTCGCCGAGCGCGACGTCGCGGCGCTGTACCGGGTGCAGACATCGGGCAAGGTGCGCATGAGCGTGCATCCGGAAGCGCACGAAGGCCTCGGCGTCCCCTGTTACGCCTGGAGCAGCTCGCCGCTGCGCCGCTACGTCGACCTGGTCAACCAGTGGCAGCTTGCGGCGGCGCTCCGCGGGCAAAAGCCGCCGTTCAGCCGCACCTCGGAAGTCCTGCTGGCCGCGCTGCGCGCGTTCGAGGTGACTTATGCGCGCTACGACGAGCACCAGCGCGCCATGGAGAATTTCTGGTGCCTGCGCTGGCTGCAGCAGGAGCGGGTCGCCGCGGTCGAGGCCGTCGTATTGCGCGAGAACCTGGTGCGTTTCGAGGGTCTGCCGCTGACCACTCGCGTGCCGTCGCTGCCCGCGCTCGATCCGGGCATGCGCGTGCGCCTGGCGGTAGGCGAGGTGGACCTGATCGAGCGCAGCGTGGCCTGCCTGTTCGGCGAGACGCTCGGCCCCGCAAGCAGCGTGGCCCTGGATGAGCAGGGGGAACGCTAAAGCCCTAGAATGGCGGGGTTTTATCGCTTCGAGGTGCCATTGCAGGGAGCGCTAGCGACACGCATGCCGGGCACGGCCGCGTTCTGGGACGGGCTCGACCGCCAGTCCCGCGTGCTCTACGCATCGGTGGCGGCTTCGCTCCTGCTGCACGGCGTCCTGATCTCGGCGCACTTCACGTTCCCCGGCGAGCTGCGCTGGAGGAGCGCCAACCAGCCGCTCGAGGTGATCCTGGTCAACGCCAAGTCGCGCCAGCGGCCGGGCAGGGCCGACGCGCTGGCGCAGAACAACCTGGAGGGCGGCGGCGAGACCGACCAGGCGCGCCGCGCCCGGTCGCCCTTGCCGGTGATCGACCCGCGCCAGCCGGGGCGCGACCTGGCGCAGGCGCAGCGCCGCGTCAGGGAGCTCGAGGCACAGCAGCGCAAGCTCATCGCGCGCTCGCGCCACTCGCAAGCCAACGTGGCGCCCGAGGCGGAACGCCGCGCGCCCTCCGCGGAGCCGACGCCCCAGGTCGCCGGGCGCGACCTGGCGGACCTGTCCCTCGCGGCGATGCGGCTGCAGGCGCAGATCGACCAGCAGCTGGACGCCTACCAGAAGCGCCCGCGCAAGAAGTTCCTCGGCGCCAGCGCCACCGAGTACCGCTTCGCGCAGTACGAGGAGGATTGGCGCCAGAAGGTGGAACGCGTCGGCACGGTGAACTATCCGGCGGCGGCGCGCGGCAAGTACTACGGCAACCTGCGCATGACGGTGACGCTGCGCCCGGACGGCAACGTCGAATCGATCGAGCTGGACCGCTCCTCGGGCCTGAAGCTGCTCGACGATGCGGCGTTCCGGATCGTGCGCATGGCCTCGCCCTATGCGGTGTTCCCGCCCGACATCCGCCGCGATACCGACCTGCTGGTGATCACGCGCACCTGGTTCTTCGGCCGCGGCGACAAGCTCTGGACGCAGTGAAGTGCCGGACCGCTACGCGGTAATCGGCAACCCGGTTGCGCACTCCAAGTCTCCCTGGATCCACGCGCAGTTCGCGCGCGCCACCGGCGAGGACATCGAATACGGCAGGCTGGAAGCGCCGGCCGACGGTTTCGTGCGCGCGGTGGAGGCGTTCCGCGCGCAGGGCGGCAGGGGCCTCAACGTCACGCTGCCGTTCAAGGAGGAGGCCTACCGCTTCTGCGCCGGCACCAGCGAGCGCGCCGCCGCCGCGCAGGCGGTGAACACCCTGCTGCTGGATCGCGGCAAGCCCTGGGGCGACAACACCGACGGCGTCGGACTGGTGCGCGACCTCACCGCCAATCTCGGCCGCCGGCTCGAGGGCGCGCGCATCCTGCTGATGGGGGCGGGCGGTGCGGCGCAGGGCGTGCTCGCGCCGCTGGCGCGGGCCGGCGCGGCGGCGATCGTGATCGCCAACCGCACGCTGGCGCGCGCACAAGCGCTGGCGCTGCGCGTCCCCGCCACCACGGCCTGCGGCTTCGACGCGCTTGCCGGGCGGTCCTTCGACCTGGTGATCAACGCGACCTCCGCGGGGTTGCGCGGCGAGCTGCCGCCGCTGCCGCGCGGATTGTTCCGCCCGGGCGCGCTCGCCTACGACATGGTGTACGGCCGCGACACCGAATTCCTCTCCATGGCGCGCGCCGCCGGCGCCGACACCTGCGACGGCCTGGGCATGCTGGTCGAGCAGGCGGCGGAATCGTTTCTTCTCTGGCGCGGCATCCGGCCCGAGACCGGGCCGGTGCTGGCCGCGCTGCGCTCGCAGTGAAGGCGCTGCGGACGGCAGGCTGGGCGCTCGCGGCGCTGCTCGCGGGCCTGTTGCTGGTGCAGGCCTGGTTCTACTCGCACATCCTGTGGTGGACGCGCGAGGCGCCTGCCGCCACAGCCTTCATGCAACGGCGGCTGGAGCAGATGCGCGCGCACAACCCGAAGGCGGCGCTGCGCCACCAATGGGTGCCCTACGCGCGCATCTCGCCGGAACTCAAGCGCGCCGTGATCGCCGCCGAGGATGCGAAGTTCCTCGAGCACGAAGGCTTCGACTGGGAGGCGATCCAGAAGGCCATGGAAAAGAACGAGCGCAAGGGCAGGGTGGTGGCCGGCGCCTCGACCATCAGCCAGCAGCTGGCCAAGAACCTGTTCCTGTCGGGTGCGCGCAGCTGGCCGCGCAAGGCGCAGGAGGCGGTGATCACCGCGATGCTGGAGCACGCCATGGGCAAGCGGCGCATCCTCGAGTTGTACCTGAACTTCGCCGAATGGGGCGAGGGCGTGTTCGGCGCGGAAGCCGCCGCGCGCCATCATTTCGGCGTTTCGGCGCAGGCCCTGGACGCGGAGCAGGCTGCGTGGCTGGCGGCGATCCTGCCGAGCCCGCGGCGCTACGAGCGGGGCCGGCGCACGGCGTATGTGGAGGCACGCATGGCCACCATCCGCGCCCGCATGGGGTCGGCGCAGATCCCCTGATAGACTGATTCGCCATGGCGCAGGGGCAGCGTTTCGGCTGGGGCATGGCGTCGTCGGTGCTGGCGGTGATGGTGCTGGTGTTCGCCGCGCTGGTCTCGTCGTGGCTGGGCTTGAACGCGGAGGAGCACGGCCGCGACGCCCTGGAGCAGTCGGCGCGGCTGCTGCACGACGTGGTCGAGGCGCGCACCTTGGCCGCGACGGCGGCCTCGCTGCAATCCGAGCTGGCGCTGGACGCCCTGCG
The DNA here is from genome assembly GCA_041488375.1 of Gammaproteobacteria bacterium. Taxonomy (GTDB): domain Bacteria; phylum Pseudomonadota; class Gammaproteobacteria; order Burkholderiales; family SG8-39; genus JAABQT01. The sequence goes on along the minus strand of JBGPPD010000034.1, from coordinate 1,323 downwards.
TGGCCGGGGCATGGACGAGAGCAATCCCCGCGTGGCCGCCTATCACCAGACACTCGACGCGCTGCACGCCGCGTTCGAGCGCACGCGGCAGGGGCCGCTGGACAGCGCAGAGCGCGCCCTGCTCGAGCGCGCCCAGGGCGCCTTCGAGCGCTTCGTGCACATCGCCGGCAATGGCGCGGCCGGGCTGCGCAGTGGTTCGCGCACCGACAAGCTGGCGGCCGCCAACGCGCTGCTGGACACGGCGCGGCCGCTGGCCGAGCAGGCTACCGAGCAGATCCGCATGCTGGAGCGCTCGGTCGCGGGCCGCGCCGGCGAGACCGCGGAGGACGCCCAGGACGCCGCGCAACGGGCGCGCATCCTGTTGATCGCCTTTGGCGGGACCTCGCTCCTGTTGGCGCTGATTCTCGCGCGCACGCTGTCGGAGTCGATGGCGCGCCGGGCCGAGCTGCTGCGCCAGCTGGCGGAACTGGCGCGCGTGGACGGCCTCACCGGGGTGGTCAACCGGCGCGTGTGGGACGAAGAACTCGCGCGCGGCCTGGAGCGCGCGCGGCGCAGCGGCAAGCCCTGCAGCGTGGGCCTGATCGACCTGGACCACTTCAAGCGCTTCAACGACACGCATGGGCACCAGCGCGGCGACGCGCTGCTGCGCACCACGGCGCAGGCCTTCGCCGCCCGGCTGCGCAACGACGACCTGATCGCGCGCTACGGCGGCGAGGAGTTCGCGGTGCTGCTGCATGGCTGCGACCTGGAACACGCCATGATCCTGTTCGACCGGCTGCAGGGCATGCTGCCCGCCGGCCAAACCTTCTCCGCCGGCATCACCGCCAGCGAGGGGCGCGAAGACGCGCAAGCGGTGGTGGCGCGCGCCGACGCCGCGCTGTATCGCGCCAAGGACCTGGGTCGCAACCGCACGGTGGCGGCGCCGGCCGAGGAGCTAAGAACCGCGGCCTGAGCCGGGCGGCTTGGGCGCGCCGAGCGCCCCGAGCAGGCGGCGCGCGTTGACCATCTGCGACTTCAGCGCGTAGTCGAACAAGCCCGCGCGCTCGGCGAGCAGGGCGCCGGTGATGCTCGAAGGGCTCGCCGGCGCGAGTTCCAGGTGCGCGTCCGCCTCGCCGCTCGCGGCGGCGATGCGCATGCCCTGCTTGCGCGCGAGGTGCATCATCGCCGCGTTCTCCGACAGGCAATGCATGAACAAGATGCCGGTGGCCCAGTTGCGGGCGTGCGTGTGCGCGCGCTCCAGCAGGGCGCCGCCAATGCCGCGGCCGCGATGCGCGGGCAGCACCGAGATGCCGAGTTCGGCATGGTCCTCGGCGCGCGCGAGGT
>JBGPPD010000033.1:0-18620 GCA_041488375.1 Gammaproteobacteria bacterium | reverse complement strand
GAAATCAAGTTTCATATCATGAAACATAGATGGTCTAACTCTTTGTAAATCCTTGTTTAAGTAACATTTCACATCCCGCAATGACGTTATTGCTGTGCGCCATGCGCTTGGCTATCGTCGCTGTCAGTTCACCTCACTCTCAGGGACAGGGGCCACATGCTCAAGCGAGACCAGGAAATCGCCGCACTCACCAAGGACTGGGCCGAAAACCCGCGCTGGCAGGACCTGAAGCGCGGCTACGCCGCGGAGGACGTCGTGCGCCTGCGCGGCAGCGTGAAGATCGAGCACACGCTGGCGAAGCTCGGCGCCGAGAAGCTGTGGAAGAAGTGCGGCGAGATGCCGTTCGTGAACTCGCTCGGCGCGCTCACCGGCAACCAGGCGATGCAGCAGGTGAAGGCCGGCGTGCCCGCCATCTACCTGTCGGGCTGGCAGGTGGCGGCCGACGCCAACGATTCGCTGTCGATGTACCCGGACCAGTCGCTGTATGCGACGACCTCGGTGCCCTCGGTGGTCAAGCGCATCAACAACGCGCTCGCGCGGCAGGACCAGATCCAGACGATGGAAGGCAAGGGCGACATCGACTGGTTCGCGCCGATCGTGGCCGACGCCGAGTCCGGCTTCGGCGGCGTGCTGAACGCCTTCGAGCTGATGAAGGCGATGATCGACGCCGGCGCCGCCGGCGTGCACTTCGAGGACCAGCTGGCCAGCGTCAAGAAGTGCGGCCACATGGGCGGCAAGGTGCTGGTGCCGACGCAGGAAGCGGTGCAAAAGCTGATCGCGGCGCGCTTCGCCGCCGACATCATGGGCGTGCCGACCGTGCTGCTCGCGCGCACGGACGCCGAAGCCGCCGACCTCGTCACCACCGACGTGGACGACAACGACAAGCCCTTCCTCACCGGCGAGCGCACCTCGGAGGGCTTCTACAAGACGAAAAAGGGCTTCGAGCAGGCGCTGTCGCGCGGCCTCGCCTACGCGGAGTACGCGGACATGGTGTGGTGCGAGACCGGCACGCCGGACCTCGCCTTCGCCAGGAAATTCGCCGAGGGCATCCGCAGGAAATTCCCGGGCAAGATGCTGGCCTACAACTGCTCGCCCTCGTTCAACTGGAAGAGGAACCTCGACGACTCGAGCATCGCCAAATTCCAGCGCGAGCTGGGCGCGATGGGCTACAAGTTCCAGTTCATCACCCTGGCCGGCTTCCACGCGCTCAACTATTCGATGTTCGAGCTGGCGCACGGCTATGCGCGCAACAACATGAGCGCCTTCGTCGAGCTGCAGGAAAAGGAGTTTGCGGCCGCCGAGAAGGGCTTTACCGCGGTCAAGCACCAGCGCGAAGTCGGCACCGGCTACTTCGACCAGATCACCCAGGTGGTCACCGCCGGCAAGGCCTCGACCACGGCGCTGCACGGCTCCACCGAGGATGAGCAGTTCTTCGGCGAAGACGCGCTCTCGCTGTCCAAGCAGGCGGCGAAGAAGGCCGCGTAGCCGGCTTGTGATGCGGTGAGCGCCCCGGCGAAGGTCGTCGCGATCCGCGAAGCCCGGTCCGACCGGGCCGCGGAGGTGGCGCGCGCGATCCTCGCCGGCTTCGACCGGCACTACCTGCTGTTTCGCGAGGCCTCCGCGCAGGCGAAGCAACTCTTCGAGTGTGCCGACTGGGGAACCCTGCGGCGGCTCGCGCGCGAGCGCATCCAGTTGTACGACCGGCGCGTGCAGGAGGCGGTGGAAAGCGTAAGGGCGCGCTTTCCCGAAGCGGAGACCGACGAGTCGCTGTGGCCCGCGATCAAGCTGGCCTACATCCCGCTGCTGCACGAGCACCGGCAGCCCGAGTGCGCCGAGACTTTCTACAATTCGGTGGCCTGCCAGGTGCTGCATCGGCGCTACTACCGCAACGAGTTCATCTTCTGGCGCCCGGCGGTGGCCACCGAACACCTCGAGGGCGACGAGCCTGCCTACCGCAGCTACTACCCCCTCAGGAAAGGGCTGAGGACAACGCTGGCGGCGATCGCGCGCGGCTTCGGCCTCGCCAATCCCTGGGAAGACCTGCACCGCGACCTGAGGAGCGTGCTGCGCGCCCTGCGTGCGCGCTTCCCGCGCCCCGCGCGCGCGCGTCCCAGCCTGCAGATCCAGGTACTGGGGTCGCTCTTTTTCCGCAACAAGGCCGCCTATGCGGTCGGCAAGATCGTGAACGGCAACCAGGAGGTGCCGTTCGCAGTGCCGATCCTGCAGAACGAGCGCGGCGAGCTGTACCTGGACGCGCTGCTGCTGGATGCCGACCAGCTGATCATCCTGTTCTCCTTCGCGCGCGCTTACTTCTTCGTGGACATGGAAGTGCCGGCGGCGTACGTCTCGTTCCTGCGCCAGCTGATGCCGAGGAAGCCGCGCGCCGAGATGTACATGAGCGTGGGGCTCGCCAAGCAGGGCAAGACCATGTTTTACCGCGACCTGTTCTACCACCTGAAGCATTCCTCGGACAATTTCGTCGTTGCGCCGGGCATCAAGGGGATGGTGATGCTGGTCTTCACGCTGCCTTCGTTCCCCTATGTGTTCAAGGTGATCCGCGACCGCTTCGCGCCGCCCAAGGAGATGGACCGGCAGACGGTGAAGGACAAGTACCAGCTGGTGAAGTACCACGACCGCGTCGGGCGCCTGGCGGACACGCTGGAGTACTCGCTGGTGGCGCTGCCGCTGGACAGGTTCGACACGGCGCTGCTCGACGAGCTGAAGTCGGAAACCGCCTCCAACATCGAATTCGAGGGCGATCGCATCGTCATCCGCCACGTGTACATCGAGCGGCGCATGCAGCCGCTCAACCTGTTCCTCGCGGAAGCCAAGGGAGACCGCGACGCCGAGCGCATCCGCCAGGCGCTGCACGAGTACGGCTACGCCATCAAGGAGCTGGCCGGCGCGGGCATCTTCCCGGGCGACATGCTGCTGAAGAACTTCGGCGTCACGCGCCACAACCGCGTGGTGTTCTACGACTACGACGAGATCGCCTACATGGTCGACTGCAATTTCCGGAGCATCCCGCCGCCGCGCTCGATCGAGGACGAGATGTCGGCCGAGCCCTACTACTCGGTGGGCCCGCACGACATCTTTCCCGAGCAGTTCGCCCAGTTCCTGGTCACCGACCCGCAGGCGCGCGAGATCTTCCTCGAGCGCCACACCGACCTGATGGACCCGGCGTTCTGGGCCGGCAAGCAGGCGCAGCTGCGCGCCGGCGTGCACGAGGACGTCTATCCCTACCCGGAGGAAATCCGCTTCCGCAGGTAGGGTGGGCCTGGGCCCACCCTACAGGCCGTCGATGACGACGCGCTTCTGGCGCGACTTCAATCCCGACGCAATGTGCACATTGCGCTTCGGCACCTGGTAGTGCTCCGCCAGGAATTCCACCAGCGCCTGGTTGGCCTTGCCGTCGAGCGCTTGCGCCGCCAGCCGGACCTTGATGCGTTCGCCGTGCCTGCCGGCGAACTCCGAGCGCGAGGCGCCCGGCTGCACGTGCAGGTCCAGGACCAGCCGGGCGCTCAGAACAGCCCCCCGGCCGCGCCGCGCAGGTGCGCCAGCGCGATCAGGGCGATCTGCAGCAGCACCAGGAGCACCAGCGGCGACAGGTCCACGTTGCCGAGCAGCGGAATCACGCGGCGCAGCGGCCGCAGAAACGGCCGCGCCATGGCGTCGAACAGCGGCTGCACCGGCGAGTGCGGGTTGACCCAGGACAGCACCGCCTGCACGAGGACCGCGAAGATCAGGATGTACAGGCTGAAGCGCAACAGGTCGAACGCGGCGCCGACCACCAGCACCGCGATCATCCGGCCCGGCTCGGTGCCCAGCCCGCCGCCCGCGATCGCGCCGTACAGGTAAAGCGCAAGCACCTGCAGCAGCAGCGAGGCGAGGAGCGTTGCGAAGTCCAGTCCCGCGAGCGGCGGAACGACCCTGCGCGCCGGCCGCACGATCCAGTTGGTGGCCGCGACGACGAACTCGCCGATCGGGTTGCGGAACGGCACGCGCAGCCACTGGAAATGGAAGCGCGCCAGCAGCAGGTAGACGAAAAAGCTCGCCGCCACATCCACCACCAGCTGGCCGATCTGGACGAACATCAGTCCCGGCCCAGCAGCTCGCCCATTTCGGCGCCGCGGCGGCTGGCGGCGGCGACCGCGCGCTTGAAGCGCTCGGCCAGCGCCTCGTCCTCGAACACCTTGAGCGCCGCCGCGGTGGTGCCGCCCTTCGAGGTGACCCGCTCGCGCAGGACGGCAGGCGGCTCCTTGGCGGCCGCGGCGAGCCGCGCCGAGCCGAGGACTGTTTCCAGCGCGAGCTGCGCCGACGCCCCGGGCTCGAGCCCCAGGGCCGTGCCCGCGGCGGCCAGCTGCTCGATGAACCAGAACACGTAGGCGGGGCCGCTCGCCGAGACCGCAGTCACCGGGTCGAGCAGCGCCTCCTGCTTCACCCAGACGACCTTGCCGACCGCGCCGAGGATGCGCTCGGCGCGGCGCTTCTCCGAGGCACTCGCCCCCGCCGGCGCGTACAGCCCGGCGATCCCGGCGCCGATGAGCGCCGGCGTATTGGGCATGCAGCGGATGAGCTTCGCGTGACCGCCCAGCCAGCGCGAGAGGTCCTTGAGGCGGATGCCGGCGGCGACGCTGATGACGAGTTTGCCGCGCAGCTTTCCGGCAAGGGGGCCGACGGCCGCGCGCATGTCCTGCGGCTTTACCGCCAGGAGCAGCGTGTCCGCGGCGGCAGTGCGCGCATCCGGCACGGCGCTGGCGTGGACCTTGAACCTCGCCGCGAGCTTGCGGCGGGCCGCGGGCACGGGTTCGACGACGGAGATCGCGCCCGGCTTCGCGCCCCGCGCGATCAGCCCGCCGATCAGGGCGCTGGCCATATTGCCGCCGCCGATGAAGGCGAGCCTCACGCCGCGTCCTTCACTTTCTGCCGTTCGCCGAAAATCGCCGTGCCGATCCTGACCATCGTCGAGCCCTCGGCGATCGCCGCTTCCATGTCGGCCGTCATGCCCATCGACAGCGTGTCCATCGGCAGCCCTTCCCGCCTCAGGGTCTCATACAACTCGCGCACTTCGCGAAAACGCGCGCGCTGCAGGCGCTCGTCGCCGGTGGGCTCCGGCACGCTCATCAAGCCCCGCAGGCGCAGCCGCGGCAGCGCGGCCACCGCCTTGGCGAGCGCCGCCGCCTCGTGCGGCGCGACGCCGCTCTTGGAGGCTTCGCCCGAAACGTTGACCTGCACCAGCACCTGGAGCGGCGGCAGCGCCGCCGGGCGTTGCTCCGAGAGGCGCCGGGCGATCCTCTCCCGGTCGAGGCTGTGCACCCACTGGAAATGCTCCGCCGCCGCGCGCGTCTTGTTGCTCTGGAGCGGCCCGACCAGGTGCCATTCGATCGGCAGGCGGGCGAGCGCGGCCATCTTGTCCAGCGCTTCCTGCACGTAGTTTTCGCCGAACGCGCGCTGACCGGCGCCAAAAGCCTGCTCGATCAGCACCGGCGCATGGGTCTTGGACACCGCGAGCAGGGCCACCGCGCCCGGGTCGCGGCCCGCGGCACGCGCCGCGCCGGTGATGCGAGCTTTCACGGCTTGCAAGTTATCGGGGATTGACCCCATACTTTGCCCATTCGTCTGGCTGGGGATTGTAATGGATCTCACTGAATTGCTTGCGTTTGTCGTCAAGAACAAGGCTTCCGACCTGCACCTGTCCTCGGGCCTGCCGCCGATGGTACGAGTGCACGGCGACGTCAAGCGCATCAACGTGCCGGCGCTGGAGCACAAGGACGTGCACGGCATGATCTACGACATCATGAACGACGGCCAGCGCAAGTTCTACGAAGAAAACCTCGAGTGCGACTTCTCCTTCGCGGTACCCAATCTGGCGCGCTTTCGCGTCAACGCCTTCGTGCAGCAGCGCGGCGCGGCTGCCGTGATGCGCACCATCCCGACCAAGGTGATGTCGCTGGATGAGCTCAAGTGCCCGAAGATCTTCACCGAGATCTCCGAGTACCCGCGCGGCATCGTGCTGGTGACCGGACCCACCGGCTCGGGCAAGTCCACCACGCTCGCGGCAATGGTCAACCACATCAACGAAAACGAAGAGGGCCACATCCTCACCATCGAGGACCCGATCGAGTTCGTGCACGAATCGAAGAAGTGCCTGATCAACCAGCGCGAGGTCGGCCCGCACACCCTGTCGTTCTCCAACGCGCTGAGAAGCGCGCTGCGCGAGGACCCGGACTCGATCCTGGTGGGCGAGATGCGCGACCTGGAGACCATCCGCCTCGCGCTCACCGGCGCGGAAACGGGCCACCTGGTGTTCGGCACGCTGCACACCTCCTCCGCGGCGAAGACCGTGGACCGCATCGTGGACGTGTTCCCGGCGGCGGAGAAGGAGATGGTGCGCGCGATGCTTTCCGAATCCCTGCGCGCGGTGATCTCGCAGACGCTGCTCAAGACCAAGGACGGCGCGGGCCGCGTGGCGGCGCACGAGATCATGATCGGCACGCCGGCGATCCGCAACCTGATCCGCGAGAACAAGATCGCGCAGATGTACTCCGCCATCCAGACCGGCGCGCAGATCGGCATGCAGACGCTGGACCAGAACCTGCAGGACCTGGTGCGGCGCAACGTGGTGTCGATGGGCGAGGCGCGCGGCAAGGCGTCGAACAAGGATAACTTCGCAGGCTGAGCGCTGGCTCGCCGGCAAGGAGGAAAGCATGGAACGCGAACAGGCAACCAAATTCATGTACGACCTGCTGCGCGCCCTGGTGGGCAAGCGCGGCTCGGACCTGTTCATCACCGCCGGCTACCCGCCGGCGATGAAGATCGACAGCAAGATGACCCCGGTGTCGCAGCAGGGGCTCTCGCCCCAGCACACAGCGATGCTGGCGCGCTCGATCATGAACGACAAGCAGGCGGCCGAGTTCGAGTCGAAGAAGGAGTGCAACTTCGCCATCAACCCGGCGGGCATCGGGCGCTTCCGCGTCAACTGCTTCGTGCAGCAAAGCTACGTCGGCATGGTGCTGCGCGTGATCACCACCACCATCCCCAACTTCGAGGACCTCAAGCTGCCCCCGGTGCTCAAGGACGTGGCCATGACCAAGCGCGGCCTGGTGCTGTTCGTCGGCGGCACCGGTTCGGGCAAGTCCACCTCGCTCGCGGCGATGATCGGCTACCGCAACGAGAACTCGCACGGCCACATCATCACCATCGAGGACCCGGTGGAGTACGTGCACCCGCACAGGAACTGCATGATCACCCAGCGCGAGGTGGGCGTGGACACCGACTCCTGGGAGGCGGCGCTGAAGAACACCCTGCGCCAGGCGCCGGACGTGATCCTGATCGGCGAGATCCGCGATCGCGAGGTGATGGAGCATGCCATCGCCTTCGCCGAGACGGGCCACCTGTGCCTGGGCACGCTGCACGCCAACAACTCCAACCAGGCGATGGACCGCATCATCAACTTCTTCGCCGAGGAGCGGCGCCAGCAGCTGCTGATGGACCTGTCGCTGAACCTGAAGGCGGTGATCTCGCAGCGCCTGATCCCGGTGAAGGAAGGCCGCGGGCGCGCGGCGGCGATCGAGGTGCTGCTCAACTCGCCGCTGATCAGCGACCTGATCTTCAAGGGCGAGGTGCACGGCATCAAGGAGATCATGAAAAAATCGAGGGAACTGGGCATGCAGACCTTCGACCAGTCCCTCTTCGAGCTGTACGAGCAGGGCCGCATCGGCTACGAAGACGCGCTGCGCTTCGCCGACTCCACCAACGAGGTGCGGCTGCAGATCAAGCTGCACGGCAAGGAAGCCAAGGACCGCGACCTGTCCAAGGGCATCGAGCACCTGGACATCGTCTGAGTGGCGAAGATCCTCGGCATCATCCTGATCGTCGCCGGCACCGCGGGCCTCGTTTACGGCAGCTTCAGCTTCACCAAGGAGCGCCATGACGTGAAGGTCGGCCCGATCCAGCTGTCGGTGAAGGAAAAGCAGACCGTCAACGTCCCCGTATGGGCGGGCGTGGGCGCCATCGCCATCGGCGCGCTGCTGCTGGTTTTCGGCGGCGGGAAGAAATAGCGCCGCGCGATACCTGAAGTTCCGCTCGACGCTGTAGAGTGATTGACTCATGAATGACGAGAAAATCACGGTCCGCGTCACCTCCACCGGCCAGACCCTGGAGGTGGTGGTGTTCAGCAAGCGCCCCGAAGTGATCACGGTGGTCCTCGGCGAGGGCGTGCACAGCATGCGGTGCTCGCTGACCCCTACGCGCAACGGGTTCGCGTATGCCGGCAGCGCGATGGGCAGGGAGATCGTCTACGAGCGCAGCCAGGCGCAAGTGAAGGCCGACATCGAGCGGCTGGATCCAAGGCTGAAGGATCCAAGGCGGCGCTAGCGGCATGCCGGTTGAGCAGGTTCTACGAGAAAAGGCTGGGCAAAGCGTAGGATCACGTTGCGACAACTCCAAGGAGGAAAGTCATGACCCTCTGTCCCATCGCCCTGGTGGCCGGTTGCCAGAAGTGCCCGGCGTTCTCCGTGTGCCCGCTGAAAAGCGTCATCGGCGACTACAAGAAGCCTGAAGAACAACAGGGCAAGCAGCAGGCGGAGAAGCCGAAGAGCTAGCGCAAATTGGCGAACGGAATCGGCATGACTTGGCGGAGCACAAATGCCGGCTATGGCTGGTATTCGATGCTCCTTCACTGGCTGATGCTGCTGTTGATCGCCGCGGTCTACGCCACGATGGAGTTCAAATCCGTTTTCCCCAAGGGGAGCCCTTCGCGTGAGGCGATGGCGGTGTGGCACTACATGCTGGGAATGTCGGTGTTCTTCCTGGTGTGGCTGCGCCTGCTGATGCGTTTTGCGGGATCCGAACCCGTCATCGAACCGGCGTCGCCCGCCTGGCAGGCCCTATCGGCCAGAGTCATGCATTGGGCGTTGTACGTCCTGATGGTCGGCTTGCCCTTGCTGGGTTGGCTGAACCTCAGCGCCAAAGGAACGCCGACGCCCTTCTTTGGCGCGCAGTTGCCTGCGCTGATCGGCAAGAATGAATGGCTGGCCAAGGGGTTCAAGGAGGTTCACGAAGCCGCTGCGACGGCGGGCTATTTCCTCGTGGGATTGCACGCCGCCGCGGCGCTCTATCATCACTACGTGAAGCGCGACAACACCTTGAGGCTGATGTGGTTCGGCCGCCGCAAAGCGCAGTAGCGCGCTAGGGCCGGTTGCTCCCCGCCACCACCTTGAATTCGTACAAGCGGCACTCCAGCGCGCCGTTGTAGAGCGGCGTACGGCGCGAAGCCTGCAAGCGGATCAGCTTCTCCATCCTGCGGTCGGCGGTGAAGAAGTAGCAGTTCCACCCCGCGAAGTTCTTCTTCAGCGCATCGCCCAGCTTCGGGTAGAAGCGCGCCAGTTCCTCGCTTTCGCCGATCCGCTCCCCGTAGGGCGGGTTGGCGATCATCACTCCCGACGCCGCCGGCGCCTTGCGCGCGAGCACGTCGCTCGCCTCCAGCGTCACCCAGCGCTCCACCCCCGCGGCAGCCAGATTGCGCCGCGCCACGTTGAGCGCCTTGGCGTCGGAATCGCTGCCGTAGAGCTGCAGCTTGGGCGACTTCTGCACCGGCTGCGCCGCCTCCTCGCGCAATTTCTTCCACAGCGGGCCGTTGAACGTGTCCAGCTTCTCGAAACCGAACTCGCGCTTGAGCCCCGGCGCGCGCCCGCGCGCCATCGCGGCCGCCTCGGACAGCAGCGTTGCCCCGCCGCACATCGGATCCAGCAGCGCCTCATCGAACTTCCAGCCCGACAGCATCACGATCCCCGCGGCCAGGTTCTCGCGCAGGGGCGCCTCCACGATATCCGCGCGCCAGCCGCGCTTGAACAGCGCCTCGCCCGAAGTGTCGAGGTACAGCGCGCCGCGCTTTTCCTCCAGGAACACGTGCACGCGCACGTCCGGATCGGCGCGCTCCACGTTCGGCCGCCGTCCTACGTCGTCGCGGAAGCGGTCGCAGAGCGCGTCCTTCACGCGCAGGGTGACGAACTCGAGGCTCTTCACCGGGCTCTTTTGCGCCGTGACGTACACGCGCAGTGTGCGGTTCACGTCGAACAGGGAAAACCAGTCCACGGCCCGCGCCGCGGCGTAGATGTCCTCCTCGGACCGGTACTCGAACTCCTCCACCCGCCACAGCACGCGCGAGGCGATCCGCGACCAGAGGTTCGCCCGGTAACAGGTCTCCCAGCTGCCGGAGAAGCCCACGCCGCCCTGCGTGGGTTCCGGGGCCGTCACGCCGAAGGATTTCAGTTCCGCGGCGAGCAGTGCTTCCAGCCCCCTGGGGCAGGGAGCGAAGAAAGCCTCAGGTCGGCTTGAAGACGACAAGGAAGACGGCGGCGAAGAGGACTACGGTCGGGAACTCGTTGAACCAGCGGAACCAGACGTGGGAACGGGTGTTCCGGCCGGCGCGGAAGTCGAGCATCAGCTTGCCGCACCAGAGGTGATACGCGACCAGCAAGGCCACCAGCGCGAGCTTGGCGTGCAGCCAGCCGCCGGAGAATCCGAAGCCCAGCCACAGCCACAGGCCGAATACGATGCTCAGCACCGCGCCGGGGGTCATGATTCCCCAGAAGAGCTTGCGCTCCATGACCTTGAAGCGCTCCTGCGAGACCGGGTCTTCCGCGAGCGCGTGGTAGACGAACAGGCGCGGCAGGTAGAACAGGCCCGCGAACCAGGTCACCACGAAAACAATGTGCAGCGCCTTCAGCCAGAGCATGTCAGGTCAAGAGCCTTCTGCGCGTGAGTACCACGGCCAGGGAGAAGCCACCGATAGCATAGGCGAGGAGCACCCCCACGTGCAGCAGGATCGACTGCGGGATCTCCCCCAGCAGCAGCGGCCGCGTCAGCGCCACCCCGTGGGACAGGGGCAATACCAGGGCCGCCACTTGTACCGCCATGGGGAGCTGGTCGGCGGGGAAAAACACCCCCGAGAGCATCATCATCGGCGTCAGCACCAGCGTCATGTAGTAGCTGAAGAAATCGTAGCCGGTGGCGAGCGCGTTGATGGCCAGGCCGATGCCGGAGAAGGCGAGCCCGACCAGCGCCACCACTGGAATGGCGGCCAGCGCGAGCGGCGAGGCGGCGAAGCCGAACGCGGACACCACCGCCAGCATGCAGACCCCGGAGGCGAGCGACTTGGTGGCCGCCCAGGCCCACTCGCCCGCCAGGATGTCCTGCAGCGTCATCGGCGTATTCAGGATCGCGTCCCAGGTCCTTTGCATGTGCATGCGCGAGAAGGCCGAATACAGCGATTCGAACGTGGCGGCGAACATGCTGGAGGAAGCGAGAAAGCCGCCGGCGAGGAACGCGAAGTAGCTGGTGCCGCCCATGTTGCCGAGCAGCGATCCCAGGCCGTAGCCCAGGCCGAAGAGGAAAATCAGCGGATCGGCGAGGTTGCCGAGGATCGACGGAATGGCGAGCTTGCGCCACACCAGGAAGTTTCGCCGCCACACGGCGATGAAACGCAGGCTCATGGCGTCAGTCACGCAGGTCGCGCCCGGTGAGCTTGAGGAACAGATCCTCCAGGTTCGCCGGGCGGTGCAGGTAGGCGAGCTCGTGCTGGCCGCGCAGGCCCGCGATCACCGGCTCGACGTCCGCGGCGTAGCAGAACACCGTTTCGCCGGCGCGCTCGACGCGCGGCGCGAGGGCTTTCGCGCGCTCCATCCACTGCTCGACGCCGCTGCCGTGCACCTCCACCACCTGCGGCTCGATGTGGTCCGCGATCAGCTCGCGCGGCGTGCCCTGCGCGATGATGCGCCCGTGGTCCATGATGGCGATGCGCGAGCACAGGCGCTCGGCTTCTTCCATGAAATGCGTGGTGAGGATCAGCGTCTTGCCCTCCTGGCGCAGCTGGCGCAGCCGTTCCCAGATCAGGTGCCTGGCCTGCGGGTCCAGGCCGGTGGTGGGCTCGTCCATGAAGACGAGCTGCGGGTCGTTCACCAGCGCGCGCGCCAGCGTCAGGCGGCGCTTCATGCCGCCCGAGAGCGCCTGGATGCGCGCATTCGCGCGCCCGGCGAGGCCCGCGAACTCCAGCAACTGGGGAATGCGCGCCCGGATGTCGCGGTCCTTGAGTCTGAAATAGCGCCCGTAGACCACCAGGTTCTCGGCGACGGTGAAATCCGGATCGAGGTTGTCGAACTGCGGCACCACGCCCACGCGCTGGCGCGCGACGCGGGCTTGCTCGGGGACGTCGTGGTCGAGCAGGCGGATGGTCCCCGCGCCCGGTGCCAGCAGCCCGAGGCACAGCTTCAGCGTGGTGGTCTTGCCCGCGCCGTTGGGCCCCAGCAGGCCGAAGCATTCCCCCGCCGCCACCGCCAGGTCCACGCCGGCGAGCACCTCGGTGGCGCCGTAGGACTTGCGCAGGCCTTGCACCGCGAGGCTCATTTCCAGTTTCCCGTCACCGCGAGCTTCAGCGCGGGCAGCTTGCGATGGAAGAAATGGTCCGCCCCCGGCATCACCAGCACCGGCAACTCCTGCGGCCGCGCCCACTCGAGCACCGCGGCGAGGGGGATCGTCTCGTCGGCCTCGCCGTGAATCACCAGCGATCCAGGCGGGACCGGCGGGACCGCCTGATTGGTCACCGCGGTGCCGACCAGCACCACGCGCTCGCACTGCACCCGCGCGGCGAGCTTCGCCGCCATCGCCGCGCCGAAGGAAAAGCCGGCGAGCACGGGATTCGCCGCTTTCGCGTGCGCCAGCACCGCTGCGAGATCGTCGACTTCTCCCCTGCCTTCGTCGTGCCGCCCTTCGCTCGCGCCCACGCCGCGGAAATTCGGCCGCCAGGCGCTGTAGCCCAGCTCGACAAAGGCGCGCGCCAGCGTCTGCACCACCTTGTTGTCCAGGGTGCCGCCGAAAAGCGGGTGCGGATGCGCGATCAGCGCCACGCCGCGCGGCGTCCCCGCGGGCTCCTCCACCGCGCACTCGATGCGGCCCGCCGGCCCGGCGACCGTCTCGCGCCGCGTGCCGGCGCGCATCAGATCCTCAACCGCTCGACGGTGCGGCCGTGCCTGAGGTGTTCCTCGATGATCTCGTCGATGTCGGCGCGGTCGACATAGGTGTACCAGACCGCCTCCGGATACACGACCACGCAGGGGCCTTCCTCGCAGCGGTCCAGGCACCCCGCCTGGTTGATGCGCACCTTGCCTGCGCCGGCCATGCCCAGCTCCTTGATGCGCTGCTTGGCGTAGTCGCGCATCGCGGACGCCCCCTTGCCGTTGCAGCAGGGCCGCTGCTCGGCGGCGTCACGCTGGTTGCAGCAGAAAAAAACGTGGCGTTCGTAGTACGAAGGCATGGGGCGCGCATTCTACCGCAGCGTGTCCTCGCGACGCCGTGCCGCCAGGTGTATCAGGAAGCCCAAGGCGGCGAACGGCCACAGGGTCGCCACCAGCCGCGTCAGCCCGTTGAAATTGAGGAAATGCCCCTGCTGCCAGAGCTTGAGCATCGCCGCCAGGTACGGATTCTGCGGCGCGAGGTTGACCAGCACCGCAGCCGCCATCAGCAGCACCGCCGCCAGCGCGAGCCGCGCCACTCGCGGCAAGCCCACCGCGAGCAGCGCCACCGCCAGTCCCGCCGCCAGCCCCTTGAGGGCGCCGGGCGTCATCCAGTCCAGGCCGTCCTGCGTGCGCAGGATCATGGCGAAGGCGAGCGTTTTGAGGGCCAGCGCGGCGAGCAGCAAGCCCACTGTCATGAGGCGCACCGGCGCTCGGGCGGCGGCAATCGCCGAAACCAACAGCGCCACTGCCGCGAGGTTGGCGGCCGCGGTCACCGCCTCGATGGCGACGAACATTTCGGGCGCGCGCGCCGGGCCGGCCGGGCCCTGCAGCAGGTCGCGCAGGTCGCCGACGCCGAATAGCAGCATCGCGGGATTGAGCTGCGTGAACAGCCACAGGCCGAGCAGCGCCAGCCCGAGGTCGGCCTGCGCACCGGGCAGCAAGGCGCGCGCGCGCCAATCGCGCAGCGGCTGTTCCCAGGGCCCCGCGCGCAGGCCGGCGAGCGCCCCGAGCAGCGCGCCGGTGGCGTTGCACAGCAGGTCCAGGCTCGAGGGGGTGCGCGTGGGCAGGTAGCTCTGCGTGGCCTCCATCAGCAGCGAAAGCCCGCTGCCGAGCGCAGCCGCGGCAAGCACCGCCGACGCCCCGCGCAGGCGGGGGCGCATGGCGAGCACGGCCAGCAGCCCCAGCACCGCGTAGCCGACGACGTTGGAGACGACGTCGAACCACAGCGTGTTGCGCGGCCAGGGCGCGGCGAAGAATTCGATCGGCGATCCGCCAGCGTCGCGCCATCCGGTGAGCGGGTAGAGCGACGCATACAGAACCAGCACCAGGTAGATGCCGAGGAGGGTGCGCGCCAGGGCCGATTCGCGCGCGGGCCCCATCACCTGACCTTGATCTCGACCCAGAGCCGGTTCAGCAGGCGCCGGGTCCTGCGGTCGTAGTCGCGCAGCATTTCGAGCTGCTTGAATTTCTCGGCGCCCGGGAAGATCGCCTCGTTCGCGGCGATCCCGGGATCGATCAGCGGCGTCGCGGCGCGGTTGGGGTTGCCGGCGCCGATGGCGTTGGTCAGCTGCGCCGAAGGCTCGCCCTCGAGCCAGAAGGCGATGAACTGCTGCGCCAGGTCCGGCCGCTTGCCGGATTTGTGCATCACCAGGTTGTCGAGCGCGAACACCGCGCCCTCCTTGGGCGTCGAATAGGCGACGGAGAACTTGCGCCCGGCCTTGGCCGCGTCCTGCTGCGCGGTGAAGAAGTCGTTCGAGTAGCCCTGGGCGAGCCAGATGTTGCCCACGGTCAGCTCCTTGAAGTACGACGCCGCGTTGAACGCCGCCCAATAGGGCTTGGCGCGCAGGATCAGGTCGCGCGCCTGCTTGAGCTTGGCTTCGCCGGCCTCATTGGCCGAGTAGCCCAGGTACTTGAGCGCCGCCGCGAACAGCTCGCGCTGCGAATCGAGCACCGTGACCTTGCCCTGCAGCTTCTCCAGGTACCGCGGCTCGAAAATCACCGCCCAGCTGTCGGTCGGCAGGCCCAGCGCGCGCAACTTCTCGGCGTTATAGCCGAGGATGGTGAGCGAGTAGGCATAGGGCACCGAGTAGGCGTTGCCCGGGTCGAACCAGGTGTCGAGGTACTCCGGCTTGATGTTCTTCAGGTTCGCCAGCCTCGCCTTGTCGAGCGGCCGCAGCTGCCCCGACTTGATCAGCGCTTCCACCGCGTTGCCGGTCGGCACCAGCAGGTCATAGCCGGTGGCGCCGGCCGCGAGCTTGGCGAGCATCTCCTCGTTATCCGAGTAGTAGTCCTGCGCCAGCCGGCAGCCGCAGCGCTTCTCGAAGCGCGCCACCGTTTCCTCGGTCATGTAGTTGTTCCAGTTGAACATGCGCAGCACGTCCTGCGGCCCCGCGGCGGCGGGACCGGCGAGCAGCAGCCACACGGCGGCGAGCGCGGCCGGCTTCACTCAGGCCTGCGCCCGCACCAGGTCGGGCGCGAGCTTGCTCGCCAGCACGATCAGGGCGAGGGTCAGCGCCATCAGCAGGGCCGAGATGGCGTTCACCTCGGGGGTCACCGCGACCTTGATCATGGTGTAGACCTGCAGCGGCAGGGTGCGCGTGCCGACGCCGGAGGTGAAGAAGGTGATGACGAAATCGTCGATCGACAGCGTGAAGGCCATCAGCGCGCCCGCCACCACGCCGGGCAGGATCAGCGGCAGGGTGACCAGGCGGAAGGTCTGCCAGGGCGTGGCCCCCAGGTCGCGCGCCGCCTCGAACACCGATTCGTCCATGCCGGCGAGCCTCGCGCGCACGATGATGGCGACGAAACCGATGCAGAAGGTGACGTGCGCAATCACCACCGTGGCGAGGCCGAGCGAGAATTCGATGCCCAGCGCGCCGAACAGCGGCTGCGCGGCGTTGAGGAAGAAGATCAGCAGCGAGACCCCGAGCAGGATCTCCGGCATCGCCACCGGCGTGAACACGAGGAACGGCAGGAGGCGCGGCCGGAAGCGGTGCATCGAGATGCCGGCCATGGTGCCGAGCACCGTGGCGATCGCGGCGGCGACCCCGGCGATGAACAGCGAGTTGAGCGTCGCCTCGAGCATCGCGTCGTCGGCGAACAGTTTTGCGTACCAGCCGGTGGTGAAGCCGACCCATTCCGCGTTCAGTTTCGAATCGTTGAAGGAGAAGATGACCACGATCACCAGCGGGATGTAGAGGAACGCGTACACCAGCAGGCTCGCGTACCAGAGCCAGAAATTCGGCAGCGAGCGCCGCGAGCCGGTCGCCCCGAGCAGGCCCGCCGCGGCGACCAGCGCGAGCGCCGCCCCGGCGAGCAGGGTTTTGCCGCCCGAGGCGAGGAAGCTCGCGAACAGCACCGCGATGCCGAGCGCCTCGATCACCAGGGCGAGCCGGCGCCTCATGCCCGCCGCAGGCTCCGCGCCGCGAACCAGCTCGCCGCGCCCGCCACGGCGAGCACCGCCAGCGTCAGCATCAGCGAGAGCATGCTGCCGAAGGGCCAGTCGCGCGTGCCGAGGAAGGATTCCTTGATCATGTTGCCGACGATCCAGTCGTCCTTGCCGCCGAGGATCTCGGGGATGGCGAACATGCCCAGCACCGGGATGAACACCAGCGCCGCGCCGGAGAAGATGCCCGGCAGCGACAGCGGGAAGGTGACGCGCCAGAAACGCTGCCAGGCGTTGGCGCCCAGGTCCTGCGCCGCGTCGAGCAGCGCCGGGTCGTGCTTCTCCAGGTTGGTGTACAGCGGCAGGATCATGAATGGCAGGTGCACGTAGACCATGCCGACGATGACCGCGAAGCGGCTGAACAGGAGCTCGAAAGGCCCGAGGATGATCATCCAGGCGTAGACCCGCACCAGGAAGTTCGATGCGAAGGGCAGCACCACCAGCAGCACCATCAAGTCGCGGTGGCGCTTGGGGCTCCTGGCAACGAGCAGCGCCAGCGGATAGGCCATCACCAGGCACACCAGCGTGGTCAGGGCGGCGACGCCGAAGGACTTGGCGAAGATCTCCGCGTACACCCGGTCGCTGAAGAACACGGCGTAGCTCTCGGCGGTGAGCCCCGCCTCCTCGCCGGGCCGCGACGCCGCCAGCGGGGCGAGTCCGCCGAATTCGCCGGGGTAGCGGAACGATGCGACCAGCATGATCAGCGCCGGCAGCAGGAAGAATACGGCCAGGAACAGGAACGGCGGGCCGCCGACCAGCCACTTCAAGGTTCGCTGCGAGCGCATCGCCCGCCCCGCCGGCTACGCCAGCACCGCGCCGGCTTCAGCCGGCCAGGCCACCGCCACGGCGTCGCCCACCTCGAAGAACTTGGCGCGGCCGGGCGCGGAATTGGGCAGCAGCGCCTGCAGGCGCTGCCCGTTCGGCAGGTCGACGAGGTAAGTGGTGACATCGCCGATGTAGAGGAAGTCCCGCACCTTGCCGGTGAAGCGGTTGGGCAAGGCGCTGGCCGTGCCCGGCGCGGCGATCTGCACCTGCTCGGGGCGCAGCGCCAGCGCTGCCCGCGACCCGGCCGGCAGTCCTGGCTGGCTGGCCACGGCCACCTCGCCCAGGCCCGGCACGCGCAGGCGCGGCTGCGCCCCGTCCAGCACCAGCTCGCCTTCGAGCATGTTGATCTTGCCGATGAAATCGGCGACGAAGCGGTTCTTCGGAAAACCGTACAGGCGCGAGGGCTCGTCGACCTGCTCGACGCGGCCGCGGTTCATCACCGCGATGCGCGTCGACAGCGCCAGCGCCTCGGACTGCGAGTGGGTGACGAACACGAAAGTGACGCCCACGTCGCGCTGCATCTCGATGAGCTCGATCTGCATTTCCTCGCGCAGCTTGGCGTCGAGCGCGCCCAGCGGCTCGTCGAGCAGCAGCAGGCGCGGCCGGTTGACCAGGCTGCGCGCCAGCGCCACGCGCTGCTTCTGCCCGCCCGAGAGCTCGTGCGGCAGCCGCTGCCCCTTGTCCTCCAGGTGCACCAGGGCGAGCGCGTCCTTGACCTTGGCCGCGATCTGGTCGTCGGGGCGCCGCGCCATGCGCAGCGGGAAGGCGATGTTCTGCGCCGCGCTCATGTGCGGGAACAGCGCGTAGCTCTGGAACACGGTGTGGATCGGGCGCCTTTCCGGCGGCGTGTCCGCCATGTCCACGCCGTCGAGCGCGATCACGCCGCGGTCGGGCAGGTCGAAGCCCGCGATCATGCGCAGCAGCGTGGTCTTGCCGCAGCCCGAGGGCCCGAGCAGGGTGAAGAACTCGCCCGCCTGCACCGACAGGCTGACGTCGTCGACCGCGGCCAGCGGGCCGAAGGTCCGGGTGACGCTGCGGATCTCGAGTAGCGCCATGCTCGCGCTGCGGATGTTAACTCAGGCGACCAGGAGGAACACCAGCGCGGCCGCGCCGAGCAGCAGCAGCGCGCCGAGCAGGTCGTTCCTGCGCGCGTTCTCCGCGGCCAGGCGTTCCATCGCCTTTTGCAGGCCGCCGACGCGGTCCTCGGCCAGCAGCCGGTGCAGCAGGCGCGGCAGCTGCGGCAGCGTCGCCGCCCAGAAGGGCGCCTCCTGCCTGAGCGTCCTCACCAGGCCGCGCCAGCCCACCTGCTCGCCCATCCAGCGCTCGAGGAACGGCTT
>JBGPPD010000032.1:0-18916 GCA_041488375.1 Gammaproteobacteria bacterium | reverse complement strand
GCCCGGCGAGCCGGTGATCGACAAGCCCGGCAAGGGCGCCTTCTACGCCACCGACCTCGAGCTGATCCTGCGCGACCGCGGCATCAGGACGCTGATCGTATGCGGCGTCACGACCGAAGTCTGCGTCAACACCAGCGTGCGCGAAGCCAACGACCGCGGCTATGAATGCGTGGTGCTGTCCGATTGCGTCGGGTCGTATTTCCCGGAGTTCCAGAAGGCCGCACTCGCCATGATCAAGGCCCAGGGCGGCATCTTCGGCTGGGTGTCTGACTCCCGCCGCGCGCTCGCAGCACTCGCTGCGTGAGGGCGGCTGCGGGGAATGTCGTGCGGGCAGACAGCGTCGGCGCGCGCGTGCCGCCGCACGCCCGCGCGCAGGTGCACAGCGTTTTCCTGCGCGCCTGCAACATTGAAACGGAAGCCGGCGAACTGGTGACACTCGTCGCGCCCAGTTCCGGCAATCTCCCGCACGGCATTCGTTGCGCCGTGCCGTTTGCGCGCCTGCGCCAAGGGCAGGCGGCGAACCTCGAAGACGCGACGCTGCGTTTTCCCGCTGCGGAAATCGCGTTGGATTTCTCCCGCGCCTCAGTCTGGAACGGAAGGATCGCTGCCGTTCCGCCCGGCCAGCACGGAGCGGAAGTGCGAAGAATTCTGCGCGAAAACGCGCCGGATCAGGGCGTCGCCCCGGCGCTGTTCTCCCCCGGCCGGCCGCATTGCGCGCTCCAGCGCGCGCTGCTTGCGCGCTTGGCGCGGACGCTGCCGATCCTGGCGCGCGCGACAGAAACGCGCGATGCCGGCGCAGTCGTTTCGGCATTGAGCGTCTTGGTGGGTCTCGGCCCCGGGCTCACGCCGGCGGGGGACGACTTCACCGTCGGCTACCTGGCGGCGTTGTGGAGCCGCTCGCGCCGTGAACCCGGCATCGCCTCGCTGCTGGGCGCGCTCGCGGTGCCGGTTGGTCAAATGTCCTTGCTGACCAACGCGATCAGCCGGCAGATGCTGCTCGACGCGCTGCAGGGACATTTCGCCGAGCGGCTGACCGAGGTCGTGCGATGCGTTTGCGATGGCAGCGATGTCGCCGCCGCCAGCATGCGGGCGCTTCAAATCGGGCACAGTTCGGGTGCCGACGTGCTATGCGGACTGCTGTTCGGTCTTTCGCTCGCCCCTGCTGCAAGCCCGATACGGGAGGACAGAGCTTGTCAGCCACGCTGGTGAAAATCGTGCCGCGGGAGTACCGGGACTCGGTCTCGCTGATGCAACTGTCAGCGATGCTGGGCAAGCTGCCGGGCGTGGAGCAGGCCTCCGCGGTGATGGCCACCGAGAACAACCTGGCGCTGCTGGCGGAGGCAGGGCTGCGCGTGGACGCAAAGGGCGCGCATGCGAGCGACCTGCTGATCGTGGTGCAAGGCGAGAAGTCGGCGCTGCCCGCAGCGATCGACGAGGCGATGAAGAGCCTTACGCGGCAGACCGAGGACACCGGCGGTGAAGCGCGGGCGGCGCTGCGCCCGCGCAGCATCCAGATGGCGCTGAAAACCACTCCTGAGGCCAACATGGCTCTCATTTCCACGCCGGGGGACTATGCGGCAGCCGAGGCGATGAAAGCGCTGCGCCTCGGGCTCAACGTGATGTTGTTCAGCAACAACGTCTCGGAGGAGGAGGAACTCCTGCTCAAGCGTTTCGCGCGCGCCGCCGACCTCATCGTCATGGGCCCGGACTGCGGCACCGCGATCCTCAACGGCATTCCTCTCGCCTTCGCCAACGTGGTGAAGCGCGGCCCCGTAGGCGTGGTGGCCGCCTCGGGCACCGGGTTGCAGCAGGTCACCGTGCTGGTGGACCGGCTTGGGTCGGGCATCTCGCAGGCGATCGGCACCGGCGGGCGAGACCTGCACCGCGATATCGGCGCGATCTCGATGCTCAAGGGGCTGAAGGATCTCGCCGCGGACCCCGCGACCCAGGTCATCGTGCTGATTTCCAAGCCACCGGCTCCCGAAGTGGCCGAGCATGTGCTTGCCGAGGCCGCCAGAGCCGGAAAACCGGTGGTGGTGAACTTCCTCGGCACCGATCCGAAGCAGGTCGGGCGCAAAGGCGTGCACGCGGTGAGGACGCTGGAGGATGCGGCGCGCGCGGCCGTGGCCATCGCCAAGGGCGAAAAGCCGCGTGACAGTTACGCCGAACCGCCGTCCGCGCCGGCCGGGCTGCCGCGCTTCGCCGCCACGCAGCGCTACGTCCGCGGACTCTTCAGCGGCGGCACTTTCTGCTACGAGGCCACGCTGTTGCTGGGCGAACTCCTGGGCGACGTGCACTCCAATACGCCCACGCGCGCCGCCACGGAACTGGCCGATGTCTGGCAGAGCCGGCAGCACACGCTGGTCGACCTCGGAGACGACGTTTTCACGCGCGGGCGCCCGCACCCGATGATCGACTACCGGCTGCGCACCGAGCGCATCGCCAGGGAGGCGGAGGATCCGGAGACCGCCGTGATCCTGCTCGACGTGGTGCTCGGGTTCGGCAGCCACATGGACCCCTCGAGCGAGCTGGTGCCGGCGATCCATCGCGCGCGCGCCGCCGCGTCCGCACAGGGAAGAGCCCTCGTCTTCGTCGGCCAGATCTGCGGCACTGCCGCCGATCCACAGGATTTCGCCCGGCAGGCGCGGGCGCTTGCCGAGGCCGGCATGCTGTTCGCCGAAAGCAACGCGCAGGCCGTGCGTCTGGCGGCCGGCATTGCCTCCACGCTCGCGCAATGAACAAGCTATTCCAGGACAACCAGCCGCTGATCAACGTCGGCTTGCAGTCGTTCGCCGAATCCGTCGTGGCGGCCGGGGGCAAGGCGGTGCATCTGGATTGGACTCCGCCCGCCGGGGGCAACCGCGCGGCCGGCTGGTGCCTGGCGCAGTTGCTGAACCATCCAACGCTGGAAGCTGCCAACGAGAAGGCATACGCCGCCTTTCTCGCCGCGCAGCCGGTGCTTGCCGGGGTCGGCGTTGCGCGCGAGCACCTGCCGGGCATGGGCGATCGCATGATCCTGCACGCCGGGCCGCCGATCGCCTGGCAGGAAATGTGCGGGCCCATGCAGGGGGCGGTGATCGGCGCGATCCTTTATGAAGGCTGGGCAGCGGACGCCGACGCGGCCCGGCGGCTGGCTGGCAGCGGCAGCATCGCCTTCGTGCCGGCGCATCATCACGCCACGGTGGGGCCGATGGCCGGGGTCATCAGTCCGTCGATGCCGGTGTGGATCGTGGAGAATGCGGCGGGCAAAAACCGCGCGTTCTCCAACCTGAACGAGGGCCTCGGCAAGGTGCTGCGCTTCGGCGCCAATTCTCCTGAAGTGATCAAGCGCCTGCGATGGATGGCGCAGGTGTTGGCGCCGGCGCTCGCCGCGGCACTGGCGAAGCTCGGGCCGATGGAACTCAAGCCGCTGATCGCGCAAGCGCTGCAGATGGGCGACGAACTCCACAACCGCAACGCGGCCGCGTCGTCGTTGTTCCTGAAGAAGATGGTGCCCGCGGCGCTGCACTCCGGCTACGACGCGGCGGCCATCGCCGATGCGGTGACCTTCATCGCCGGCAACGATCACTTCTTCCTCAACCTGTCGATGGCGGCGTGCAAGACCATGCTCGATGCCGCGCACGGCGTGCCGGGCAGCAGCCTCGTTACCGCGATGTCGCGCAACGGGGTGCGCTTCGGCATCCGCCTTTCGGGAACCGGCGAGCAATGGTTCGAAGCGCCCTCCCCGGTGGTGGGCGGACTGTATTTCCCCAGCTACGGACCGGAGCACGCGGCGCCGGACATGGGCGACAGCTCGATCACCGAGACCGCGGGCCTGGGCGGCTTTGCCATGGCCACGGCGCCCGCCATCGTGCAGTTCGTCGGCGGCACTCCGCAGGATGCAGTCGCCAATACGCGCGAAATGCGCCACATCACGCTGGGACGCAACAGCGCGTTCACGCTGCCGGCGATGAATTTCAGCGGCACGCCCGCCGGCATCGATGCCCGCCGCGTGCTCGACACCAACATCACGCCGATCATCAACACCGGCATCGCACACAAGGACGCCGGGGTCGGCCAGATCGGCGCCGGCATCACGCGCGCGCCGCTCGAGTGTTTCACCCAGGCCATCATCGCACTGGCGTCGCGGGTGGGCGTCGACATGCCCGGCAGCATCCGCTCCACACCCGCATAGAGGAGATCGCGATGGCCAAGCACAAGCACACGGCGGTCGTTGCTGTCGGCGGCAATTCGCTGATCGTGGACGATCAGCACCAATCCATTCCCGACCAGGTGAGGGCGGCGACAACGACGTCGCACTACGTGGCCGACATGGTCGAAGCCGGCTGGACCGTGGTCCTCACGCACGGCAACGGCCCGCAGGTGGGGTTCATCCTGCGCCGCTCGGGTATCGCGAAGGGCATGGTGCCCGAGGTGCCGGTGGACTATGCCGACGCGGACACGCAGGGCGCGATCGGTTACATGTTCCAGCGCGCGCTGTATAACGAGTTTCAGCGCCGCAAGCTCAAGCGCAAAGTCGTGGCCGTGGTCACCCAGGTGCTGGTGGATCCGGGGGATCCCGCGTTCGGCAATCCGACCAAGCCGATCGGCGCGCACATGACCGAGGACGTGGCCAAATCGCTGGCGAACGATCTCGGCTGGGTGGTGAAGGAAGACGCCGGCCGCGGCTGGCGGCGCGTGGTAGCCTCGCCGATGCCGCAGAGCATCATCGAGCGCGACATCATCGAGGCGCTGATCGACCTGGACTACATCGTGATCGCCTGCGGCGGCGGCGGCATTCCGGTGCTGCGCGACGCGCAGGGCGACCTGCAGGGGCTCGAGGCGGTGATCGACAAGGACTTCGCTTCCAGCCTTCTGGCTCGAGACCTCGGCGCCGAACTGTTCGTGGTTTCCACCGGCGTGGAGAAAGTGGCGGTCGACTTCGGCAAACCCACGCAACGCTGGCTCGAACGCATTACGCTGGCGCAGGCGCGCAAGCATCTCGCCGAGGGCCAGTTCCCGAAGGGCAGCATGGGCCCGAAGATCGAGGCGATCATTTCATTTCTGCAGGGCGGCGGTACGCGCGCACTGATCACCAATCCGCCCAACCTCGGGCGCGCGTTATCCGGCGCGACGGGCACGCACATCGTGTCCGCCTGAGCGCCGAGTCGCGAGCTGCGCTGCTTCGGATCTACGCGGCCGAGGTCTGGCGCGACATCGCCAGGCAGAGAGCGCCGAACATCACGTAGCCGAGCGACACCAGCGGCGAGACCATCCAGCCCAAAGCCGGCCCGTGTATCAGGCCGATCCAGGCCAGCGCCGCGCCGATGAATGCCGTCACTGCGGCGTGGGTAAGCTTGCGGTCGATGATGAACGCCGCCATCGCCCCGAGCACCATGCCGGCCAGCACCGACCCGCTGCCGAGCACCGCCAGGCCCTGATAGACCACGCCGACCTGCCCCAGCGCGGCCATGCCGACTTTGCCGGCGCTGGTGCCGGCGGCGCCCAGCGCACCGTCGATATTGATCTTGGCCCACTCGGCGATGTTCGGAATGATCGCCAGCACCACCGCCGGCGCGTGGTTGGCGGGGCTCGCCTGAAACGCCTGCGCCCCGATCACCAGGCCGATGTACAGCAGGATCGGCAGGATCGCCACCAGCGGGATCAGGTTGAGCAGCAGTGCGGTCAGGCCGAGAAAACACACCAGCGCAATCGCCACGCCGGTGGCGAGCGAGTAGCCGATGCGGCCGCCCACCGATTTCCAGCCCGGATGGCCGATGTAGACCGCCGGCGGGAACGGGCTCCCCAGCATCGAACCCACGATCGCCCCGATGCCGTCCGCGGCGAGAATCTTGCGCAGGTTGTAGTTGTCCCCCGCCGCAGAGGCGCTCTCCACGTTGTTCATCGCCTCGGTAAAATTGTAGATGCCCAGCGGTATGGCGGTGGCCAGCAGGGGCGCGATTCCCGCCAGGCCGCGGAACACGTCCGCCGAGAACCATGGCAGGTGCAGGCCGAATTGCTCGAAGGCCTTGCCGACTTGCGCGCCCTTCATGTAGTCGCTCCAGCCGAAGGCAGCCGCCAGCCAGCCGATCGCGGCGCCGACAACCACCGCCGCCAGGCCGCCGGGAATTCCGCCGGGCAGGCGGATGTTCGCCGTCCAGGCGATCAGCACGATGGCGAAACACACGAAGCCGATCCACGGCACTTCCCACATCTGGAACGCCGGGCGCATCGAGATGAACGCGATGGAGATGCCCGCCAGCGTGCCGAGCATCGCCGCGCGCGGGGTCATCTTGCGGATCCATGGCCCGACGAAGCAGCCCAGCAGCACGATCACGCCGATGATGAAGCACCACGCCAGCCCCGCGGCATAGGCCAGCATCGCGTCCTTGGTGGCCAGGTAGGTCGGCAACATGACCACCAGCACCACGATGAACATGTGCGGAACGCTCGGCCCGTAAGGCATCGCCGTGACGTCGGAGCGGCCCTCTTTCTTCGCCATTTGCCATGCGAGGTAGGCGTAGAACAGGTTGCCGATCGGCAGCGCGATGCCCAGCGCCGGCAGCACGCGACCGTAGACGGTGTCGGGCGGAAGCTGCACCACGTACAGGCACAGCGTGGTCAGGACGATGACATTGAGCAGAACGTTGGTGAACAGGCCGAAGAACCCGTTCCAATCGCCCGGCACCCACCAGCGCGGGCTTGCAGAAGGTGCGGCTGCACTCATGGCTTCTCCCCTTTGGTTGTTTTGGGAAAGCATGCGCCCACGGCACCACGAAGTCCAGACCAGAAAAGGAAAGGCCGCCTCGCGGCGGCCTTTCCGTCCTGCACCAATCGCAAAAGGCTCAGCTGCCGCTTGCGGCCGCAGCCTCCGTCGTAACCGCCGGCGCTTCCTCCACCACCGGCAGGTCGATCACCGGCGGCTCGGCGGCCTGGTCCTTGCGGATCTTGTGGTAGGCCATGCCGGTGCCCGCCGGGATCAGGCGCCCGACGATCACGTTTTCCTTCAGTCCGCGCAGGCCGTCGCGCTTGCCCATGATGGCGGCCTCGGTCAGCACGCGCGTGGTCTCCTGGAAGGAGGCCGCCGAGATGAACGAGTCCGTGGACAGCGAAGCCTTGGTGATGCCGAGCAGCATGTAGGAGAACGCCGCCTGCTTCTTGCCTTCCTTGGCGACCTTCTCGTTCTCCTCCAGCAGGTCGGCGCGCTCCACCTGCTCGCCCTGGATGAAGGAGGACTCGCCCGGATCCTCGACCTGCACGCGGCGCAGCATCTGGCGCACGATCACCTCGATGTGCTTGTCGTTGATCTTCACGCCCTGCAGGCGGTATACGTCCTGCACCTCGTCGATGATGTAGCGCGCGAGCGCCTCCACCCCGAGCAGGCGCAGCAGGTCGTGCGGATCCACCGAGCCGTCGACGATCATCTCGCCCTTGTTCACCACCTGGCCGTCGTGCACCAGCACGTGCTTGTCCTTCGGGATCAGCTCCTCGTGCTGCGTGCCCTCCAGGTCGGTGATCACCAGGCGCTGCTTGCCCTTGGTGTCCTTGCCGAAGGAGACGGTGCCCGTGTACTCGGCGAGGATCGCCTTGTCCTTGGGCGCGCGCGCCTCGAACAACTCGGCCACCCGCGGCAGACCGCCGGTGATGTCGCGCGTCTTGGAGGTTTCCTGCGGGATGCGCGCCAGCACTTCGCCCACCTGCATCTGCTGGCCGTCGCGCACCGCGATCACCGCGCCCACCGGGAAGCTGATGTTCACGGCGTGGTCGGTGCCGGCGATGCGCACTTCCTCGCCCTTCTCGTTGATCAGCTTGACCGAGGGGCGCACGCCCTTGGACGCCGCGCTGCCGCGGCGCTTGGGGTCGATCGCCACCAGCGTGGAGAGCCCGGTGACGTCGTCGATCTGCTTGGCCACCGTCACGCCTTCCTCGACGTGCTCGAACCTGACCGCGCCCGCGTACTCGGTGATGATCGGCCGGTGGTGCGGGTCCCAGGCAGCGACCGTCTTGCCCGCCCGCAGGGTATCGCCGTCGGCCACCTGCAGCGTCGCGCCGTAGGGCACCTTGTGGCGCTCGCGCTCGCGGTGGTTGTCGTCCACGATGGTCACTTCGCCCGAGCGCGAGATCACCACCTTGTCGCCCTTGGCGTTGGTGACGTAGCGCATGGTCGGGGTGAAGCGCACCGTGCCGGCGGATTTCGCCTCGACGTTGCTCTGCACCGCGGTGCGGCTGGCCGCGCCGCCGATGTGGAAAGTGCGCATCGTCAGCTGCGTGCCCGGCTCGCCGATCGACTGCGCGGCGATCACGCCGATCGCCTCGCCGACGTTGACGACGGAGCCGCGGCCGAGGTCGCGCCCGTAGCACTTGGCGCACACGCCCCAGCGCGTATCGCAGGTGAGCGGCGTGCGCACCTTGACCTCGTCGATGCCGACGTTGTCGATGTTGTCCACCGCGTCCTCGTCCACCAGAGAACCCGCCGTGGCGAGCACGTCCTGGGTTTCCGGGTTGATCAGGTCCACGGCCAGCACGCGGCCCAGGATGCGCTCGCGCAGCGCCTCGACCACTTCGCCGCCTTCGACCAGGGCGCGCATCACGATGCCGTTCTGCGTGCCGCAATCCTCCTCGGTGACCACCAGGTCCTGCGTCACGTCGACCAGGCGCCGCGTCAGGTAGCCCGAGTTGGCGGTTTTCAGCGCCGTATCGGCCAGGCCCTTGCGCGCACCGTGCGTGGAAATGAAGTACTGCAGCACGTTCAAGCCTTCGCGGAAGTTGGCCGTGATCGGCGTCTCGATGATCGAGCCGTCGGGCTTGGCCATCAGGCCGCGCATGCCGGCCAGCTGGCGGATCTGGGCCGCCGAACCGCGCGCGCCCGAATCGGCCATCATGTAGATCGAGTTGAACGCCTCCTGGCGCACTTTCTTGCCGTGGCGGTCGGTGGTTTCCTCGGTGCCGAGCTGCTCCATCATCACCTTGCCGACCTGCTCGCCGCAGCGCGACCAGATGTCGACCACCTTGTTGTAGCGCTCGCCGACCGTGACCAGGCCGGAGGTGTACTGCGACTCGATCTCCTTGACCTCGGCCTCGGCCGCGCCGATGAGCTCCTGCTTGGCGGTCGGGATGCGCATGTCGCTCACGCTGAACGAGATGCCGCCGCGCGTGGCCATGGTGAAGCCGGCCTGCATCAGCTTGTCGGCGAAGATCACCGTCTCGCGCAGCCCGCAGCGGCGGAAGCCGATGTTGATCAGCTTGGAGATCTCCTTCTTCTTCAGCGGCTTGTTCAGCAGCTCGAAGGACAGGCCCGCGGGCAGGATCTCCGACAGCAGCGCGCGGCCGATGGTGGTCTCGTAGCGCTTGATGCGCTCGACCTTGGCGCCCTCGGGCGTCAGGTCGTGCTCCTTGATGCGCACCCAGACCTTGGCGCCCAGGTCCACGTTGCGCGATTCATAGGCGCGCGACACCTCGGCCAGGTCGGAAAAGCTCATGCCCTCGCCTTTGGCGCCGATGCGCTCGCGCGTGGCGTAATACAGGCCCAGCACGATGTCCTGCGACGGGACGATGATCGGCTCGCCGTTGGCGGGCGAGAGCACGTTGTTCGAGGCGAGCATCAGCGTGCGCGCCTCCATCTGGGCCTCCAGCGACAGCGGCACGTGTACCGCCATCTGGTCGCCGTCGAAGTCGGCGTTGAACGCCGCGCACACCAGCGGGTGCAGCTGGATCGCCTTGCCTTCGATCAGCACCGGCTCGAAAGCCTGGATGCCGAGGCGGTGCAGGGTCGGGGCGCGGTTGAGCATCACCGGGTGTTCGCGGATCACCTCTTCCAGGATGTCCCAGACCTCGGGCACTTCCTGCTCCACCAGGCGCTTGGCGGCCTTGATGGTGGTGGCCAGGCCCAGCAGTTCGAGCTTGTTGAAGATGAACGGCTTGAACAGCTCGAGCGCCATCTTCTTCGGCAGGCCGCACTGGTGCAGCTTCAGCTGCGGGCCGACCACGATCACCGAGCGGCCCGAGTAATCCACGCGCTTGCCGAGCAGGTTCTGGCGGAAGCGTCCGCCCTTGCCCTTGATCATGTCGGCGAGCGACTTGAGCGGGCGCTTGTTGGCCCCGGTCATCGCCTTGCCGCGGCGGCCGTTGTCGAGCAGCGAGTCCACCGCTTCCTGCAGCATGCGCTTCTCGTTGCGCACGATGATCTCGGGCGCCTTGAGTTCCAGCAGGCGCTTGAGGCGGTTGTTGCGGTTGATCACCCGGCGGTACAGGTCGTTCAGGTCCGAGGTGGCGAAGCGTCCGCCGTCCAGCGGCACCAGCGGGCGCAGTTCCGGCGGCAGCACCGGCAGCACCTCCATGATCATCCAGTCGGGCTTGATGTTCGAGGACTTGAAGCCCTCGAGCACCTTCAGCCGCTTGGCGAGCTTCTTGATCTTGGCGTCCGACGAAGTGGCCTCGAGGTCCTTGCGCAACTGGTCGATGTCGCGGTTGATGTCGATGGCGCGCAACAGCGCGCGGATGCCCTCCGCGCCCATGCTGGCGGAAAAGTCGTCGCCGAACTCCTCGACCTTGGCGAGGTAGTCATCCTCGGTCAGCAGCTGGCAGCGCTTGAGCGGCGTGAGCCCCGGGTCGGTGACCACGTAGGCCTCGAAATACAGCACCCGTTCGATGTCGCGCAGCGTCATGTCGAGCACCAGGCCCAGGCGCGACGGCAGCGACTTCAGGAACCAGATGTGCGCGACCGGGCTCGCCAGCTCGATATGGCCCATGCGCTCGCGGCGCACCTTGGCCAGCGTCACCTCGACGCCGCACTTCTCGCAGATCACGCCGCGGTGCTTGAGGCGCTTGTACTTGCCGCACAGGCACTCGTAGTCCTTGATCGGCCCGAAGATCTTGGCGCAAAACAGGCCATCGCGCTCCGGCTTGAAGGTGCGGTAGTTGATGGTCTCGGGCTTCTTCACTTCGCCGTACGACCACGAGCGGATCTTCTCCGGCGAGGCCAGCCCGATGCGGATGGCCTCGAAGTCCTCGTCCTGCTGGACTTGCTTGAACAGCTCCAGTAGCGCTTTCATTGAGGCTCCTGTCTCAGTACTTTTCGAGATCGATGTCGATGCCGAGCGAACGGATTTCCTTCACCAGCACGTTGAAGGACTCCGGCATGCCGGCGTCGATCTTGTGGTCGCCCTTGACGATGTTTTCGTACACCTTGGTGCGCCCGGTGATGTCGTCGGACTTCACCGTGAGCATTTCCTGCAGCGTGTACGCGGCGCCGTAGGCCTCCAGCGCCCACACCTCCATCTCGCCGAAACGCTGGCCGCCGAACTGCGCCTTGCCGCCCAGAGGCTGCTGCGTGACCAGGCTATACGGCCCGGTGGAACGGGCGTGCATCTTGTCGTCCACCAGGTGATGCAGCTTCAGCACGTGCATGTAGCCCACCGTCACCGGGCGATCGAACGCCTCGCCCGTGCGGCCGTCGTGCAGCGTCACCTGGCCCGACACCGGCAGCCCCGCCAGTTCCAGCATGGCGTTGATTTCGGCTTCCGATGCGCCGTCGAATACCGGCGTGGCGAACGGCACCCCGTCCTTCAGGTTGAAGGCGAGCTGCATCACCTCTTCGTCGGTCAGCTTGGACAGGTCTTCGTCCTTGCCACTGGCGTTGTAGATGCGGTCGATGTTCTTGCGCACATCCGCGATCTTGGCCTGCGCCTTGATCATCTCGCCGAGCTTGAGGCCGAGGCCCTTCGCCGCCCAGCCCAGGTGCGTCTCGAGAATCTGGCCGACGTTCATGCGCGAAGGCACGCCGAGCGGGTTGAGCACGATGTCCAGCGTCGTGCCGTCGGCCATGTGCGGCATGTCCTCCACCGGCACGATCTTGGAGATCACGCCCTTGTTGCCGTGCCGGCCGGCCATCTTGTCGCCGGGCTGCAGGCGGCGCTTGACCGCCACGTACACCTTGACCATCTTCAGCACGCCCGGCGGCAACTCGTCGCCCTGGGTGAGCTTCTTCCTCTTGGCCTCGAACATGGCGTCGAACTCGCGCCGCTTCTGCGCGAGGGATTCCTTCAGCCCCTCGAGCTGGCCCGCAGCCTCCTCGTTGGCCAGCCGGATATCGAACCAGTCGAAGCGCTCGATCGTCTCCAGGTAGCTCTTGGCGATCTTGGTGCCCTTGGCGAGCTTCTTCGGCCCGCCGTTGGCGCTCTTGCCGGTGAGCAGGCGCTCCAGGCGCTCGAAGGTGTCGGACTCGACGATGCGCATCTGATCGGCGAGGTCGGTCTTGTAGCGGCGCAGCTCGTCCTCGATGATCTGCTGGCTGCGCTTGTCGCGCTCGATGCCTTCGCGCGTGAACACCTGCACGTCGATGACGCAGCCCGAGATGCCCGAGGGCACCCTGAGCGAGGTGTCCTTCACGTCGGACGCCTTCTCGCCGAAGATCGCGCGCAGCAGCTTCTCCTCGGGGGTCAGCTGGGTCTCGCCCTTCGGGGTCACCTTGCCGACCAGCACGTCGCCCGCTTCCACTTCGGCGCCGATGTACACGATGCCCGACTCGTCCAGGCGCGACAGCTGCGCCTCCGAGAGGTTGGAGATGTCGCGCGTGATTTCCTCCGGCCCGAGCTTGGTGTCGCGCGCCACCACCGTCAGCTCCTCGATGTGGATCGAGGTGAAGCGGTCGTCCGACACCACCCGCTCCGAGATCAGGATCGAGTCCTCGAAGTTGTAGCCGTTCCACGGCATGAACGCCACCAGCATGTTCTGGCCGAGCGCCAGCTCACCGAGGTCGGTGGAGGCGCCGTCGGCGACCACATCGCCCTTGGCGAGCCGTTCGCCCTGCTTGACGATCGGGCGCTGATTGATGTTGGTGTTCTGGTTGGAGCGCGTGTACTTGGTGAGCTTGTAGATGTCCACGCCCACGTCGCCCGGCACGGTCTCATCGTCGTTCACCCGCACCACCACGCGATTGGAGTCCACGTAGTCCACCAGGCCGCCGCGCAAGGCCACCACACAAGTGCCGGAGTCGATGGCCGCGGTGCGCTCCACGCCGGTGCCGACCAGCGGCTTCTCCGGACGCAGGCAAGGCACCGCCTGGCGCTGCATGTTGGAGCCCATCAGCGCGCGGTTGGCGTCGTCGTGCTCGAGGAACGGGATCAGCGATGCCGCCACCGACACGATCTGGCTCGGCGCGACGTCCATGTATTCGATGCGGTCCGGCGTCGACAGCATGAATTCGTTCTTGTTGCGGCAGGACACCAGCGAGTCGACCAGCTTGCCCGACTTGTCGATCGCGGCGTTGGCCTGCGCGATGACGTGGTTGCCCTCCTCGATCGCCGACAGGTACACGATGTCGTTGGTCGCCTTGCTGTGCGACACCTTGCGGTAGGGCGTCTCGAGGAAGCCGTACTTGTTGGTGCGCGCGTACAGCGCGAGCGAGTTGATCAGGCCGATGTTGGGGCCCTCCGGCGTCTCGATCGGGCACACGCGCCCGTAGTGCGTCGGGTGCACGTCGCGCACCTCGAAGCCGGCGCGCTCCCGCGTCAGGCCGCCCGGCCCGAGCGCGGAGACGCGGCGCTTGTGCGTGATCTCGGACAGCGGGTTGGTCTGGTCCATGAACTGCGACAGCTGGCTGGAGCCGAAGAACTCCTTGATCGCCGCCGAAATCGGCTTGGCATTGATCAGGTCGTGCGGCATCAGGTTGTCGCTCTCGGCCTGCGACAGGCGTTCCTTGACGGCGCGCTCCACCCGCACCAGGCCGGCGCGGAACTGGTTCTCGGCCAATTCGCCCACCGAGCGCACGCGACGGTTGCCGAGGTGATCGATGTCGTCGATATCCCCGCGGCCGTTGCGCAGCTCCACCAGGATGCGGATCACCTCGACGATGTCGCGCGGGCTGAGCGTATAGCGCGGCTCGAGCTTGGTCTCCAGCTTCTGCCGGTCGACGCCCTTGGACTTGAGATCCTGGAACATCTTGTCGACGACGTGCTGCGCCGCTTCCTCGCTGGTCACGCCTTCGAGCGCCACCTTGCCGAGCGACAACTCGGGCGCATGCTTGAAGTACGCGCGCACCTCCTCTTCGGCTTCCTTGGACAGCGCCATGCTCTTCAGGCGTAGCTGCCATGCGGTCTCGCAGGGCACGCCAACGCGGCGGTTGAACTTCATGCGGCCCACCGCCGACAGGTCGTAGCGCTCCTCGGAGAAGAACAGTCCGTTGAACAGGGCTTCCACCGCGTCTTCCGTCGGCGGCTCCCCGGGGCGCATCATGCGGTAGATCGCGACGCGCGCCGCGTTGACGTCGATGGTCTCGTCGGTGCGCAGGGTCTGCGACACGTACGAGCCTTCGTCCAGGTCGTTGGTGAACAGGGTCTGGATCTTGCCGATCTTCGACTCGCGCAGCTTGGCGAGCAGGGTTTCGGTCACCTCGTCGTTGGCGCTGGCGAGGATCTCGCCGGTGTCGGAGTTGACGACGTTGTGCGCCAGCGCGCGGCCGATGATGAAATCATCCGGCGCCACGATCCTCTTGATGCCGGCGGACTCCATGTCGCGGATGTGCTTGACGGTGATGCGCTTGTCCTTGGCGACGATGGTCTTGCCGGATCGGTCGTTGATGTCGAAGCGCGCCACTTCGCCGCGCAGGCGCTCAGGCACCACTTCGAACAGCACGTGGTCCTTCTCGATGTGAAAGCCGTCGAAGTCGAAGAACTCCTTGAGGATCATCTCGGGGGTCAAGCCGAGCGCCTTGAGCAGGATCGTCACCGGCATCTTGCGCCGGCGGTCAACGCGGAAATAGACGATATCCTTCGGGTCGAATTCGAAGTCGAGCCAGGACCCGCGGTAGGGAATCACGCGGGCCGAGAACAGGAGCTTTCCCGAGCTGTGCGTCTTGCCGCGGTCGTGCTCGAAGAACACCCCGGGGGAGCGGTGCAGCTGGGACACGATGACCCGCTCGGTGCCGTTGATGATGAACGAGCCGGTGGTGGTCATGAGCGGGATCTCGCCCATGTACACCTCCTGCTCCTTCACTTCCTTGGTGGTCGGCTTGGGCGCTTCCTTGTCCAGGATCACCAGGCGCACCTTGGCGCGCAGCGGGCTGGCGTAGGTGAGGCCGCGCTGCTGGCATTCCTTGACGTCGAACGGCGGCTCTCCCAACTGGAAGCTGACGAATTCCAGCCGCGCATTGCCCGAGTGGCTGGTGATCGGGAAGATCGACGTGAACGCGGCCTGCAAGCCCTCGTTCCTGCGGCTTTCCGGCGCTACGTGCGCCTGCAGGAATGCGGTATAGGACTCGAGCTGGGTGGCGATGAGGAACGGTACCGCCTGCACCGTGGCCCGCTTGGCAAAGCTCTTGCGGATGCGTTTACGCTCGGTCAACGAATAGGTCATGAAGGCTCCAAAAACGCTGCGGGACAGAGAAAAGACCCTGCCAAGGCAAGGCCCTTTGTCTGTCCGGAATCCGGGGGAGGGCCAATCTGACCCTCCCGGGATTCCGAAGTTCCCTACTTGATTTCCGCCTTCGCCCCGGCGTCGATCAGCTTCTTCAGTACTGCCTCTGCATCGGCTTTCGAGACGCCCTCCTTTACCGCCTTGGGCGCGCCGTCCACGAGATCCTTCGCCTCCTTGAGGCCCAGGCTCGTCACTTCACGTACCGCCTTGATCACGTTCACTTTA
Source organism: Gammaproteobacteria bacterium (assembly GCA_041488375.1). GTDB lineage: Bacteria > Pseudomonadota > Gammaproteobacteria > Burkholderiales > SG8-39 > JAABQT01. Next base: position 3,301 of record JBGPPD010000032.1, on the reverse strand, counting down.
TTGTCGCCCGCGGCGTTCAGCATGACGGTGAACTCGGTCTTTTCCTCGGCGGGTGCCGCAGCAGCCGCGGCGGCGGGACCGGCGACTGCGACCGCAGCGGCAGCCGACACGCCGAACTTTTCTTCCATGTCCTTGATGAGCTGCGACAGCTCGAGGACGGTCATCTTCGAAACAGCTTCCAGAATCTGAGTACGTTCCATGGTGTTCTCCTGAATGGGTTCCTGATTAAGCGGCTTTTTCCTTGGCGGCCAGCACCGCGGCGAGCGTCCGGACGAACTTGCCCGGGACCTCGTTCATGGTGCGCACCAGCTTGACGATCGGTGCCTGCATGGTGCCGACCAGCCTCGCCAGCAACTCTTCGCGGCTGGGCATGGTTGCGAGCGCCTTGACGTCCTTGAGGGACATCAACACGTTGCCCATCGCCCCGCCCTTGATAACGAAAAGCTCGTTGTCCTTGGCGAACTCGGACAGCACCTTGGCGCCGGCCACTGGATCCTGCGCAATGCCGTACATCAGCGGGCCGGACAACTGATCGGTCAGCTTCTCGAACGGCGTGCCCTTCACGGCGCGCCGCGCGAGCGTGTTCTTCAGCACGCGCAGGTAGAGACCGGACTTGCGTGCTTTCGCGCGCAGATTGGTCACCACCTCGACGGGGAGGCCGCGATTCTCCGCGACGATCACCGCCTGGGCTTTGGCCAGCTGCGCAGCGATCTCGGAAACGACCGCTTGCTTTTGCTCCAGACTGAGACTCAAGGTCTACCTCCTTGCGTTGATCAAACGGACGGCTCTCGCGAACCGCCCAGCCCATGGCGACCTTGAATCAGGAACCCCGACTGCATTCCTGCTTCGGGTGCGCCGTCTGCGCAGGGTGATGCCCCAATTAAGCCGTCCCGACCTGCCGGTCCGGCCCCTGCGGTCTTTGACAGCAGCCGCTCTCGCGAGCGGCAGCCCAAAGTCCTTGCAACCACCTGCTACTGCGCCTGCAGCGAGGCGGGATCGACCTTGACCCCGACTCCCATCGTGCTCGACACCGACAGCTTCCTGAGGAAAATGCCCTTGGTGTGCTGCGGCTTCGACTTGTTGAGCGCATCCACCAGCGCCGCGAGGTTGTCGCGCAACTGCTCCGGCGTGAACGAAGCGCGCCCGATCGTGCATTGCACGATGCCGGTCTTGTCGGCGCGGAATTGAACCTGGCCGGCTTTCGCGTTCTTCACCGCCCCTGCGACGTCCGGCGTCACCGTGCCGACCTTCGGGTTCGGCATCAGGCCGCGCGGGCCGAGGATCTGGCCGAGCGCCCCGACCACGCGCATCGCCGCGGGCTCCGCGATGACCACGTCGAAATCGAGCTTGCCCGCCTTCACCTGCTCCGCGAGGTCTTCCATCCCCACGATCTCGGCGCCCGCCGCTCTCGCAGCCGCTGCCTTGTCGCCTTGCGCGAACACCGCCACGCGCACCTTCTTCCCGGTGCCGGCCGGCAGCACCACCGCGCCGCGCACGGTCTGATCGGATTTGGAGGTGTCGATGCCGAGATTGACCGCAACGTCCACTGCCTCGTCGAACTTGGCAGTCGCCGTTTCCTTGATCAGATTCATCGCGTCCATGACCGCGTAGGCCTTGGCATGATCCACCTTGCTGGCGATCACTTTCCTGCGCTTTGAGATTTGCGGCATTTACATGCCCTCCACCAGGATGCCCATCGAGCGCGCGCTGCCGGCGACGGTGCGCATGGCGGCGTCGAGATCGGCGGCCGTCAGGTCGGGCATCTTCGCTTTGGCAATCTCCTCGACTTGCTTGCGGGTGATCTTGCCCACCTTGTCGGTGTGCGGACGCGGGCTGCCGGACTCAATGCCGGCCGCCTTCTTGATCAGCACCGTGGTTGGCGGCGTCTTGATGATGAAGCTGAAGCTCTTGTCCGCATACGCCGTGATCACCACGGGCAGCGGCAGGCCGGGCTCCACCTTCTGCGTCTGGGCGTTGAACGCCTTGCAGAATTCCATGATGTTGAGACCGCGCTGGCCGAGCGCGGGACCGATGGGCGGCGAGGGGTTCGCCTTGCCCGCCGGCACTTGTAGCTTGATGAAACCGACAACCTTCTTCGCCATAGTGGCTCTCCTGTCGGGTGCAAGCGGACGCCAGAGCGCCCTCCCCGTTCAAACGGTCAGGCCTTTTCAACCTGTCCGAACTCCAGCTCGACCGGGGTCGAGCGCCCAAAAATCGTAACCGCGACGCGCAGGCGGCTCTTCTCGTAGTTCACGTCTTCCACGGTGCCCTGGAAATCGGTGAACGGGCCATCCTTCACCCGCACCATTTCGCCGTTTTCGAACAGCACTTTCGGCTTGGGCTTCTCCACGCCTTCGCGCATCTGCTGCATGATGGCGTTGACCTCCTTCTCGGAGATCGGCGTGGGCTTCATCGCCGTGCCGCCGACGAACCCGGTCACCTTGTTGGTGTTCTTCACCAGGTGCCAGGTGTCGTCGTCCATATCCATCTCCACCAGCACATAGCCGGGGAAGAACTTGCGCTCCGACATGTGCTTCTGGCCGCCCTTCATCTCGACCACTTCTTCCACCGGCACCAGGATCTTGCCGAACTTGTCCTGCATCCCAGCGCGCGAAATGCGATCCTCCAGCGCGCGCTGCACCGACTTCTCGAAACCGGAGTACGCGTGCACCACGTACCAGCGCTTGCCCATGTCTGCCTGCTTCAAGTTTTTTTCCATCCGAGGACCAGGTCGTAAAGTACCCACTCAAGCGACTTGTCGCTTACCCACAGGAACACCGCCATGACCAGGACAAATGCGAACACCGCGGCGGTGGTCTGTACCGTTTCCTTGCGCGTCGGCCACACCACTTTCTTGACCTCCACCACAGCCTCGCGCGCGAAAACGACGAATTCGCGCCCGGGCACCGTGAGCACCGCGACACCCGCGCCCGCCGCGATGCCGGCCAGCACCGCAAGGACGCGCAACACCAGCGCGCTGTCGCCAAGCCAGTAATAGCCGGCGATGCCGGCGGCTACCAGCGCGACTGCAATAACGAATTTGACGATGTCAGTGGCGTTCATGTAGGTGTCTGGCAGGGGCAGAGGGCATCGAACCCCCAACCTTCGGTTTTGGAGACCGACGCTCTGCCAATTGAGCTATGCCCCTGTGTCCTGGTTCCTTACTCGATGACCTTGGTGACGACGCCGGCGCCGACGGTCTTGCCGCCCTCGCGGATGGCAAAGCGCAGGCCCTGCTCCATGGCGATGGGCGTGATCAGCGTGACGATCATCTTGATGTTGTCCCCCGGCATCACCATCT
>JBGPPD010000031.1:0-19236 GCA_041488375.1 Gammaproteobacteria bacterium | reverse complement strand
TTGCCCTCCAGCTCGGCCACGCTGCGCCCCTCGAACACGATCTCGCCGTGCACGATGATGTAGCCGCGGTCGGCGATGCGGATCGCCTGGTGGAAATTCTGCTCGGCCATCAGCACCGTCAGGCCGTAGCCGTCCTTGAGCTCCTTGATCTTGCTGACCGTATGCGACACCAGCAGCGGCGACAGGCCCACCGAAGGCTCGTCCACCAGCAGCAGGCGCGGCGAGGACATCAGCGCGCGCGCGATTGCCAGCATCTGCTGCTGCCCGCCGGACATCGAGCCGGCGAGCTGGCGCCTGCGCTCCTTGAGCGCGTCGAAGGTGTCGTAGCACAGCGCCAGGTTCCTGGCGATGTGCGCGCGCGCCTGCGGGCGGAACGCGCCGAGCAGCAGGTTCTCCTCCACGCTGAGCTTGGGGAACAGCCGCCGGCCCTCGGGCACCATGGCCACGCCGAGGTTGACGATCTGCTCGGTGGAGAGCCGCGTCAGGTCGTGCGCCTGGCCCTCCAGGGTCAGCACCACCGAGCCGCGCGTCGGCCGCACCATGCCCATCACGCACTTCATCAGGGTGCTCTTGCCGTTGCCGTTGGTGCCGAGCAGCGCCACCGTCTCGCCGGCGCGCACGTCGATCGACACCCCGTGCAGCGCCCGCACGGCGCCGTAGCCGGCCTCGACGCCGCGCACGGCCAGTTCAAGCGCCAAGGTAGGCCCTTTGCACGTCGGCGTTGGCGACGATCTCCGCCGGCGCACCCTCGCAGATGATGCGCCCCGCGTCCAGGCAGATCACGCGCTGCGAGAACTTCATCACCGCCTGCATGATGTGCTCGATCATGATCACGGTGATGCCGGTGGCATTGAGCTGGAACAGGATCTCCAGCACCTCGCTCACCTCGTTGGAGGACAGGCCCGCCATCGCCTCGTCGGAGATCAGCAGGCGCGGGCGCGCCGCCATGGCGCGCGCCAGCTCCATCTTGCGCAGCTCGACCTGCGACAGGCGGCTCGCCAGGCTGTCGGCCTTGTCGGCGAGACCCATGCCGCGCAGGATCTCCATCGCCTCGCCGCGGGTATCCGCGGTGTGCAGCGAGCGGCGGTGCACCACGAATTCCAGCGGCACCACCAGATTCTCCAGCACCGACATGCTGCCGAAGGGCCGCGGGATCTGGAAGCTGCGCGCGATGCCGCGCCGCGTGCGCTGGTAGGCCGGCAGCTTCGAGATCTCCTCGCCATCGAAGCTGATGCTGCCGCCGTCGTGCGGCAGCACGCCCGAGACGCAGTTGATCAGGGTGGTCTTGCCGGAGCCGTTCGGCCCGATGAGGCCGAAGCGCTCGCCCATCGCGACGTCGATGCTCACCGCGGACAGGGCGGCAAAGCCGCCAAACTGCTTGGATACGCCCTCGATCCGCAACAGGGGGCTCATGGCTTGCGCAGGGCGCGAATCCGTTGCACCAGCCCGAGGATGCCCTCCGGCGCCGCGACCACGAACACCACCAGCAGCACGCCCACTACCAGCACGTTGATTTCGGAGGAAATGGTCACCGTGACCACCTGCTGCACCGTGCCCAGCAGCACGGCGCCGATCACCGGCCCGGTCCAGTGCGCCATGCCGCCGATGATCGGCATGGCGAGCGCGTTGACCGCGTAGTTCAGGCTGAAGGTGGAGCTGGGCTCGATGAACGACAGGTATTGCGCGTAGGGCGCGCCGGCCGCGCCCATCAGCGCCCCGGAGAGCGTGGCGGCGGCCAGCTTGAGCTTGAGCGTCGGCACGCCCGAGCATTCGGCCGCGCCCTCGTTGTCGCGGATCGCGCGCAGGCCGCGGCCGATCCAGGAAGTCTCGACGTAGCGCGCGGCGGCGACGGCCAGCACCGCGATCACCGCCATGACGAAGAACAGCCATACCGTGTGGTTGTCGAAGAACGGCGTGTGCTCGGGGCGCATGGTCGGCAAACCCTTGGCGCCGCCCACATACTGCCAGTTCACCACCACCGTCTCCAGGATGATCGCCACCGCGATGGTGGCGATGGAGAAGAAGATGCCGCGCAGGCGCAGCGTCAGCAGGCCGACGCCGAAGCCGAGCAGGCCCGCCACCGAGGCGCCGGCGAGGATCTGCAGCCCCAGGGGCAGCGCATAGGCCTTGTACAGCGCCACCGCGGTGTAGGCGCCCACCGCGAAGAAGGCGCCCGTGCCGAAATTCACGTAGCCGGCGTAGCCGCCGAGGATGTTCCAGGCGGTGGCGAGCACGACGTACTGCAGCACCACGTAGGCCGCGAAGAAGAAGTACTCGTTGCGGAAAACCAGCGGCATCGACGCAGCCAACGCCAGCGCCAGCAGTGCGCCGAGGACAAAGCGCTTCATCAGCGGCCGAACAGCCCGGCCGGGCGCACGCCCAGGACCACCAGCAGGATGCCGAAGGCGACCGCGGGCGCCCACGCGGTGCCGGCGGTGGTGAGCACGATGGATTCGGCGATGCCCAGGATCAGGCCCGCCACCAGCGTGCCGCTCATGCTGCCCAGGCCCGCCAGCACCACCACGCAGAACGTGCGGCCGATGTAGATCCGGTCCAGGCCCGGCTCCACCGGCCCGATGATGATCAGCAGCGCCCCGGCGATCGCGCAGGTGGAGGTGGCGATGCCGAAAGCCAGGCGCTTGATGCGCACCGGGTCGGCGCCCATGAGGCGCAGGGCGCCTTCATCCTGCGCCACCGCCTTGATGGCGCGGCCGGTGTAGGTGCGCGACAGGTACAGCGCCAGCGTCCCGGTGAGCGCGAGCGCCACGCCGAAGGCGACCAGCATGCGCTTGGGCACGCGCATGTCGCCGAACTCCACGCTGGTGCCGATGTAGGAGGCGTCGACCAGCCGCTGATCCACGCCGAAGACCAGGATCAGCGCCACCTGCACGATGAACGCGACGCCGAAGAAGAAGGCGATGCCGCGCAGCCCCTGGTCGGTGCCGCGGCTCTCGAAGGTGGCGTAGTAGAACTGGTACACCGCCAACCCGAGGACGAAGAACACCGGCATCAGCACCAGGCCCGCCAGCAGCGGGTCCATGCCCCGGCTCGCCAGCGCATAGGTGGCGAAGGCGCCCAGCACCAGGAACGCCGGATGCGCCACCTGCGGCACGTCGAGCAGGCCGAAGGCGATCGACAGCCCGACGCTCACCGCGGCGTAGAAGCAGCCGAGCAGGATCCCGGCGAGGACCGCCTCGAGGAGAAGCTGGACGTCCAGGCTTAGTTCCGCGCCTTGTCGAAGGGCAGCACCTCGCCCGTCTTCATCGCCGCCGGCGCGACGATCACCTGCTTGCCGGCCTGGCGGAACTGGTCGAGGTCCTTGCCCTTGATGCCGCGGAACTGCGCCATCACCAGCTTGGGCGTCGCCCACTCGCCCACTTCGTCGAAGCGGATGTTGCCGACCATGGTCTTCATCTCGTGCTTATGGATGTACTCGGCCAGCACCTTCTGGTCCAGGCTCTTGGTCGCGCCCACCGCCTGCTCGAGCATCTGCCCGATGGCGTAGTTGAACGGCGGCAGGTAGAAGCCCAGCGGATCCACCTTCTCCGCCTTGGCGCGCACCGAATAGCGCTTGAGGAACTCGTTCACCGCGGGGTTCACCATCGTCTTCTCGGGCACGTAGCTGTTGTAATTGACGAAGCCGTTGAGCAGGGGCCCGAGCGCTTCCATGATCGGCGCGAATTGCAGCCCGACCATGCCGCCGCCGATGATCTTCACCGTCGGCCCGACGCCGATCTCGGCCACCGCGCGCACGATCGCCGCCGACTCGGCCGGGTAGGAGCAGATGAACACGATGTCGGGCTTGGCGGCGCGCACCGCGCGGATGATCGAGGAGAAATCCACCGAGTTGGGCGGGTAGTTCTGGTCGTACACCGTCTGCAGGCCCTTCGCCTTGGCGATGGCGCGGCCGCCGGTGCACAGGTTCTGCGCGAATTCCGCGTCCGCCGCCATGAAGGCGATGCTCTTGCCGCCGAGCTTTTCCGCCGCCGAGAGGAACGAGCCGCCCCAGGCGAGCGCGCCGGCGCCCCAGGGCGCGTTGTTGAACCACTTGTCGTGCCGCATCTTGGCGTTGACGTCGAAGGAGAAATTTCCCATCAGCAGCAGGTCGCGCTGCTTCACCAGCGGCATGATCGGCGCGGTCACGTTGGTGCCGTAGGGCGCGATCAGCAGGTCCACCTTGTCGATGTCGAGCAGCTTGGTGTAGATCCCCGGCACCAAGCCGGGATTGGTCTGGTCGTCGTAGGCGATGAACTGCACCTTGCGCCCAAGCAACCCGCCCCTGGCGTTGACGTCCTCGACCCACATCTGCAGCGCGAGCAGCGCCGCCTTGCCGCCGCCGCCCAGCGGGCCGGTCTGCGGCATGCTCATGCCGATCTTCACCGGCTGTTGCGCGAGCACCGGCAGCGCCGCGAGTCCCGCCGCGGCGAGCGCGGCGACCGAAATCCAATTGCGCCAGGACTGTCTCATTTGCGTTCCCCCTCCAGAGGTGAATGTCCTATTGTGCTGAACCGCTCCGCGCTTGGCAATGCGGCAGCGCGTCAGATGGCCGCGTTCACGCGCGGCATCACCTGTTCCGCCATCAGCTGCATCGAGCGGCGCCCGAGCCCAGCGTCGGCCCAGTCGTGGCAGGCGTAGTAGAGCGTGCCGAAATCGCCGACCTGCTCGCGAAAGGCGAGGATCTGGTCGACGACGCTGTTCACCGAGCCGGCGATCACCAGACGCGGCGTCATGCGCTCGGCGGTGATCGCGGCGTCGGGCTCGTTCGGATCGAGCTTGAACAGGTTCGCGCGCCCGCCGGCGCCCACCAGCTTGCGGATCAGCTGCTTGAAGTAGAAATGGTACGGCCCTTCGGCGCCCAGGCCGTAGCGCCGCGCCACCTGGTCGTCGTCGGCGACGAAGATCGACTTCGCGACGCGCCACTCCGCCGCGCGCGGCTGCGCGCCGACCGCCTGGCGCCCTTCGGCGTAGCGCGGCCAGTGCGTCGCCACCCATTCGGGCAGCAGGAAGTTCGCCGAAATCGGCGGCCAGCCGCGCTTGGCGGCCTCGGTCACGCCCCTGGAATGCGGCGCCACGGCGGTGACCACGATCGGCGGGTGCGGCTTCTGGTAGGGCTTGAGGATGCTGCCCTGCCCGATCTCCGGGATCATGGTGCCCGCCGTGCTCACCGAGAAGTGCTCGCCCTTCAGGTTGTAGGGCGCCTCGCCCGCCCAGAGGGCGAGCACCATGTTGATGGACTCTAGGAACATGGCGTTGCGGTCCTTGCGCAGGTTGCCGAACGCTTCCGCGTCCGACGTCAGCCCGCCGGGACTGATGCCCATGAGGAAGCGTCCCTGCAGCAGGTGATCGAGCATCGCCACCTGCGCCGCGATCGCCGCCGGGTGCGCGTTGGGCATGTTGAGCGTGCCGCTGCCGAGCACGATGTCCTTCGTGTCGTGCGCCAGGCTGGCGAGGAACATCAGGCAGGAGGTGACGTTCTCCGCCAGGTCGGTGACATGCTCGCCGACCAGCGCCTCGCAGTAGCCCAGCCGGTCGGCGAGCAGGATCGCCTCGCGGTCTTCGGCGTAGGTTTCGGCGGGCCGCCGCCCCGGAGGGTGCAGCGGCATCATGAAGGTGCCCAGTTTCATCGGCTCAGGGAACCTTGCGCAACGCGCGCAGGATCCGCTCCGGGGTGAAGGGCATCGCGGTGACGCGCGCGCCGAGCGGCGCCAGCGCGTCGTTGATCGCATTCATCACCGCGCCCGGCGCGCCCGCCGTGCCGGCCTCGCCCACGCCCTTGGCGCCGAGCTGCGACTGCTTGGTGGGCGTTTCCACGTGCGCGCAGACGATGTCGGGCATCTCGAGCGCCATCGGCACCAGGTAATCGGCGAGGTTGCCGTTGAGCAGCTGCCCCTCGGGACTGTAGAGGCATTCCTCGTAGAGCGCCGCGCCGATGCCCTGCACCACGCCGCCGCGCAGTTGCTCGTCCACCAGCATCGGGTTGATCAGCGTGCCCGAATCCTCCACGCACCAGTGCTTGAGCAGCTTGACGAAACCGGTGGCGGTATCCACTTCGACCCAGGACGCCTGGATGCCGTTGGTGAAGGTGAAGCCGTACTGGCGCGGCGTGTAGTGCCGCGTCACGGTGAGCTCGGCCTGGAAATCGGGCGGCAGCGTGTCCGGGCGGAAATGCGCGATGCGCCCCAGCTCGGCGAGCGGCAACTTCGACTCGCGCGTCAGCCGGTTGACGACGTGGTCGTCCGCCACGTCCAGCTCCTGCTGGTCCACCTTGAGGACCGCCGCGGCCACCTCCAGCAGGTTCGAGCGCAGGGCCCTGCCGGCGAGCAGCACCGCTTCGCCGCCGATCCCCGCGCCGCGCGACGCCCAGGTGCCGCCGCCGTAGGGCGTGACCCCGGTGTCGCCGGTGATCACGCGCACCTTGTCCATGCCCACGCCGACCGCGCTCGCCGCGATCTGCGCGAAGATCGCCTCGGTGCCCTGCCCCTGCTCGGTGACGCCGCACAGCACCGTCACCATGCCGCTCGGCTCCAGGCGCAGCGTCGCGCCGTCCTGCGCCGAGATGCGCGCGCCGCCCACGCCGTAGAACGCGGGCGAGGGATTGGTCACCTCGATCATCGCCGCGAGGCCGATGCCGCGATGGATGCCCTGCTTGCGAAGCGCGGCCTGCTCCTCGCGCAATTTTCCGTACGACATCAATGCCAGCAGCTTGTCCAGGCACTGGTGGTGCGAGAGCTTCTCGAATTTGATGCCCGACGGGAACGTGTAGGGATAGGCGTCGTCCGGGATCAGGTTGCGGCGCCTGAATTCCGCCGGGTCCATGCCGAGCTTTTGCGCCGCGAGGTCCACGATGCCTTCGGTCAGGGCCACCGCGATCGGGTGGCCCACGGCGCGGTACTGGCAGGTGACGTTCTTGTTGGTGAACACCACGTGCAGCTTCGCGCGGTACTTCTGGTGCCGGTAGGGGCCGCCGGTGAGGTTGACCACCTGGTTGCCCTCGATGCCGCTGGTGCGCGGGTAGACCGAATAGGGCCCGATCGCGGTCAGGTCGTCCAGGTCGAAGGCGAGGATCTCGCCCGCCTTGCTGCAGGCCAGCCTCACTTTGACCCGATGTTCCCTCGCGTGGATGTCGGTGAGGAAGGACTCCAGCCGGTCGGCGACGAACTTCACCGGGCGGCGCAGCATCACCGACAGCGCCGCGGTGGCCATCTCGTCGGGGTAGACGTGCACCTTGATGCCGAAAGAGCCGCCCACGTCCTTCGCGATCACGCGCACGCTGGCTTCGGGGATGCCGAGGTGGCGCGCGAAGATGTCCTGCATCATGTGCGGCGCCTGCGTCGAGTGGTACACGGTGAGGGAGTGCTCGGCCGCGTTGTAGTCGGCGAGGATCGAGCGGCCCTCCAGGCACACGCCGGTGTGCCGCCCGAAATGGAAGGTCTCCTCCACCACCAGGTCCGCCTTGGCGAAAGCGTCCTCGACGCCGCCCGTGTCGTGCTCGCGCTTGAAGCACACGTTGTCGCCGAGCTCGGGATGGATCACCGGGCGTCCCGCCAGGGCCTGTTCCATGTCCACCACCACGGGCAGCTCCTGCCACTCGGCTTCCACCAGCGCGGCCGCGTCCTCGGCCTGCGCGCGCGATTCCGCCACCACCGCGGCCACCGCCTCGCCCTGCCAGCAGGCGCGCTCGATGGCGATGGCGTGCTGCGGCGGGGACTTGATGCCCTTCAGGTGCCCGAGCACCCCCACCCAGGGCGTGCACACCTGCGCCACCGCGCGGCCGTCGAACACGCCGATCACGCCGGGCGCCGCCTGCGCCTGCTGCAGGCGCAGGGACTTGATCCTCGCGTGCGCGTGCGGGCTGCGCACGAACACCACGTGCGCCAGGCGCGGCAGGCGCAGGTCGTCGACGAACGTGCCGCGCCCCTGCAGCAGGCGCTGCGCGTTCGGCCGCGGCACGCTCTGGCCGATGTAGCCCTTGTCGGCCTGCCTGGCCGGCGCGTGCAGCGGCAGCTCAGCCTTGCCCATGCAGCACCTGCTCGATGGCGTCGACGATGGCTTGATAGCCGGTGCAGCGGCAGTAGTTGCCGGAGAGGTGCGCGCGGATCTCCTCGCGCGAGGGCTTGCCGCCCCGGCGCAGCAGTTCCTGCGCCGCGAGCAGCATGCCGGGGGTGCAGAAGCCGCATTGCAGGGCGTTGTGCTCGTGGAACGCCTTCTGCAGCGCAGCCAGCTCGCCCGAATCCGACAGCCCCTCGATGGTGTCCACCCGCCGCCCGTGCGCCTGCACCGCGAGCATCAGGCAGCCGCGCACGATCTCGCCGTCCACGCGCAGCGTGCAGGCGCCGCACACGCCGTGCTCGCAGCCCGCATGCGCACCGGTGAGTCCCAGCTCCTCGCGCAGGAAATCCACCAGGTGCTGGCGCGCCTCCACGCGCCGCGCCACGCGCACGCCGTTGACCGTCAGTGCGATGTCGAAATCGCGTTCCATGCGCGCTCCAGCAGGACGCGGGCCATGTGCAGCTTGGTGGCCGCGGCGTGGACCAGGTCGGCGGCGGGCTCGAGGTCCTGCGCCAGCGCCTCGCTCGCTTCGCGCAGGCTCCGCTGCGCGGCGGCGCGCTCGGCGAGCACCGGCGTCGCGCCGACGCCGAAGAATGCCAGGCGCAGGGCCTGCGAACGGTGCGCGGCCAGCCCGACGATGGCGTAATCGCCCTCGCGCCGCGCCAGCTCGGCGAACGCCGAGCGGTCGCCTTTGGCGGCCAGCGGGAATTCCACCGCTGTCAGCACTTCGCCCGGCCGCAGATCGGTCTCGAACAGCCCCTTGAAGAAGTCCGCGGCCCTGACGCGCCGCTCGCCCTTGCGGCCGGCGACGAGCAGCACGGCCTCCAGCGCCAGCGCGCAGGCGGGATACTCGGCCGCCGGATCGGCGAGCGCCAGGCTGCCGCCGAGCGTGCCGCGGTTGCGGATCGCGGCGTGCGCCACGTGCGGCGCCGCCTGCGCGAGCAGCGGCACGTGCCGAGCGATCTCGGGCGAGCGCTCGAGGCGCGCATGCGTCACCAGCGCGCCCACGCGCAGCACGCCCTCGCCGGACTCGATGCGCGCGAGCGCCTCGAGGCCGCCGATGTCGACCAGCAGCGCGGGCGCGGACAGGCGCATGTTGAGCGAGGCAATCAGGCTCTGGCCGCCCGCCAGGATGCACGCCGCCTCGCCGTGGCGCTCGAGCAGCTCGAACACCTCCGGCAACGCGGACGGCCTGGCATAGGCGAACGGTGGGGCTTTCAGTCTGCTTCTCCTGCCGAAAAGGCGAACCGATTATGCCCGAACCGTTTGCGCCTGCGATACGATTGGCTTATCGGGGCCATCGCGGGACGCGATAGGAGAGAACATGCCGCTCACTGCGCTGAATCATTATCTGATCGTCTCCAAGAACCTGGAACGCTCGAAGGATTTCTACTGCAAGGTGCTCGGCATGCGCCTCGCGCAGCGCCCGGACTTCGGCTTTCCCGGCTACTGGCTCAAGCTCGGCGCGGACATCTGCGTGCACCTCGCCTCGCAGGCGCCGAACCGCATCCGCGACCAGTTCCTGCTCAAGCGGCACCCGCGCGGCACCACCGGCTCGGGCTCGGTGGACCACATCGCGTTCCTGGCGAAAGACCCGTTGCAGGTGCGCAAGCGCATCCAGTCCTCCGGCGTGCCGATGCATTTCCGCAGCTTTCCGGACGCAAAGCTGTTCCAGATCTTCCTCAAGGACCCGGACCAGGTCACCGTGGAGCTGAATTTCCTCGGCGAGGTGATCGACGAGAAGACCTGGCGCGGCCGGGGCTCGGCCTCGGCGCTGACGCTTTCCAGGTCCCGCGGCGGGCGCACCGCGGCCGCGCGGCAGAACTAGCGATGCCGCTCTCCCACGTAGAGCATTTCCTGCTGCAGACCGCGGACCTCGCGGCCACGCGCGACTGGTACGTGAAGGTGCTCGGCATGCGAGTGGGGCCGAATCCGGATTTCAAGTTCCCGGTGGTCTGGCTGTACCTGGGCGACAAGGACGTGGTGCACGTCACCGAGGGCGGCAAGGACGTGTCGGAGAACCGCAAGAAGTACGTGGGGCAGCAGTCGCAGGCCGAGAAAGGCACGGGCGTCGTGGACCACATCGCGTTCCGCGCCACGGGCCTCAAGCAGATGATCGGGCACCTGAACGCGCTCGGCGTGCCGTTCAAGCAGCGCATGGTGCACAACCAGGGGCTGTACCAGCTGTTCCTCTTCGACCCCAACGAGGTCAAGATCGAGCTGAACTACGCCAACGACGAAGCGATCGCCGCGGGCATCCGGCCCGAGCTGATGGCCTCGCAACTGGGCGCCTAGCTAGAGCGTCTGGTTGTCGCTGCCCAGGCCGAAGGCGACGCGGCCGTAGGTGGTGCCCGCGATGTCCGTGTTGAACGAGAAATGCTGGCGCACCGCGTGCGCGTCGCGGAAGGCGCGAGCCGTGTGGCCCGTTTCGTACAGTCCGCCCGCCCCCGAGAGCCCGAACATCGTGTCCACCGCGCGCACCGCCCAGTCCACTGCGTAGGCGCCTTCCAGGCGGTAGCGCGCCTTGGTCTTCAGGTCCGGCACCACGCCGGCGGCGATGGCACGCTGCGCCTCCTCGCAGTTGGCGACCTGCGCGAGGCGCGAAGCGCGCGCGAGCGCGGTGGCCTCGCCGAAGCGGATCTGCGTGCTCTGGATCTCGGCGACGCGCGCCGCGGTCATGCGCCCCGATTTGCCCGCGGCGCTGCCGGCGTAATCCTCGAGCATGCCCTCGGCGATGCCGAGCGCCACGCCCGACAGCATGTAGGGGAACAGCGCGAACACCGGCATCTGGAACAGCGGCCCGGGATTCACCGCGCTGCCCGGCGTCGGTCCGCCCTTGGTGTCCGCCACCGCCAGGGTGCGGTGCTCGGGGACGAATTGCTCCTTCACTTCGACATCCTTGCTGCCCGTGCCGCGCAACCCGCCCGCGAACCAGGTGTCGATCACCTGGTACTGCGAGCGCTGCAGCATGAACACGCGCTGTTCGGGCGGCGCGCCTTCCGCGACCGTCACCAGGCCGCCGAGCATGTCCCAGTCGCTCGGGTCGACCCCGCTGGAGAAGGGCCAGCGCCCCGAGAGCAGGTAGCCGCCTTTCACGGGGCGCGCGCGCCCCGCCGGGAAAATGAACGACGAAGCGACCAATGTGTCGGGTGAGGCGTCCCAGACTTCGCCCTGCACCTGCGGCGGGAACATGCCGAGCAGCAGGTGGTGCGCGCCGAGGTTCACCAGGTTCCAGGCGCTCGAGGCGCAGGCTTTCGCCGCCAGCGCGCCGAAGGTGACCACGGCGACGAAATCCAGCTCCGAGCCGCCGACGCGCGCGGGCTGCTGCATGCGGAACAGGCCCGTGTCGTGGAAGTCGCGCAGCGTCTCCTCCGGCATGCGCCGCAGCTCCTCGCAGCCCGCGGCGCGCTCGCGCAGCACCGGCAGCAGCTGCTCGAGGCGCCCCCACAGCTCGTCGTGCCCGGGCGGCTGCATGCTAGGCGCGTCCCGCGGTCTGCGCCTGGTACCAGTCCAGGATCTGCTCCCCGGTCCAGGCCAGCACGCCGGGCCGCGCGCAGATGTGGGCGTAGAGCTTTTCCAGGTAGCCGATGCGGTGCGGCACGCCGGTGATGTAGGGATGGATGCTCAGCGCCATCACGCGTGCGCTGCGCTCGCTGTCGGCGTACAGGCGCTCGAACTGCGCGATGCCGCGGTGCAGCCATTCCTCCGAGGGATGGTGCTGCAGCGCCATCATGGCGATGTCGTTCATCTCCACAGTGTAAGGGATGGAAGTCACCGGGCCGTGCGCCGTTTCGATGCGGCAGGGCTGCTCGTCCAGCACCCAGTCGGCGACGTACTCGATGCCCGCCTCGGCGAGCAGGTCGATGGTGTCGAAGGTCTCCGTCAGCCCCGGGCTCTCCCAGCCGCGCGGCGGCCGGCCGGTGAATTCGCGGATCGCGGCGATGGTGTCGCGGATCGCGGCGCGCTGGTCCTCCAGGTGGTGCATCGGCCGCTGCACGAAGCCGTGGCCCATGAACTCCCAGCCCGCCTCCAGCGCCGCCCCGGCCACGCGCGGGTAGCTGCGGCACACCGAGCCGTTGATCGCCAGCGTCGGCGTGATGCGGAACGCCTTCAGCACCTCGACGAAGCGCCAGAAGCCCACGCGCATGCCGTACTCGTGCCAGGCCCAGTTGGGCAGGTCGGGCAACAGGGGTTGTCCCGCAGTGGTACTCATGGGCGGGGGCAGCACGGTGCGCGGCATCGGCCGCTCGATGGACCACTCTTCCACGTTGACGATGGTCCACAGGAGCAGGCGCGCGCCGTCCGGCAGCCGCAGCGGCGGCCGGTCGACGATGGCGGAATACGGCAGGCGCTCGCGCGGCAGTCGCACAAGGCAGGGTAGGAAAACGGGCGCGCGCTTGTCAAGCGCCGCGCTACAGCGCCATCGGCTCCCCGTAGCCGGTGAGCTCGAGATAGCCCTTGCCCACTTCGCGCCCCTGCTGCAGCGCGCGCACCGCGCCTTCCCAGTAGATCGTCGCCGCGGTGCGCCGCGCGTCGAGCTCCTGGTCTTGCATCAGCGGCACCAGATCGAACTCCTGTCCGTTGGAACTCACGCGCATCGCCACCGGGTACTCCACGCCGGTGCGCGGCGAACGCCAGGACTTCTGCGGCGTGAAAGCCACGCCGGGCGGCGCGTAGTGCACCCCGCCCTCCCGGTTGCGGATGCGGAAGGCCGTCAGCGATTTCCCGCCCTCGAGGTTGATGCCGCACCAGTCCCAGCCCACGGCTTCCGGCGCGAGATACTGGCTGGACCACTCGTGGTCCAGCCACCCGGTTCCCCGCACCGGCTGGCCGTCCAGCGTGCCGCTGGCCGCGAGTTGCGGGCGGCTGTAGTAGTAGCTCGCCTCCTCCGCGCGGCGTCCCTTGCGGCTGTAGCCGCCTTCGCCTTGCAGCAGGGGCGCGCGCGGTGCCTTGAGCGCGAGCTCCAGCGCGAAGTCGCGCGCGCGGATCGTCGCGTGGTAGGTGTTGCCCTGCAGCGCGAGGCGCCAGTCGTCGATCCAGGCCTCGGTGGTGCGCGTGGCGGCGCCGGCCAGGCCGAGCGCGTCGCGCGCCGCGCGCTGGTCCTGGCGCAGCCGCCCGTGGCGCGGGTCGGCGATCGCCGCGTGCGCGAGCAGCAGCTGGCGCGGCGCGAAGCTGCTCGGGTTTTCGCTCGCCCAGCGCGGCCGCGCCCGGAAGAAAGTGACCTGGAAGCCGAGCGGCCGTCCGTCCTGCTGCAGCCACCCGGTGGCGTACCACCATTCGGTGCGGTACTCCGGATGCGCGCCGTGGTCGCGCGGGAATCGCAGGCGCGCCCCGCGCAGCACTTTCGGATACTTCACCTCGTCCGCCCGCGCGAGCGGCGCGGCCAGCATGCCCAGGAGAAAGGCGCGGCGCCTCACCAGTCCTCCTTCACCGCGCGCACCGGCGCCATGCCCATCGCCTCGCGCCCCGAGAGCCACGCGGTCAGCGCCGCCAGCGCCACCAGGACCGCCGCGAGCGCGAACAGCGCGGCGTAGGGCGGGTGCAGGTCCATGCTCCAGTTGAACGACTGGCGATTGACCACGTACACCAGCACCAGGCTGATCAGCGCGCCGAGCGCGAGGCCCGCCACCGCCCCGAGCAGCGCGAGCAGCGCGCCCTCCTGCGCGAGCATGGCGCCCACCTCGCCGCGCGTCATGCCGAGATGGCGCAGCACGCCGAACTCGCGCCGGCGCGCCAGCACGATCGCGCCGAGCGCCGAAGACAGGCCGAACAAGCCGACCAGCACCGCCACCGCCTCCATCGCGTAGGTGACGGCGAAGCTGCGGTCGAAAATCGCCAGCGACAGCTCGCGGATCTCCCCCGGCTGCGCCAGCTCCAGCTGCTCGCTGCCGCGCAGGCGCCGGATGGCGCGCATCGCGTCGGCGGCGCGCGCGCCGGGCGCCAGCCACAGCGCCGCGTCGTTGGCCCGCGCGTCGCCGGTCAGCCGCGCGTAGGTCGGGCGCTCGAGCAGGATCGCGCCGTGCTGGCGCGCGTAGTCGCGCCACACGCCCTCGACCACGAACTCGTGCAGCCGGCCCGCGAGCGGCAGCTGCACGCGCCTGCCCGGCGCGTAGCCGTACAGCCGCGCCACCGCCTCGCTCGCCCATAGCGAGGGCGGATCGCCCTCCTGCCTGGCGTAGCGCGCCCCGACCAACGGCAGCGAGCGCGCCAGGCCGGCATCGGGCACGTCGCGCGCGATCAGCACCACCGGCGGGCGCGCCGGGTCGAGCGTGACGCGCGTGCTGCGCAGGAACTCGGCGCGCGCCAACTGCGGCAGGCGCTTCACGTGCGCTTCCACGCGCGGCTCGACGAACGCGGTCTCGCCGGCCTGCGTGGTGCGCAGGTACAGGTCGGCCGGCAGCATCCGGTCCAGCCACTGGTTCACCGAGCCGCGGAACGAGGCCACCATGATGGCCATCGCCACCATCAGCGAGAAACTGGCGACGATGGCGGCCAGGCTCACCGTCGCGTGCCCGGGCGCACCGCGCAGCTGGGCGAAGGCGAGCGCGCTGGAGGGCCGCCCGGCGAACGGCAAGGCCTGCAGCACCTTCTGCGACAGCGCCGGCATGAGCAGGATGCCGCCCACCAGCAGGCAGGCGATCGACGCATAGCCGGCGAGCGGCAGGCCGTCGACCGGCGGCAGCAGCGCCAGGACCAGCGCCGCGCCGAGCAGCAGCGCCGCGGGCTTGAGCGAATGCACGCCCTCGAACAGGCGCTGCTCGTCGCCCGCCTTGAGCGCCTGCGCCGGCGGCGTGCGCGCCGCCTCGCGCGCCGGCAGCAGCGCGCCCGCCACCGCCACCGCGACGCCGGCGGCGAAGTAAAGCAGCGCGGCCCCGGGGGCGAAGCCGACTTGCGGCGCGAGCCCGCGGAACAGCCCGGCGCCGAGGTCGGCGCCCGAAAAGCGCACGGCCAGGAACGCTAACGCGTAGCCCAGCGCAACGCCGAGCAGCCCGCCGGCCGCGCCGATGGCCGCCGCCTCGGCCAGCACCAGGCGCGCGAGGCCGGCGCGCTCCAGCCCGAGCACGCGCAGCAACGCGTGCTCGCCGCGCCGCCGCGCCACCTCCAGCGCCTGCGCCGAGAACACGAGGAACCCTCCGGTGAACAGCGCCACCAGCGCCAGCACGTTGAGGTTGACGCGGTAGGCGCGCGACAGCGCGGCGCCGCTCTCCTCCATGGTTTCCACCGCCGCCACGTGCACGCCCGGCGGCAGCAACGCGGCGATGCGCTGGCGCAGCGCCTCGCGCTCCGCGCCCGGTGCGAGGCGGATGGCGATGCGGTTCAGTTGTCCCAGGCGCCCGAGGCGCCACTGGGCAGTGGCGATATCGGTCAGCGCCGCGACCCCGGGCAGGCTCTCCGGCGGCAGCGTGCCCGCCACCACCAGCTCCACCGGCGCCAGCCCGAGCAGCAGCTGCAGCCGGGCGCCCTTGCCCATGCGCAGCGCGCGCGCCGCATCCGCCGACAGCAGCAGCGTGTCGGGCTTGAGCAGCTCCGCCATCGCCTGCGGTTGCGCGCCGAACAGTTGCGGCTGCAGCAGCGACGCGCGCAAGGGATCCAGGCCGATGACGCGCAGCGTGCCTGAGCTGCCGTCCTCGCCGGCGGCGAGCCCCGCCTCCAGCTCCAGCACCGGGCTGGTGAGCGCGACGCCGGGCAGCCTGGCCAGCGCGGGGTACAGCGATTCGGCGAAGCCGCCGCGCCCGCCGAGCACTTCGAGGTCCGCGTCGCCGGCGATGGCGCGCACGCCGGCGGCGAGGTCCTCCACCGCCGCGCGGTTCACCAGGTGCACGCCGTAGCCGAGCGCGACGCCGAGCGCGACGCCGAGCACGCAGAGCAGCGTGCGCGCGCGCTGGCGGGCGTGGCGGGCGTACAGAGCGAGGAAGAGGCGGATGCGGCGAGTATAGTCCACGGTATATGTCCCGCCACCGGCGCGCACGAAGCCTCGCGCTTTCCGCGCCCGCGCCGCGGCAGGAAGCCGAGTGGCGGCGCGAGATCGTGACGCGCAGCGCGTCGATGGAGAGCGTGCTGGCGGACGCCCATCTGGTGGCCGGGAGCGACGCGAGCGTCCTCATCCAGGGCGAAAGCGGCACCGGCAAGGCATTGCTGGCGCGCGCCCTGCACGCCGCCAGCAGCCGCTACGGACGGCCCCTGGTGACGGTCAACTGCAGCGCGCTGCCCGAGCAACTGCTCGAATCCGAGTGGTTCGGCCACCTCAAGGGCGCCTTCCCCGGCGCGATGCACGATCACGCCGGGTTGTTCCAATCGGCGCAGGGCGGCACGCTGTTCCTCGAGGAGATCGGCGACATGCCGCTCGCGCTGCAGGCGAAACTGCTGCGCGCGCTGCAGGAGCGCAAAGTCCGCCCGGTGGGCGCGACGCAATCGGTCGAAGTGGATGCCCGCGTCATCTCGGCCACGCACCGCAACCTCAGGCAGGAGATCGCCGCCGGGCGGTTCCGCGAAGATCTGTACTACCGCCTGAGCGTCGTGGCGCTGCAGCTGCCCACGCTGGCGCAGCGGCGCGAAGACATCCCGCTGCTCACGGCGTGTTTCCTGTCCAGGCTCGCCGCCCGCCACGGCAAGCCGATTGCCGGCTGCGCGCCGCAGGCCGTGCAGCTGCTGCTGACGGCGCCCTGGCCCGGCAACGTGCGGCAACTGCACGATGTGATCGAGCGGTGCGTGGCGGCCTGCGCCGGGACGCTGCTGCCGGCCGCCCTGGTCGAGCGGGCGCTCGCCGCGCGCGGCGACGATTTTTCGGCCTTCGACGATGCGCGCCGCCTGTTCGAGCGCGAGTACCTCACGCGCATCCTGAGAATCACCGACGGCAACCTCACCCAGGCGGCCAGACTCGCCAAGAGGAACCGCGGCGACTTTCATTCTCTGCTCGCGCGCTACGCGCTGGATCCGGCCGCTTTCAAGCCGGACAAAGCCTGATCAGCAGGTCGTTCATCCCCGAAGTGTAGCGGTCCGTCGGCGCCGGCTGCAGTCCGTCGCAAAGCGGTGGAGGCCCGGTTTCGCCCCGGGGAAACTGGCGCCGTGCAAAAGCACTTTCACGCCGATCATCCTGGCCCACACCGTGGCCGGCCGCTCCTGGGTCGCGCTGATGCTGTGGGGCAGCCTCGGACTCATCTGAACGTTTACCCGGAGGCATCGCCATGCTGCTCGAAATCCTGAAACACATCCTCACCCAACCCGACGGCGCGCAGATCCTGCTGCAGATCCTGAAGCGCGTGGTGCTCAACACGCCCACCTGGGTGTACGCGCTGTTCGTCTCGCTGGTCGGCTTCGGCTGGTCGCAGCGGCGCGAGCGCACGGTGAACCTGTACCTGCTCGCGCTCGCCCCTCTGGGCATGACCGCCTTCTCGCTCTACGGCACGCTGCAGGCATTCGGCATCCTCGCCCTCGGCGCCTGGGCGGCCGGCGTTGCCGCGGCGATCGGCGTCGGCCTGGCGCTCAAGCGCCCCGAGGGCGTGCGCTATTCGCCGGAGGACGCGAGCTTCCGCGTCCCGGGCAGCTGGACGCCGCTCGCGCTGATGATGGCCGTGTTCTTCGTGCGCTACCTGATCGCGGTGTGCATCGGCATCGACCCGTCGCTGCGCCAGCCCGGACTGTTTTCCCTCGCCGCCAGCCTGGCCTACGGGCTGCTCGGCGGCGTCTTCCCGGCGCGCGCCCTGCGCGTCTGGTCGCAACGCTTTGCCAACTAGAAAGGAATTCTCATGAACGACGATCTGAAACGCACCGCCCGACGCCGCGTCAAGGCGAGGCTCGGGCTCTACATGCATGCCACCGTGTACGTGGTGGTCAACGCCTTCCTCGCACTGGTGCAGGTTCAGACCACGCCGCAGATCCACTGGAGCCTGTGGCCGCTGGCCGGCTGGGGCATCGGCCTCGCCCTCCACGCCGCGGTCGTGCTCCTGGGGAGCTCCGGGGTGCGCGAACGCATGGAGGCGGAAGAACTGCGCAAGCTGGAATCCCGCTAAGCTTCGCGCCGTATGAAAGGCTTCCGCTTCGCCCTGCTCGCGGTCGCGGTGTTCAACACCGCGATCGCGCTGCTGCTGACGCTGGTCGGCTACGGCGGCAGCTTCCGCGACAACATGGTGTTCTCGCATTGCATCGGCTTCTCGGTGCTGCTGCTGGTGCACGGCGGCTGGACCCTGTTCTGGCCGCTGCAAAAACCGCCGCGCCTGCCCTTCTTCGGCCTGATCCTCGTGGCGGTGGTCGGCGGCTGGCTCGGCGGCAGCGCCCTCGCCTCGCTGCTCCTCGGCATCCCCTGGACCGGCGGGCGCAGCGCCGGCGTCGCGCTGGTCGTCACGGTCACCGCCGGAATCGTCGGCACCTGGTTCTTCTGGGCGCGCCATCGCG
Source organism: Gammaproteobacteria bacterium (assembly GCA_041488375.1). Classification (GTDB taxonomy): domain Bacteria; phylum Pseudomonadota; class Gammaproteobacteria; order Burkholderiales; family SG8-39; genus JAABQT01. Next base: position 795 of record JBGPPD010000031.1, on the reverse strand, counting down.
CCGAAGAGATGCAGCGCCAGGCCGTGGAGGCGCAGCTGAAGATGCTGCAGGCGCAGATCGAGCCGCATTTCCTGTTCAACACGCTCGCCAACCTGGACGCGCTGATCCAGACCGACCCGAAGCGCGCGCGTGCCATGCTCGGCCACTTCAACGCTTACCTGCGGGCCACGCTGGCCGCCACGAGGCGCGAGCGCAGCACGCTGGCCGACGAGTTCGCGCTGCTGCGCGGCTATCTCGAGGTGCAGGGCATGCGCATGGGCGAGCGGCTGCGCTTCTCGCTCGAGCTGCCCGATTCGCTGGCGCAGGCGGACCTGCCGCCAATGCTGCTGCAGCCGCTGGTGGAGAATTCGCTCAAACATGGCCTCGAGCCCAAGGTGGAAGGCGGCGAAGTAAAGGTGAGCGCGCGCGAGGAAGGCGGCAGGCTGGTACTGGAAGTCGCCGACACGGGGCTGGGCAAGGCCAACGGCGCCACCGGCGGCACGGGCGTGGGCCTCGCCAACGTGCGCGAGCGGCTGGCCGCCGCCTACGACAACAACGCTAAGGTGGAAGCCGGGGCCAATCCCGCCGGCGGCTACACGGTGAGGCTCAGCATCCCGCGATGAGGGCGATCCTTGCCGACGACGAGCCGCTGCTGTCGCTCGCGCTGAAGACGGCGCTGGCGGAGGCCTGGCCGGAGCTCGAAGTGGTGGCGGTGGTGCCCAATGGCATCGAGGCAGTGCAGGCCGTGGAGCGGCTCAAGCCCGAATTCGCCTTCCTCGACATCCAGATGCCGGGCATGACCGGGCTGGAGGCGGC
>JBGPPD010000030.1:0-19519 GCA_041488375.1 Gammaproteobacteria bacterium | reverse complement strand
TCGTCGAGCGCCGCGTCCAGGTGCCCGCGCTCGGCCCAGGCCAGCACCTTCCAGCCCGCGGCGCCGGCCTCGATCCAGTTGATCGCCGCGTTGGGGATCTCGAAGTCGCGCGGCGCCGTCAGGCCGCTGCCGCGCGCGTGCCGGTGCACCATCTCCAGCACGCCGCCGTGCGTGAACACCAGCACCGCCTCGCCCGAGTGGCGCCGCGCGATGGCGCCGATGCAGGCGATGGCGCGCGCGTTGAACGCCTGCAGGCTCTCTCCGCTGCCGAAGTCGTACCCGGGCTCCCGGTCGCGGAAGCGCTGGTAGTCGGCGGGGTGGCGCTCGCGCGCCTCGGCGTAGGTCAGGGTCTCGAACTTGCCGTAGTGGCGCTCGCGCAGGTCCGCGTCCAGCCGCGGCTCGAGGCCGAGCGCGCGCGCGGCCGGCGCCGCGGTCTGGCGCACGCGCGCCAGGTCGCTGGCGTACAGCGCGGCGAAGCGTTCGCCGACGAGCGCCTCGCCCAGCGCGCGCGCCTGCGCCTCGCCGAGCGCGGACAGCGGCACGTCGGTCTGGCCCTGCACGCGGCCTTCGGCGTTCCACGCCGTTTCGCCGTGACGGATTATGCAAATCCTTGCAGAGGACATCCGCTCCTCCCTTTCGAGGCCGGTATGATAGCGGCGCCGTGCCCGAATCCCCTCCCCACGCCAAGCGCCATGCCCTTCCCAGCCTCGAGCAGGAGGAACTGCGCGGCATTTCGCGCACCGTGGCGGAAATCGAATGGCTGCTGCTGATCCTGGTGCTGGTGTACCTGGTGTTCGGCTGGCCGATCCCCGACAGCGAGCCCGCCCTGTCGATGGCCATGTTCTTCTTCGCCGCCTTCGTCATGAGCTTCCGCTACGCGAACTTCTACCGGCACGAGACGCGCTGGAAGATCGCGGTCGAGACCCTGGCGATGATCGCGTTCATCAGCTGGGTGCTGTGGTTCACCGGCGGTCTGGCGAGCCCGCTGGCCAACGCCTACCTCTTGGTGGTCATCACCAGCGCCCTGACCCTGGGCAAGACGGTGACGCTGGTGGAAGTGGCGCTGATCGGCGCCTGCTCGATGTTCCTCGACTGGCAGGTCGGCGGCAAGGACCTGGCGCGCCTCGCCTACTGGGGCAGCTACGCCGCGCAGCTCGCGCCGGTGGTGCTGGTGGCCTACATCACCACCATGTTCTCGGCCGACATCCGTTACGGCCTGAACCGCGCCAAGCTGCTGTCGGAAACCGACGAGCTCACCGGCATCTACAACATGCGCGGCTTCGTGGTGATCGCCAACCGCCTGTTCGCGCAGGCGCAGCGCTACGAGCGGCCGGCGAGCTTCCTGATGGTGGATTCGGACAACCTCAAGCAGGTCAACGACCAGCTCGGCCACGAGGCCGGCAACCAGCTGCTGCGGCACGTGGTGAAGGCGGTGCAGGCGCAGCTGCGCTTCACCGACGTGCCGGCGCGCTACGGGGGCGACGAGTTCGTGGTCATGCTGCCCGATACGCCGGCGCGCGGGGCGCACGAAGTCGCGGAGCGCATCCGCCACGCGATCGAGCAGACGCCGTTCCCCGCCGGCGCCGGGCGCGTGAAGTGCACGGTCAGCATCGGTGTCGCGAGCTACCCCGAGGACGGACGCAGCATGGACGCGCTGCTGGCGCGCGCCGATCGGGCGCTGTACCTGGCCAAGGACGGCGGCAGGAACAAAGTCGCCCGCTTCGCGGCGGACGCCGCCTAGATCGCGAATTCGAGGTAGGTGTAGATGTAGTTCGATCCGCCGTTGACGTTGTTCAAGAACTGCGAAAAGCCGAAGATGCCCGAGCGGTGCGACACGCCGACGCCGAGATAGGTGTCGTGCAGCGCGCGGCTGCCGACGAGGTCGCCCACGCTGAAATCGATGGTCGGGTCGAGGTAGGTCAGCAGCTTGCTGTTGGGCCGGTTGCGCCGTATCTGGTCCTGCGCCTCGACGTAGGGCACGCGGGACGCGTAGGACAGGCCCGAGCCGATGCCGAGCCGCGTCTTCACCCTGTCGCGCCACGGCAGGCCGTACCAGAAGCTCTTGAAGTACGCGTTCAACTGCCAGGAGTCGGGCTGGCGGCCCTTGTCCTCGTGGTGCAGCACCCCGAGGTACCCGGCGATGTCCACGTTCCAGCCGTTGAGGCGCTCGATCAGCGTGCGGCCGAATTCCAGCGCGGAGACGCGCGTCTGGTCCGGCGTGTTGGTCGACAAGCAACGCAGCAGCACGATCTTGGCCAGGTCGCAGTCGGCCGCCTTGCCGTAGTACGCCTTGACCCACAGCGGCCGCGACTCCGGCAGCGGCCATGGCTGCGGCGAGTGGTCGTAGAGCAGGCCCAAGCTGAGCGCCGGCTGCAGGCCGCCGCCTTCCACGATCGGGCTGCGGCGCACGCCGCCCGCCCAGTGCGTCGCCGACAGGCCCGCCAGCGCCTTCCAGTGCGCGCCGAGCGGATAGCTGGCGTACAGCGCCAGTTCGACATTCAGTCCCGCGCCCGCCTGGTGCGCCGGCCGCGTCGCGGTCGCCTCCCCCGGCAGCACGCCGTAGTAATAGTTGTTCAGCTTCGCGTCGCGCCAGGCGAGGCTCGCCTGCGGCCAGTAACGCAGTTTTCCCCAGGCGCGATCCAGGCGCAGGCCCAGCCGGAATTCGCTGCCGTTCGACTCCCCGTCCATGTTGTGCAGGACTTCGCCGAACGCGGTGCCCCAGCGCGTGCGCTGCCGGTAGCCGAAGCCCAGATCGGTGCCCACCTCGCGCACCGCCATCCCGGCCAGCACCGGCGGTATGCCGTCGAGCGGCGTGCCCTCGTAGCGGTGCGCGAGGAACATGTCGAGGCGCAAGTCCGCGTCGACGTCCTTCTTGATGCCGATGCGATCGGCGTGCACGTAGACGCGCTCGCCGAAGAACAGGTTGACCGGCAGGTAGTCGAAGCGCAGGCCTTCGCCGCGGTAGATGGACCGCGTGACGCGCCCGATGCCGCCCGAGCCGGCGCCGCCTTCGGGCAAGGGATCGACCAGCGGATAGTCGCCCGCCCGCGCAATGCTCGGCGCCAGCAGCAAGCACAACAGGAGCAGACGTGCAGCGCGCACCGCGCTTTCCTCTTCCCGGGCAAACGCGCGAGCTTACATGGAATCGCGCTACGATAGCGGGGCCATGAGTGCGCCCTGCCCGACCGGCGTGCACAGCGCCGAACTGGGCGTGCGCGACGTCGCGGCCTGTGCGCGCTTCTACGCCGAGGCGTGGCGCCTTGAGCCGGTCGCCGAGCACAACGGGTCGGTGTACCTGCGCGGCAGCGGCGAGCATCACCACATCGTCGCGCTGCACCCGCGCGAGCGCGCGGAGCTGCTGCGGCTGAACCTGGCGGCGGCGAGCCGTGCCGACGTCGATGCGCTGCACCAGCGCGTGCGGCGCGCCGGGGGCGAGGCGCTCGAGGCGCCCGCCGAAGTGGAGGAACCCGGCGGCGGCTACGCCTTCGCGTTCCGCGATCCCGAGGGCCGCGTGGTGCGCGTGCTCGCGGGCGAGCGCCGCCACGCCGCGGCGAGCGCCTCGCCCGAGCGCCCGATCCGCATCACGCACGTCGTGCTCAACACGCCGCGGCCGGAACGCGCCGCCGCCTTCTGGATCGAGGCGCTCGGCTTCGAGCTGAGCGACCGCTCGCTGCTCACCTTCATCCGCTGCAACGCCGACCACCACAGCATCGCCTTCCACCCGGGCGAAGCGAGCACGCTGCACCACATCGCCTTCGAGATGGCCGACATCGACGCGGTGATGCGCGGTGCGGGCCGCCTGCGCGAGCACGGCCACCCGATCGAGTGGGGCGTCGGCCGGCATGGGCCCGGCAACAACGTGTTCGCCTATTTCGTCGGGCCCGAGGACTTCGTCATCGAGTACACCGCCGAGATCGCGCAGGTCGGCCCCGGCCACCGGGTGCGCTCGCCCGAGGAATGGCGCTACCCGCCCGGCCGTTCCGACCTGTGGGGCGTCACGCCGCCGCCCAGCGAGCGCATGCGGGCCGCGCAGGCCAAGATCCGCTTCCCGGCCTGAGGCATGGAGAAGTTCGGCGTCGGCCAGCCGTTGCAGCGCTTCGAGGACGCGCGGCTGCTGCGGGGCGAAGGCCGCTTCGTCCACGACCTGGCCGCGCCGGGGCAGGCCTACCTGGTGCTGGTGCGCTCGCCGCACGCCCATGCGCGCATTGCCGCCATCGACCGCGCCGCCGCCAGCGCCGCGCCCGGGGTGCTCGGCGTGTTCGACGGCGAGGACCTGGTGCGCGACGGCATCGGCACCTCCGAAGTGACCCTCCAGCGCAAGCGCCCCGACGGCACGCCGATGTTCTGGCGCGCGCACGAGGGGCTGGCGCGCGCGCGAGTGCGCTACGTGGGCGACCCGGTGGTGGCGGTAGTGGCGCAGACGCTGGCGCAGGCGAAGGATGCAGCCGACCTGGTGGCGGTCGACTACCAGGCGCTGCCAGTGGAGGGCGCGGTGTGGGAGGAGTGTCCCGACAACGTGTGCAACGTGCACGAAGTCGGCGACCCTGCCGCCACCGACGCCGCGTTCGCGGGCGCGGCGCGCGTCGTGCGCCGGCGCTACCTCGTCTCGCGCGTGCATGCGCAGTTCATGGAGCCGCGCGGCGCCCTCGGGCAGTACGACCCGGCGACCGGGCGCTACACGCTGCACCTCGACGTGCAGTACCCCCACCGGGTGCGCGACCTGCTCGCCGAGCGCATTTTCAAGGTGCCCAAGGCGGCGGTGCGCGTGGTGGCGGGCGATGTCGGCGGCGCCTTCGGCGCCAAGGGCTGGGCGCACCTCGAGCAGCGCCACGTGCTGTGGCTCGCGCGCAAGCTCGGACGGCCGGTGAAGTGGACCTGCGAGCGCAGCGAGGCGCCGCTCGCCGACGAGCACGGGCGCGACTGCGTGAGCGAAGCGGAGCTCGCGCTCGACGCTGCGGGCAAGTTCCTGGCGCTGCGCGTGCGCACCACCAACAAGCTCGGCGCCTACGTTTCCTCGGACCGCCAGCTGCTGCCGACCTTCTCCAACCTCGGATCGCTGGTGGGCATGTACGGTTTCGCCGCCGCGCACGTGCGCGTGCTCGGCGAGTTCTCCCATGCCGCGCCGATTGCGCCCTACCGCGGCGCCGGCCGGCCGGAGGCGATCTACGTGCTCGAGCGCCTGATCGACGACGCGGCGCGCGAATTGGGCATGGACCGCGTCGAGCTGCGCCGCCGCAACCTGGTGCAGCCCGGCGCGATGCCCTACCGCACCGCGCTCACTTTCACCTACGACTGCGGCGAATTCGAGCGCGTGATGCAGGGCGCCCTCATCCTCGGCGACTGGGCGGGTTTCGCGGCGCGGCGCGCCGCCGCGGCCGCCTGCGCGGCATCGGCCTCGCCAACGCCATCGAGCGCGCCGGCGCGCCGCCCGGCGACGAGACCGCGCAACTGCGCTTCGACGCCGCCGGCGCGGCCACCATCCTGATGGGCAGCAAGAGCCAGGGCCAGGGCCACGAAACCACCTTCCGACAGATTGCCTGCGAGCGCCTGGGCCTCGCTCCCGGGGACTTCGCCTACGTCGGCGGGGACACCGATGCCGTGGCGCGCGGCACCGGCACCTACGGCTCGCGCTCGGCGGCGCTGGGCGGCAGCGCGCTGCTGCTGGCGGGCGAGAAGATCATCGCGCGCGGCAAGCCGGTGGCGGCGCGGCTGCTCGAGGCGGCCGAAGCCGACCTGGAGTTCGCGCGCGGGCGCTACGTGATCTCCGGCACCGATCGCGGCGTGTCGCTGAAGGACGTGGCGGTCGCCGCCGGCGGCCTCGACGAACACGCGAGCTTCGCGCCGTCGGCGGAAACCTTTCCCAACGGCTGCCACGTCTGCGAGGTGGAGATCGATCCGGAGACCGGGACCGTCGAGATCGCGCGCTACTCGGTGGTGGACGACGTCGGCACGGTGATCAACCCCCTGACCGTCGCCGGGCAGATGCACGGCGGCATCGTGCAGGGCCTGGGCCAGATCCTGATGGAGCAGATCGTGTACGACGCGGAAACGGGGCAGCTGCTCACCGGCTCGTTCATGGATTACGCCATGCCGCGCGCCGCGGACCTGTGCAACTTCGAGCTGGAGGAGCATCCGGTGCCGACCGCGCACAATCCGCTCGGGGTGAAGGGCGTGGGCGAGGCGGGCGCGGTGGGCGCGCTGGCCGCGGCGATGAACGCGATCCTGGATGCGCTGGCGCCGCTCGGCGTGAGCGCGCTCGACATGCCGGCGACCCCCGAGCGCGTTTGGCGCGCGCTGCGCGGGGCGGCGAAAGCCCGGTAGACTGCGCCGCCATGAAAGCCTACTTCATCAGCGCCGCGGATGGCCACACGCTCCTCGAAACAAGAGAAGTCCCGGTACCCGAACCCGCGGCCGGCCAGGTGCGGGTGCGCCTTCGCGCCGCCGGGCTGAACCGCGGCGAATTCATCGCCGGGCACGGGCTGACCCAGCCCGGCGCGGCCAAGCCCGCAGGCATGGAAGGCGCCGGCGAAATCGACAAGCTCGGCGCCCGCGTCACGCAGTTCAAGCTCGGCGAAAGGGTGATGGGCCGCGTGCCCGGCGCCTTCGCCGAATACGGCCTGATGGACCTGCGCGAGATGGTGCCGGTGCCGGCCTCGCTGTCCTGGGAGCAGGCGGGCGCGACGCCGCTGGTATTTTTCCTCGCGCAGGACATGCTGCTCGACCAGGGCGGGCTCAAGGCGGGCGAGTGGCTGCTGGTCACGGGCGTCGCATCCGGCGTCGGCGTCGCCGCCCTGCAGGCCGCGAAGGCGCTTGGCGCCAAGGTGATCGGCACCTCGGGCTCGGCAGAAAAACTAGAACTACTCAAGCCGCTCGGGCTGGATGTCGGGCTGCGCACGCGGGCGGCGGACTTCTGCGACCCGGTGATGAAAGCGACCGGCGGCCGCGGCGCAAACCTCGCCGTCAACACGGTGGGCGGCACGGTGTTCGGCGAGTGCGTGCGCGCCCTCGCCTTCGAGGGCCGGCTCGCCATCGTCGGCTACGTGGACGGCGTGCTGAAGGCGCAGATGGACCTCGAGGCGCTGCACGCCAAGCGCCTGAAGCTCTACGGCGTCTCCAACAAGCTGCGCAGCGCGGAGCAGCGAGCCGTGACCGTGCGCGCCTTCGCGCGCGACCTGCTGCCCGCCCTCGCCGACGGCCGCATCCGGCCGCTCATCGACCGGGTGTACCCGCTCGACGAGCTGTCCGCCGCCAAGGCGCGCATGGAAGCCAACGCCCACGTCGGCAAGATCGTCGTGCGGATGTAAAATCCGGCTAGACCACTTTCCTGTCGCGCAATCCCGCGATCTCCGCCGCGGAGTAGCCGACCTCCGCCAGCACCTCGTCGGTGTGCTCGCCCAGCTCCGGCGTCGCGCTCGCCATCGACGCGGGCGTGCGCGACAGCCGCGCCGCCTGGTTGACCACGCGAAAGCGGCCGAGCTTCGGGTGCCGCACTTCCGCCGCCGCCTGGATGTGCTGCACCTGGGGATCGGCGAACACCTGGTCCATGGCGTAGATCGGCCCGCAGGGCACGCCCGCCTGGTTCAGCGCGTCGATCCACTGCGCGCTGCTCTTCTGCGCCAGCGCCGCGTTCAGCTCGGCGTTGAGCGCCACGCGGTTCTTCGCGCGCGCGGGCTGGTCCTTGAACTCCGGTCGCTCGAGCAGCGCCTCGCGGCCGATCGCCTTGCACAGCCGCTGCCACATGCCGTCTCCCGAAGCGGCGACGTTGATGTGGCCGTCGGCGGTCTTGTAGGCGCTGGTGGGCATGCTGGTCGGGTGGTCGTTGCCCACCTGCGGCGGAACCTCGCCTTCCTTGAGGTAGCGCGCCGCCTGGAAGTCGAGCAGCGTGATGCCGGCGTGCAGGAGCGAACTCTGCACCCACTGCCCGCGCCCCGAGCGCTCGCGCTCGATGAGGGCGGTCATCACGCCGAGCGCGGCGATCAGGCCGGCCGACACGTCGGCAATCGCCGCGCCGGTGCGCACCGGTCCCTGGCCGGGAAAGCCGGTCACCGACATGAGGCCGCTCATGCCCTGCGCGATCTGGTCGAAGCCGGGACGCTCCACGTAGGGACCGTCCTGGCCGAAGCCGGAAATGCTGGCGAGGATGATGCGGGGATTGATCTTCTCCAGCGAGGCGTAGTCCACCCCCAAGCGGAATTTCACGTCCGGGCGGTAGTTCTCGACCACCACGTCCGCGGTCCCGGCCAGGCGCGCGAAGACTTCCTTGCCCTCCGCGAGCTTGAGATTGAGCGTGATGGCGCGCTTGTTGCGGTGCAGGTTCTGGAAGTCCGAGCCGCTGCGCGCGCCGCCCATGCCCTCGTTCGGGTCCACACCCGGCGGCGATTCGATCTTGATCACGTCGGCGCCGAAATCGGCGAACTGCCGCACGCAGCTCGGCCCGGCGCGCACGCGCGTCAGGTCCAGCAGGCGCAGGTGGGAAAAGGCGCTCGAGGCGGCGATGCGCGGCATGGCCGGAGTGTAGCGGCTAGCGCGCGGTGACGCGCGTGTTGGAGAGGGCCAGCCGGTCCACCAGGTTGCGCACCAGCGCGCGGGTGAGCTGCAGCTGCGCGCCGACGCTCATCTTCTGCAGCGCCGCCGGCTCGAACTCCGCCATCAGCAGGCGGGTCATGGACTCGGCGGTGGCGTGCCGCGGCAGCTCGCCGCCCCAGATGTAGGCCATCTCGCCGAAGCACTCGCTGTGGTTGACGACGTTCAGCAGCCGCCCGCCCTTGGTGACCTTGACCTCGCCCTCGGCGAGGAAGAAGAAGCTGGTGCCCTTGTCGTTCTCGCGCACGATGACCTTGCCCTTGTCCATGCGCGACCACTTGCCCGCGTTCACCAGTTCCCAGATTTCCGCGTCGGCGAGTCCCGCGAGCATTTCCACGCGCTTGAGCGCGACGTACTTCTCGGTGTCGGGGATGGCGCTGGCCGGCAGCGCCAGGCGCACCACCTTGGACAGCTCCAGCGCGAACTCCGCCCAGGTCGGGTAGCGGCTCTCGGGCTTCTTGCGCATCGCGCGCAGGATCACCGGGTCGAGTTCCTTGGGCAGGTCGGGGCGGATCTCGCTGGGCGGCAGCGGCTCGAGCTCGCTGATCTTCTTGAGCAGCGCCTCCAGGTTTTCCGCGCGCAGCGGCCGCTGGCCGGTGAGCATCTCGTAGAGCACCGCGCCCAGGGCGTACATGTCGCTGTGGTGGGTGAGCTGCGCGCCGGCGATCTGCTCCGGCGACATGTAGTAGGGCGAGCCCATCATCTGCGTCTGCACCACGTGGCTCTTGCGCAGGGTGGCGGCGCCGAAGTCGGCGATCTTCACGTCGGTGCCGCGCGCGAGCATCAGGTTCGCCGGCTTGATGTCGCGGTGCACGATGCCTTCCCGGAAGGCGTAGTCGAGCGCCCCGCAGACCTTGAAGCCGATCTGCAGCACGTCCGCCACCGGCAGCAGCTTGTCGGGCTTGGTGTAGGCCGCCAGGTCCCCGCCGGTGACCAGCTCCATGGCGATGTAGCCCGAGTCCTCGCCGACCACCGCGTCGAGGATCGAGACGATGTGCGGGTGCTTGAGCTTGCCGGCGAGCGAGGCCTCGTTGAGGAACTGCGAGCGGTACACGGTGCCGAATTCGGGGTCGCGGAACACCTCCGGCTCGATGGTCTTCAGCGCCACTTCACGGCCCGAGAAGGTGTCCCTCGCCAGATACACGGTGCCGGTGGCGCCCTTGCCCAGCATCTTCTGGACGTCGTACTTCCCGACCTGCAGGCTCAGGCCCAGATCCATGACTTCCGACACCGTCGCTTTTCCTCCGATCGGCTCCCCGGACGGCATGTTACTGCATCGCGGCGCTTGCCGAGAGCGCGCGGCCGAACGAAAATCCGCCACTCCTACCGTCCGATCCACGCAGCGCGACTCTAGGCACCAACATGGCGCACAAGGAAGTCCCGGTCGAGTTCCTCGAGTTCGGCATGTTCGTGGCCAGGCTCGACCGCCCGTGGATCGAGACCCCGTTCGTGTTCCAGGGCTTCGTGCTGAAGACCGAGCAGCAGCTCGCCGCGCTGAAGAAATACTGCAAGAAGGTCTACGTCGACCCGGAGAAGATGGAACTGGTGGTGGCGCCCAAGCTGCTCACCCTGCCGCCGTCGACGCGCTCGGTGATCGCCGAGCAGTCCAAGGAGAAGGTGCGCGGCAGCATCGTGTACAAGGAGCTTGCCACGGTGGAGGACGAGCTGCCGCGCGCGCGCACCGTCTTCACGCAGACCACCTCCGTGGTGCAGACCATGTCGCGGGCGGTGGTCACCGGCAGCGCGCTCGACGGCGGCCGTGCCAAGCAGGCGGTGACCGAGATCACCGACAGCGTGGTGCGCAACCCCGACGCCATGATGCTGCTCATCACGATGCGCGAGAAGGCGCAGGAAACGCTCAACCGCGCCACGCAGGTGTCGGTGTACATGACGGTGTTCGGGCGCTTCCTGCAGCTCGAGCGCGAGCGCCTGGAGCTGCTCGGCCTGATCGGGCTGCTGCAGGACGTGGGCATGCTCAAGCTCACGCCCGGCATGCCGGCGCGGCGCAGCGACCTCAACGGCGAGGAAGAGGCGATCTTCAAGACCCACGTCACGCACGGCGTGGAGATCCTGAGCCAGACCGCCGGCCTGCCCGCCGAGCTGCCCGGGCTCGCCTCGCTGCACCACGAGCGCTACGACGGCAGCGGCTACCCCCGGGGCCTGAAGGGCAGCGCGATCTCGCAGACCGGCGCCATCGCGGGCATCGTCGACACCTTCGACATGCTCACCGCGCCCTCGCCCTACGGCATGCAGATGCCGCCGTCCAACGCGCTCAACGTGCTGTTCCAGAACCGCGGCACGCAGTTCCACGCCGCGCTGGTCGAGCAGTTCATCCAGTGCGTCGGCGCCTTCCCGGTGGGCAGCGTGGTGGAGCTCAACACCGGCGAGGTCGGGGTGGTGATCACGCAGAACCTGGTCAAGCGCCTGCAGCCGCGCGTGATGGTGGTGCAGGACGCCAACGGCAACCCGATCCACCCGCACAAGATCCTCGACCTGGTGAACGAGCCGATGGCCTCGCCGGACGAGCCCTACCGCATCCGCCGCACGCTCGACCAGACCACCGTGAGGATCGACACGCGCGAGCTGTTCCTGTGAGCGCGGCGCTGGAAGGCGCCGAGATCCAGCACCTGATGCGCGAGTTCGGCCTCGGCGACGAGGCCATCGCGGCGCTGGACTCGCTCGGCGCCGCGCTGCAGCAGCAGGCGCCCGAATCGCTGCAGGCGGTGCGCGGCGAGAGCGCCCTGTCCTCCGCCACCTCGCCGTTCTTCCTGCCCCTGCTCCCGGTGGGCATGTCCGAGCCGCAGCGCGCGCTGGTCACCGCGCTGTCCCTCGGCGCGCTCGGCCGCGAATCGCTGCACCGCCTGCTCGGCGACTGGGCGGCGACGCTCAATCCCGAGGAGCCGATCGAGCGCGCCAAGCGCGACTGCCTCCCGCTGCAGGACCTGCTGCGCGCCGGCGCGCTGCGCGTCTTCGGCCGCGACCGGGCGCGCTGCGAGGCGGCGCTCTCTGCGACCGAGCGGCTGTGCGCGGCCCAGCTTGCCCTGCTGGCCGACGTCGCGGTGCGCGGCGCGCACGCGCGCGGCACCGGCGTCTCCGGCCAGGGCGCCTTCATGGCGCGGCTGGATGCCTGCGTCGGCCAGCGCCTGGCCGACGGCCAGCAGTTCGCGCTGCTGTTCGTCGACTGCGGCGTGATCGGCCGCATCGACGGGGTGTGGGGCTACATGGTGGGCGATGGCGTGCGCGACCGCCTCGGCGCGCGGCTGCGCAGCGAAGTGCTGCGGTCCAGCGACCTGCTGGGCGAGCCCGGGCGCGACGAGTTCGCCTGCGTGCTCGCCACCGTGCAGAGCCCCGGCGTGGCGGTGCTGGCGGCGGAGAAGATCCTGCGCACCCTGGACGCGCCGCTGTGGGTGGACGTGCACGAGGTCTACGCGCGCCCGGCGGTGGGGATCGCGGTATTTCCGGACGACGGCGACAACGCGGTGAGCCTGCTGCAGCGCGCCCGCACCGCCAGCCGCGTGGCGCGCGAGCGGCCGGAGCGCTTCGCGGTGTACGCCGTGGAGCAGGAGCGCGACGAGGCCGAGCTGCTGCTGTACGAGAACCGCCTGCGGGCGGCGATCGCGCAGGACGCGCTGGACATCGTGTTCCAGCCGCAGGTGGACCTGCGCACCGGCCTGATCGTCGGCGCCGAGAGCCAGCTGCGCTGGCGCGACAGCGACCTGGGCAGCGTGCCGGTGGAGAAGGCGATCGCCGCCGCGGAATCCGCGGGCCTGGTGAACGAGGTGACGCTGTGGCTGGTGAACGGCGCGCTGCGCAACTGCCGCGAGTTCCGCGATGCCGCCGGCCTGGACCTGCGCGTCGGCGTGAACCTGTCGGCGAAGAGCCTGCGGCAGCCCGACCTGCCGGAGTTCGTCGCCAGCGCCCTGAAGACCTGGAACCTGCGCCCGAGCCGCCTCGCGCTGGAGATCACCGAAACCGCGATCCTCGCGCGCAGCCTGGAGTCGGTGGAGACGCTGCAGCGGCTGCGCGAAACCGGCGTGCGCCTTTGCCTGGACGACCGCGGCGCCGGCTACGCCTCGCTCGCCTGGCTCGCCACGCTGCCGTTCCACGAGCTGAAGGTCGACCTGGCGTCGGTGGGCAACATCCTGGAGTCGCCGCAGAAGCTCGCCCTGGTGCAGTCGCTGATCGAACTCGCGCACCGCCTGAAGCTGGAGGTGGTGGTGGCGGGCGTCGAGGACGAGGCTACCGCGCTGCGCCTGAGGGAGCTGCGCTGCGACCTCGTGCAGGGGCCGTTCATCGGCGCGGCGCTGGACTCCGCGGACTTCGTCAAGCACCACCGCGCCGATCAGTAATCAGGGCTGGCCGATGTAGTCGCTCTTGCCGAGCTCCACGCCGTTGTGGCGCAGGATGTTGTAGGCGGTGACGACGTGGAAGTAGAAGTTCGGCTGCGCGGAGCCGAGCAGGTACTGCAGGCCGCTGAAGGTCACCTCGCGCGCGCGCTGCTTGAGCACGATGCTCTTTTCCTCGGTGCCGTCCAGCTGCGCCGGCTTGAACGTCTCGAGGAAGGCCACCGTCTTGGCGATACGCGCCTTGAGCTCCTCGAGCGTTGTTTCCACGTCCTCGTGCTTCGGGATCTCCACCCCGGCCAGGCGCGATACCGCGCCCTTGGCCGTGTCGCAGGCGATGGTGATCTGGCGCGTGAACGGCAGCATGTCCGGGAACAGGCGGCACGAGGTCAATACCAGCGGGTCGATCTTCTTCGCGTCGCAATGCGCCTGCGCCTTGTCGAGGATGGCGGACAGGTTCTTCAGCATGTTGGCGAAGCGCGGCGCGCTCGCCTGGTACATCGAGAGGGTCATTTCCGGGTTCTCCTTGGGTCCGATTCTAGCTGACGCGGCCGTCAGTGGATTTTTCGCCGCGACCCGGTGTTAGCTTTGCCACCCACCGAGGAGAACTCCATGGTCCTGCAACGCCTGTTCGCCGCCGCCCTGCTCGTGACTTTCGCCGCCGCCTTGCACGCGCAAAGCGCCCCGCCCCTGCGCGTGCGCGGCCAGATCGAAAAGGTGGACGGCGCCGTGTTGACGGTCAAGTCGCGCGACGGCGAGCGCCTGAGCGTGCGCCTGGCGGACAACGCCGGGGTCTCCGGCGTGGTGAACGCCGCGCTCGCAGACCTGACGCCGGGCAAGTACGTCGGCACCGCCACCTTCGGCGAGCGCGACGGCGCGCTGGTGGCGCTGGAAGTCCTGCTGTTCCCCGAAGCGATGCGCGGCTTCCTCGAAGGCCATTTCGGCTGGGACCTCAAGCCGCAGAGCATGATGACCAATGCCACGGTCGCCGACGTGTCGGCCTCGGCCGGCGAGCGCACGCTGCTGCTCAAGTACAAGGAAGGCGAGCGCAAGGTGCTGGTGCCCGAGGGCACGCCGATCATCACCTTCGTGCCCGCGGACCGCGGCGCGGTGGTGGCGGGCGAGCACTGCTTCATCGGCGCGGCGCAGCGCCAGCCCGACGGCAGCCTGCTGGCGCAGCGCATCGCGGTCGGCCTGAACGGGGTCGTGCCGCCCATGTGACATAGTGGCGTGCGGCGGCGCGGTTTCCCGGCGATACTCTGCGGCCATGGCCTCCCCCAATTCGCTGTACGACCCCGCGGTCGCCCTCGACTTCTTCAAATCCGCCGGCAGGCCGGAGAAATTCCCGCCGGGGGCGACCATCTTCCGCGAGCACGAGAAGTCGCGCGCGATCCTGCTGCAGCGCGACAAGATGTACTACGTCTACGACGGCGAAGTGAGCCTGGTGGCGAAGAAAAAGGCCATCGGCAGCGTGAAGAAAGGCGAAGTGTTCGGCGAGTTGGCCTCGATCACCCGCGCGCCGCGCAGTGCCGGCGCGGTGGCGAAGACCGCCTGCCGCGTGATCGCCCTCGATGACCGCGAGTTCCAGGCCGCGCTGATGCGCAAGCCCGGCTTCGCGCTGATGCTGATGAGCGTGATGGTCGGCCGGCTGCGCCAGACCATTGCGGCGCTGCGCGACGAGGGCAAGCTTTCGGTGAGCGGCCAGTGGAAGGAAGCCGCCGTGTTCGACAAGCGCCAGCTCGCGGACCTGGTGCAGGGCCTGGCCAACGACCCGCCGATCTACTTCGACCGGGGCGCCATGGTGATCAAGGAGGGCTCGACCGGGGTGCGCATGTACACCGTGCTCGAAGGCCGCGTTGCGGTCACCATCGAGGGCAGCATGGTGGAGCGCATCGGGCCGGGCGGCGTGTTCGGCGAGGCGGCGCTGCTCGACCAGTCGACGCGGCTGGCGAGCGTGCAGGCCGAGACCGACTGCGTGCTGCAGCCGATCGGCCGCACCGCGTTCCTCGAGCTGGTGAAAGTCAGCCCGGCGTTCGCCGAGAAAATGCTCTACGGCCTCGCCGAGCGCCTGCGCCTGCTGACCGAACGCCTGAAATAGCGTCGCCACGGGGCGACGCCGGCGCCGTGAACTCGCGCGCACCGCACGCGGTCGAAGCCTGACCACGTCACGGGGATTTCACGATGCGCAAACTTCCGTTCGCAATCCTGGTCATTCTTGCCCTTGCGGCCTGCGACAAGCCGCAGCCGGTCGCCCAAGTCCCGAAGGCGCCCGCCGCTCCGGCGCCCGTCGCGGCGGCCAAGCCGGCGGAGCCGCCCGCCGCGCCGCTGACCACCGCGAGCGAGCCGCTCGCCGCGAAAATCAAGTCGGCGTTGCGCAACGCGCAGAACCTGGATGCCCAGGGCGTCGATGTCACCGTCGCCGACGGCGTGGCCACCCTGTACGGCACCGCGTCCGCGCCCGAGGAAAGCCGCAAGATCGCCGCTTTCGTGGCCAAGGTGGACGGCGTGCGCTCGGTGGTGAACAACCTGGTCGTCATCCGCGGGTCCTAGCGCGCCAGGCGGCGCGGCGCGCCTGCAGCGTGCGCCCGAGCGCGTAGTAGCAGGGGTGCGGCCTGACCAGCGGGTCGTCCCGGCCCAGGGCGTTGGCGCGGTAACTGGACCAGCGGTAGTCGGCCGCATCGCCGACCAGCCCCGCCCTGACCGGGTTCAGCTCGATGTAGCGCATGCATTGCAGCAGGTAGCGCGGCGCCACCACCGGCGTGGCGTCGAGCTCCGCCGCGCCCGCGCCGAGCTCGCGCAGCAGCGCGCTGCCGCCGCCGGCGCGCGCCGGCGTGAGCAGCAGGTGCACGTGGTTGCCCATCAGCACGTAGGCGTGCACGGGGCATTCGAGGCCCGCGGAGAACTTGCGCAGGCGCTCGAGGTAGGCGAGGCGCTCGTGGTCACCGGCAAAACAGGCAATGTGGCCGCGCTGCACCAGGTGCAGCGCGACGCCGGGCTGCTGCGGACAGGCTTGCCGGGCCATGCCCGGGAGCAACGCCCCGGGGGCGCGGGCGGTTGACGCTAACCGAGCAGATCCTTAGCGATCGCCCGCGCCTTCCGCGACAAAGCCGTTGGCCAGCAGCTTCTCGAGCACGGGCGAGACATCCCCCATCTGCTCGAACTTCTTCATCAGCTCCGCCGCGGTGGACTTGCCGTTCACGACGATCAGCAGCGCCCGCGAGCGCTGGTCGAGCTTGTGCTTGCGGGTCTCGATCTCCTCCACGCCCTTTGTCGTCTTGGACAGCACCGCCTGCAGGTTCATCCCCTCGCCTCCCCGGGACCCGATGACGGAGGAAAGCCTACCGCAGCTTGCGCCAATCCGAAACCCGGGCGCGGTAGCATGTGGCCTGCACGGATCCAGAGGAATGCCATGAGCGCACCGGACAAGGCCGCCCCCGTAGTGCCGCACGACCCGATCGAAGTCCTGGCCGAGAAGCTGTTCATCGAGATGGCCGGCCGCGCCTACAGCGTGAGCGGCGGCGAGAAGCCGCAGCCCAAGATGCTGGCGCAGATGAGCTTCAAGCTGGCCGAGGTGTTCGCGGCGGCGAACTACGAGTTCAACCCCACCGCCATCGCCGCGCGCGACGCGAAGGCCAAGGCTTCGGTCAACCTGGACAACGTGCACATCGATTTCGGCGTCGGCAAGCCGAAGTAGCCCGGGCGCGCCGCCTAGCCGCAGGAAAACTTCACCGGCGCGCCCTGGCCGTCGTCGGGGCTGTGGCCCAGGCCGATCGCGCCGCTCGCGCGCAGCATCAGCTCCTCGCGCCGCAATACCACCACCTCCGCCTCCCCGGCGATGTGCACCCAGGTGCCGTTGGAACTCTGGTCGATGAGCACGAACCTGTCGCGCCGCCGCTCCACCCGCGCGTGCAGGCGCGAGGCCTTGCGGTCGCCCACGGTGATGTCGCAGGTGCCGTCGCGGCCGAGCGTGAGTTCGCCGGGTCCCTCGAAGCGCCAGCTGCGGCCCTCGTAGGCGAGCGACAGATGCGCCGCGCGGCCCTCGACGATGCGCGTGCTGAGCGCGGTGAGCTCGTCGCTGTCCTGCCACAGGAACTCGAATATCGTCACTGCCTTGCGCTTGCCCTTCACCGGCACGCCGTCGAGTTTGCGCACGCGCTCGGCGAGCGCGGGCGAGAGCCGGGTGACGGTGTCCGCCGTGGTGATGATCTGCCCGCTCTTCGCCAGGCCCGCGACGCGCGCCGCCAGGTTCACCGTGTCGCCGAACAGGTCGCCGGCGTTCTCCAGTACCGGGCCGAAATGGCAGCCGATGTGGATGCCCAGGCCCGGCGTGCCCGCCTCCCCCTGCTCGGCGGTTTTCTCCTGCATCAGGCGCGAAGCGCGCAGCGCGGCTTCCGCGGTCTCGAACTTGCACATCGCGCCGTCGCCCGCGGTCTTGATGACCTTGCCGCCGCAATCGGCGCACACCTGCGAGAGCATCGCGAGCGAACGGCCCACGCGCACCAGCGCCTGCTCGTCGCCGACGGTTTCGTACAGGCGCGTGCTGCCGCTGATGTCGACGAACAGGACGGCGCAGGAAGTCTTGTTGGGCGGCATGATTGCTAGATTGACAGGCTTTCCATGCGGCGCCTAGTATCCTGCGCTGCTCGAAGCCTTTGATTTTGCAAGGCGCGAGGGTGGATGGCCACGCTGCAGGTTTCGGGGGAAGGGGAATCGATTGCGATTCGTGCTGATGAGGCGCTGGGCATTGGCGATACTCGCCAGTCCGCTGGCTGCCGCCGCAGCGGACCCGGTGACGATCGTCACGCTCCTCGAGGGACCCGCGACGCTGGTGCGCGGCGTCGCGCGCCATACCCTGGCCGAGGGCGTGCGGCTGCAGTCCGGCGACATCCTCGAAGTCGGCGAAAAAGGGCTCGCGCAAATGGAATTCACGGGCGGTGCGGCGCTCGCGCTCGGCCCCAAGACGCGAGCGCTCGCCTCCTCGCTGCCGCGCGGCAAGCAGGCCGCCGCCGACTTCTACGTGACGCAGGGCGAGCTCAAGCTCGCGGCCGTGAAGGCCGGCGCGCGCCAGCGCATCGCGACGCCCGAGTTCACGCTGCTGGGCACGGAAGGCATCGTGGTCATGGTGCTGGACGGCGCCGGGGGCTCGCTGTTCGTCGAGAGCGGCGAAGCCCGCGTGCTCGGGCGGCACGCCACGGGCGAGGCTGCCGCACCCCTGCGCCTGACGAGCGGGGAGTTCTACACGGTCAAGGCGGGGCAGAAGGCGGTGGTGGCGCCGCGCCCCTCCCCGGCCTTCATCGGCGCCCTGCCCAAGGTGTTCCTCGACCCGCTGCCTTCGCGCATGGCGCGCACCAAGGACCGCCAGGTGCAGCCGCGGCGCCTCGAAGCGGTGAGCTACGCCGAGGTCGAGACCTGGCTCAAGGCGCCGCTGCCAGTTCGCCGGCCGATGCTGGCGCGCTTTCAGCCGCGTGCGGACGATCCGGCGTTTCGCGCCGCGCTGGTCGCGAACCTGCGCTTCCACCCGGAATGGGACCCGGTCCTGTTCCCCGAGAAGTACCTGCCGAAAGAACCGGAGGCGGCGCGCGGCGCACCCGCGCCCGCGCCGGCTCCCTCCGCCGGCAAGCGCTGACGCCCATCCCATGCAAGGAGCCTCGCCATGAAGCTGGTGATCAAGTTCAACCTGGTGTTCCTGGCGGTGTTCCTGATCGGGCTCGCCGCCGCGGGATTCGTCTCCAGCGAGCTGCTGCAGAAGAACGCGCGCGACGAGATCGTGCTCAACGCGCGCCTGGTGATGGAGTCCGCGCTCGCCACGCGCGCCTACACCTCGACGCAGGTGGGACCGCTGCTGCAGACGCAGATGAAGTACACGTTCCTGCCGCAATCGGTGCCCGCCTACTCGGCGTCGGAGGTGTTCAAGGGCTTGCGCAAGTCCTTCCCCGACTACAACTACAAGGAAGCGACGCTCAACCCCACCAACCCGAGCAACCGCGCCAACGACTGGGAGGCCGACATCGTCCACCAGTTCCGCAACGCCACGGACAAGCCGGAGCTGGTCGGCGAGCGCGACACCCCGGTCGGCAAGTCGTTCTACATCGCGCGCCCGATCCAGATCAAGCAGGAAAGCTGCCTGTACTGCCACTCCACCGTGGACGCCGCGCCCAAGACGCTGGTGGACAAGTACGGCCCGGCCAACGGCTTCGGCTGGAAGGTGAACGAGGTGATCGGCGCGCAGATCGTGTCGGTGCCCACCGAGGTGCCGATCGCGCGCGCCAATGCGGCGTTCAAGACCTTCATGGTTTCGCTGACCGCGGTGTTCGCGTTCATCTTCGTCGCCCTGAACCTCATGCTGTGGTTCATGGTGATCCGGCCGGTGACGCGCCTGTCGAAATTCGCCGACCAGGTGAGCCAGGGCGAGAACATGGAAGCGGGCGACTTTCGCGTCGCCAGCCGGGACGAGATCGGCGTGCTCACGCAGTCGTTCAACCGCATGAAGAAGAGCCTGGTGCAGGCGATGAAGATGCTCGAGGGCTGAGGCGCCCCGCTCCCGCATGGCGAAACGCACAACGGCGGCAATTCCCTCGCAGCTCGGCAAGTAC
>JBGPPD010000029.1:0-19562 GCA_041488375.1 Gammaproteobacteria bacterium | reverse complement strand
GTGGTGGTGGGCGCGGGCAACGCCGCGTTCTGCGCGGCGCTCGCCGCGCGCGAGAAGGTGCGCAAGGTGCTGGTGCTCGAGCGCGCGCCCGAGGACGAGTCGGGCGGCAACTCGCGCTTCACCGCGGGCCTGATGCGCGTCGCCTACGCCGGGGTGGAAGACCTGAAGAAGGCGATGCCGGACCTGTCCGCGGAGGAAATCGCGCGCACGGACTTCGGCACCTACACCGAAGAGCAGTTCCTCGACGACATGGCGCGCGTCACCGAGTACCGCTGCGATCCGGACCTGACCGAGCTGCTGGTCAAGCGCAGCCTCGACACGGTGGCGTGGATGCGCACGAAGGGCGTGCGCTTCACCGCCGCCTGGGGACGCCAGGCCTTCAACATCGGGGGCAAGTTCAAGTTCTGGGGCGGCCTCACGGTGGAAGCGGTGGGCGGCGGGCCGGGGTTGGTCGAGTCGCTCAGCAACGCGGCGAAGAAGAACGGCATCGAGGTCTGGTATTCCGCGCGCGCCGTCGGCCTGGTCACGGACGACGCGGGCGTGAAGGGCGTGCGCGTCAAGCGAAACGGCAAGACGGTCGAAGTGCACGCCAAGAGCGTGGTGCTCGCCGCGGGCGGCTTCCAGGCCAATCCCAAATGGCGCGCGCGCTACCTCGGACCCGGCTGGGAACTGGCCAAGGTGCGCGGCACGAGATTCAACACCGGCGACGTGATCCGCATGGCGCTCGAGGCCGGCGCCGCGCCCGCGGGCAACTGGTCGGGCTGCCACGCCGTGGCCTGGGAGCGCAACGCGCCGGAATTCGGCGACCTCGCGGTGGGCGACCAGTTCCAGAAGCACTCCTACCCCTGGGGCGTGTACCTCAACGCCCAGGGCAGGCGCTTCGTGGACGAGGGCGCGGACTTCCGCAACTACACCTACGCCAAGTACGGGCGCGTGATCCTCGCGCAACCCGGGCAGTTCGCCTGGCAGATCTTCGACGCCAAGGTGAAGGCGCAGCTGCGCGACGAGTACAAGATCCGCCAAGTGACCCGGCGCACCGCGAATTCGCTCGAGGAGCTGGTCAAGCAGCTCGACGACGTGGACGCCGAGGCCGCGCTCGCGGAGCTGAAGGCCTACAACGCCGCGGTGCGCACCGACATCCCGTTCAACCCGAACGTGAAGGACGGCCGCGGGACCCGGGGCCTCGCCATCCCGAAATCGAACTGGGCCAATACGCTGGACACGCCGCCCTACGAGGCCTACGCGGTGACCTGCGGCATCACCTTCACCTTCGGCGGCCTGCGCATCAACACCGGCGCGCAGGTGCTCGACACCGACGGCGCGCCGATCCCGGGGCTGTACGCGGCGGGCGAGCTGGTGGGCGGGATCTTCTACTTCAACTACCCGGGCGGCACCGGCCTCACCAACGGCGCGGTATTCGGGCGCATCGCGGGAGCGAGCGCCGCGCGCTAGCGCTTGCGCTCGATGGTCACGCCGACGAACTTGGCGTTGGCGAGGATGCCGATCTTGGCCACCGAGATCTTCGCCCAGGGAGCGCCGAATTCCTCCAGCAGCAGCCGCGCGATGCGCTCGGCGAGGGTCTCCACCAGGCGGTAGCGGCCGCTCGCGGCGAGCGCCTGGATCTTCAGCGCCACCTGCTCGTAATCGATGGTGTCGGCGACCTTGTCGCTCTGGAACACGCTGGTGCCGGGCAGGCCGATGTCGAGATCAATGGACACCGTCTGCGCCACATGGCGCTCGCGCTTGTGGATGCCGATGAGCGTCTCGACGCGCAGGTCGCGGATCAGGATGGCGTCCATGTCTGAACGATTATAGGGGCCGGCGTTAGAATCCGCGCAATGGAAACGGCACTGGCAATTCTCGGCGCTTACCTGCTCGGCTCCGTCTCCTTCGCCATCGTGGTGAGCCGCCTGTTCGCGCTGCCCGATCCGCGCAGCTACGGCTCGAACAATCCGGGCGCGACCAACGTGCTGCGCACGGGCAACAAGGCGGCCGCCGTGCTGACGCTGCTTGGCGACGGCGGCAAGGGCTGGCTGGCGGTGTTCCTCGCTGCGCTCTACGTGCCCGGCGCCATGGCGTTCGCGGCGCTCGCCGTGTTCGTCGGCCACCTGTTCCCGGTGTTCCATCGCTTCCAGGGCGGCAAGGGCGTGGCGACGGCGGCGGGCGTGCTGCTCGGCCTGGACTGGCGCATCGGCCTGGGCACGCTCGCCACCTGGGCGATCCTCCTCGGGTTCTTCCGCTACTCCTCGCTGGCCGCCCTGGTCTCGGCGATTTTCGCCACGCTGTTCACCGCGCTGTTCCACGGCATGGGCGTGCAAGCGCTTTGCGTCCTGATCATGTCGCTGCTGCTGGTGTGGCGCCACGGGGAGAACATCGGGCGGCTGCTGCGCGGCGAGGAGAGCCGCGTCGGCGCGAAGGCTAGCGCGCCGCCGCCAGGTCCCAGCGCGGGCGCACCGTGAAGGCATGGGCGCCGCCGGGCACGGCGCCCGCCGCCAGGCGCAGCGCCGCCGCGAGCGCGATCATCGCGCCGTTGTCGGTGCACAACTCCGGTTCCGGATAAAACACGTCGTATCCCCGCTTGCGCGCGCTCTCGTCGAGTGCGGCGCGCAGCTGCCGGTTGGCGCCGACGCCGCCCGCGACCACCAGGCGCGTGAGGCCCGTTTGCTCCATCGCCAGCGTGCACTTCGCCACCAGCACCTCGACGATCGCTTCCTGGAAGGCGCGCGCCGCGTCGGCGTAGAACTGCTCGTTCGGCGCTGCGCCGCGCACCAGCAGCATCACCGCCGTCTTCAGGCCGCTGAAGCTGAACTCCAGGTCGCCGCTGGCGATCATCGGCCGCGGCAGCTGGTAGCGCCCCGCGTGTCCATGCTCGGCGAGCCTGGACAGCGCCGGCCCGCCGGGATAGCCCAGGCCGAGCAGCTGCGCCGTCTTGTCGAAGGCCTCGCCCGCGGCGTCGTCCTGCGTCTCGCCGAGCAGTTCGTAGCGCCCGACGCCTTCCACGCGCATCAGCTGCGTGTGGCCGCCCGAGACCAGCAGCGCGACGAAGGGAAACCGCGGCGGCCGCGCCGAGAGCAGCGGCGAGAGCAGGTGGCCTTCCAGGTGATGGATGCCGAGCGCGGGCACGCCCAGCGCCGCCGCGAGCCCGTGGGCGAAGGAAGCCCCCACCAGGAGCGCGCCGGCGAGCCCCGGGCCTTCGGTATAGGCGAGCGCCCGCAGCTCGTCGATCCTGCGGCCCGAGCGCTCGAACAGCCCCCGGGCGAGCGGCACCAGCCGGCGCACGTGGTCGCGCGAGGCGAGCTCCGGCACCACCCCGCCGTAGGCCTGGTGCATGTCCACCTGCGAATGCACGGCATGCGCCAGCAATCCGCCCGCGGCGGCGTCGTAAAGCGCCACGCCGGTCTCGTCGCAGGAGGTCTCGATTCCCAGGATCAGCACAGGGCGATTCTGATACAATTTCGCCCTTTCCGAATTCCGGGGAATTGGATGCCGACCGTACGCGTCAAGGAAAACGAGCCCTTCGAAGTGGCGATGCGCCGCTTCAAGCGCACCGTGGAGAAGACCGGGCTGCTGACCGAGCTGCGCGCGCGCGAGTTCTACGAAAAGCCCACCTCCGAGCGCAAGAGGAAGCTCGCCGCGGCGGTGAAGCGCCACCACAAGCGCCTGCGCAGCCAGATGCTGCCGGCGAAGCTGTACTAGGCCCGACCCAAGGATTGCCAGCCAGCGCCCCGGTGTTTCCCACCGGGGCGTTTGCGTTTCTGGAGCTGCCATGACCCTCAAACAACGCGTGACCGAAGACATGAAAACGGCGATGCGCGCCAAGGATGCGGCGCGCCTCTCGGCGGTGCGGCTGCTGCTCGCCGCGATGAAGCAGAAGGAAGTGGACGAGCGCGTCGAGCTCTCGGATGCGGACGTGCTCGGCATCATCGAGAAGATGCTCAAGCAGCGGCGCGAGTCCATCGCCCAGTTCGAAAAGGCGGCGCGCGCGGACCTCGCCGCGGTGGAGAAGTTCGAGATCGAGGTGCTTTCCGCCTACCTGCCGCAGCAGCTCTCGCCGGCCGAAGTGGAACAGGCCGTCGCCGCCGCGGTGGCCGAGTCCGGTGCCGCCGGGGTCAAGGACATGGGCAAGGTCATGGCGCTGCTCAGGCCCCGCCTCGCCGGCCGCGCCGACATGGGCAAGGTCTCGGGCCTTGTGAAAGCCAAGCTCGGAGGGTGAAAATCGGGGTCTGACCCCGATTTCGCTTTGATCCCCGAATCCTTCAAGCAGGACCTGCTCAATCGCGTCGACATCGTCGAGGTGGTGGGGCGCTACGTGCAGCTGAAGAAGGGCGGCGCCAACTTCATGGGACTGTGCCCGTTCCACAGCGAAAAGACGCCCTCCTTCACCGTCAGCCCGGCCAAGCAGTTCTACCACTGCTTCGGCTGCCAGAAGCACGGCAACGCCATCGGCTTCCTGATGGATTACGGCGGCATGGGCTACGTCGACGCGATCAAGGATCTCGCCTCCCAGGTCGGCATGCAGGTGCCCGAGTGGCAGCCGCGCACGCCCGAGGAAGCGCAGAGGAAGGAGCGCGAGACCGATCTCGCGCCGGTGATGGAAAAGGCGATGGCGTTCTACCGCGACGAGTTGAAGAAATCCCCGCGCGCCATCGAGTACCTGAAGGGGCGCGGCCTGGAGGGCCGCACCGCGGGCCGCTTCGGCATCGGCTACGCGCCCGACGACTGGCAGGGGCTGAAGGGCGCTTTCCCCGCCTACGAGGAGCCGGCGCTGGTCGAGTGCGGCCTGGTGATCGACAACGAAGGCAAGCGCTACGACCGCTTCCGCGACCGCGTCATGTTCCCGATCTTCAGCGCGCGCGGCGCGGTGATCGGCTTCGGCGGCCGCGTGCTCGGCGCGGGCGAGCCGAAGTACCTGAACTCGCCGGAGACGCCGCTGTTCGAGAAGGGCCGCGAGCTCTACGGCTACGCGCAGGCGGCGGACGCCATCCGCGCCGAGCGCCGAGCGCTGGTGGTCGAGGGCTACATGGACGTGGTGGCGCTGGCGCAGTTCGAGGTCGGCTACGCGGTGGCGACGCTGGGCACCGCCACCACGCCGGTGCACGTCGCCAAGCTGCTGCGCGTCGCCGACGAGATCGTCTACGCGTTCGACGGCGACGCCGCCGGGCGCAAGGCCGCCTGGCGCGCGCTCGAGGTGAGCCTGCCGCTGGCCAGCGACGCCAAGCCCTTGAAGTTCCTGTTCCTGCCCGAGGGCGAGGATCCCGACAGCTATGTGCGCCGCCACGGCAGGGAGCCGTTCGAGCGGCTGGTGCGCGAGGCGCAGACGCTGACGGCGTTCCTGCTGGGCGAGCTGCGCTCGCGCTTCGAGCTCGACACGCCCGAAGGGCGTTCGCAATTCCAGATGGCGGCCATGCCCCACGTGCGGCGGCTCGCCGCTCCCGCCCTGCGGCTGCAGGTGATCCGCGAGATCGCGCGCCTGGCGCAGGTCGAGCCGCAGGACGTCGAGCGCTTGTATTCGCCGGACAGCGCCCCCAACTACCGTCAGCGGGCGCCGTGGAAAGTGCCCGCACCGCGGGCTCCTTCCTCGGAGGAGCAGAACCTGCTGCGCTGCGTGCTGGTCAACCCGGCGCTGGTGGGCGACCTGGAGGAGGGGTTGCTCGACGCGGATGCGCCGGAGTCGGGCGCGCTGCGCAGCATCGCCACCGAACTCGCGGCCGGCGAAGCGCCCAGCGGCGGCATGCTGGTGGACCGTTTCCAGGGCAGCGAGTACGAACAGATCGTGTTCCGGGCGCAGGCCTCGGCGCTGGACAACAACCTGGACGCCGAAGGCGCCGCGCACGAGTTCCGCCAGCTGCAGATCGCGCTGCGCATCCGCCGCAAGCACCGCGAGATCGAGGCGCTGAAGGTGCAGGTGGACGGCAACCCGGCATTGAACGTGGAGCTCAACCAGCGCGTCAAAGAGTTGCACCAGTTGAAATCCCAGAGGTCCTGAGGGGCTGTTTGGGGTAGAATCCCGCACTTTTTTCCGGCCCGGCAGCTTGCGGGCGAGCACGAGGCGAGAATGGCCAAACCCAAGCGCAAGTCCAAGGCAAAGCACGCTCGCAAGGTCGCGAAAAAAGCCAAGCCGATCAAGGTATTGAAGAAAAAGAGGAAAGCCGTACGGCCTGCGGCGAAGCCGCGCCCGGCCGCCAGGAAAATCCTCAAGACCGCCAAACCCGCCAAACCCGCCAAGCCCGCCAAGGCGCCGGCCGCGGCCAAGCCGCATCCCGGCAAGGGCGACGACAAGGCCAAGAAACCCACCATCAAGAGCGCCAAGGCGGCGCTCGAGCAGCTCGAAGCCAGGCTCGCCGAAGGACTGAAGGCGAAAGCCGGCCGCGGCCGGCCCGGGCGCAAGTCGAAGAAGGAAGAGTGGCTCGCGGCGATGGCCGTGCTGCCCAAGGAGGACGCCGAGACGCGGCGCATGCGCCTGAAGACCCTGATCAAGCTGGGCAAGGACCGGGGCTTCCTCACCTACGCCGAGATCAACGACCACCTGCCCGACGACCTGGTGGATGCCGAGCAGATCGAGGCCATCATCTCCACCTTCGGCGACATGGGCATCCAGGTCTACGACCAGGCGCCGGACCAGGAAACGCTGCTGATCACCGCCGAGACGGCGCCGGCGGCCGCCACCGACGAGGACGTCGAGGAGCAGGCCGAGGCGGCGCTCTCGACGGTGGATTCCGAATTCGGCCGCACCACCGACCCGGTGCGCATGTACATGCGCGAGATGGGCTCGGTGGAGCTGCTCACGCGCGAAGGCGAGATCGAGATCGCCAAGCGCATCGAAGAGGGCCTGCGCCACATGATCCTGGCGATCAGCGCCTGCCCGACCACGGTGCGCGAGATCCTCGACCTGGCCGACAAGGTGGAGAAGGAAGAGCTGCGCATCGACGAGGTGGTCGACGGCCTGATCGACCCGAACGCCAAGGACAGCTTCGATCCGAAGAAGGCCGAGGCCGCGAGCGAGGAAGAGGAAGAAGAGCAGATCGAGGAGGAGGAAGGCGAGTCGGAGGAGGACGAGGGCGCGGCGCAGTCGGCGAGTCTCCTCGCGCTGCGCGGCGAGGCGCTGGAAAAATTCGCGCGCATCCGGCGGCTGTTCGAGAAGATGCTGCGCGTGCTGGAGAACAAGGGCTCCAAGGACAAGGACTACCTGCGGGTGCGCGACCAGATCTCCACCGAGTTGATGACCATCCGCTTCACCGCGCGCACCGTCGAGCGCCTGTGCGACAGCGTGCGCAGCCTGGTGGACGGCATCCGCAGCCACGAGCGCCAGATCCACGACATCTCGGTGCACAAGGCGCAGATGCCGCGCCAGCATTTCATCAAGGCCTTCGTCGGCACCGAAGGCTCCAAGCGCTGGCTGTCGGTGGAGATCAACGCCGGCCACCCGTGGAGCGAGGCGCTGATCCGCCTGGAGCCCTCGATCCTCGAGCTGCTGGGCAAGATCCACGGCGTGCAGCTAAAGATCGGCATCCCGGTGCGCGACCTGAAGGAGATCAACAAGCAGATGTCCACCGGCGAAGCCAAGGCGCGCCGCGCCAAGCGCGAGATGACCGAGGCCAACCTGCGCCTGGTGATTTCGATTGCCAAGAAGTACACCAACCGCGGCCTGCAGTTCCTCGACCTGATCCAGGAGGGCAACATCGGCCTGATGAAGGCGGTGGACAAGTTCGAGTACCGGCGCGGCTACAAGTTCTCGACCTACGCCACCTGGTGGATCCGGCAGGCGATCACGCGCTCGATCGCCGACCAGGCGCGCACCATCCGCATCCCGGTGCACATGATCGAGACCATCAACAAGATGAACCGCATCTCGCGCCAGATCCTGCAGGAGACCGGGCAGGAGCCCGATCCGGCGACCCTGGCGCAGAAGATGGAGATGCCCGAGGAGAAGATCCGCAAGATCCTGAAGATCTCCAAGGAGCCGATCTCCATGGAGACGCCGATCGGCGACGACGACGACTCGCACCTCGGGGACTTCATCGAGGACCAGTCCACGCTCGCGCCGAACGACGCGGCCATGTACGCCTCCCTGCGCGAGGTGACCAAGGAAGTGCTGGACACGCTCACGCCGCGCGAGGCCAAGGTGCTGCGCATGCGCTTCGGCATCGAGATGAACACCGACCACACGCTGGAGGAGGTCGGCAAGCAGTTCGACGTGACGCGCGAGCGCATACGCCAGATCGAGGCCAAGGCGCTGAGGAAGCTGCGGCATCCCTCGCGCTCCGAGCGGTTGAAGAGCTTCCTGGATCAGGAAGGGTAAAAAGAAGGGCCGCGAGAGCGGCCCTTCTGCTTTAAGGGGGCCGGTAGCTTAGGGGTTAAAGCAGCGGACTCATAATCCGTTGATCGTTGGTTCGATTCCAACCCGGCCCACTATCCAGACGGCCAGTGCCTACGCAAACAGCTTCTCGACTTTGAGCAGCGTGAGCAGGCCCATCAACGTGAAAATTCCCGCCGCGACGGAGTGGACCAGCGCCATCGGAATTCTTGCGGCGAACCTGTTGCCTGCAAAAACCGCGGGCACATCGGCCACCAGCATGCCCAGCGTAGTGCCGGCGATGACCACTAGCGGCGTGCCATAGTGTGCCGCCAGGGCAACTGTGGCCAGTTGGGTCTTGTCGCCCATTTCGGCCAGAAAGAAGGTGATCAGGGTCGCGCCGAAAACGCCCAGATGTCCCGCCATCCGTGTTTCTTCCTCCTCGATCTTGTCGGGGATCATGACCCACATCGCCATCGCGATGAATGACAACCCCAGAACCCACCGCATGACCTCGGGGCTCACCACCGAGGTGATCCACGCACCCAACGCGCCGGCCAATCCGTGATTGACCAGGGTGGCGCACAAGATGCCCGCAATGATCGGGGCGGGCTTCTTGAAGCGCGCGGCGAGGAGGAAGGCCAGGAGCTGGGTCTTGTCGCCGACTTCCGCAAGTGCTACGACCCCAGTTGAGATGAGCAGTGCTTCCATGATGGGATTCCAGGCCGGACATGGCGTTTGGCGAAGCTTAGTGACATCAGGGCAATCATGGCAATGACTGCGGCAGCCATCCGCGGCTCTGTCAGCACGATGAAGGAAAGCGGCAATGTTTGCTTACACACGGGTCCAGCAGTCTGCGGGTTGCGCAGCTAACATCCTGTCCATGCGTTTGTCCAGCGCGCTGCGCACGGTAGCGCTGCTCGAGGCAGCCAAGGGCGGCCTGGTTCTACTGACGGATGCCCGCCTGCTGCTGCTGGCGGCCGGGGCTGCCACCTATTCCCTGCTACGGTTCACCGAGGCCTATGGGTTCTGGCCCTTTATGCTCTACTGCGCGCTCAATGACCGCCATGAATAGGAAATGGATCGGCCCGCTTGCGCTCGGCCTGCTGCTGGCCGCGGGGGCGGGCTACTACTTCTACAGCCAGCCGCGCACGGGCGAGTCGCCCGCGAAGGCGGGCCAGGGCGGCTTTTCCAAGGGCGGGGGCAATGTGCCGGTCGTAGCAGCCGCGGCGACGACCGAGGACGTCGCGGTGCTGCTCGACGGCCTGGGCTCGGTGACGCCGGTGGCCACCGTCACGGTGCGCAGCCGCGTCGACGGCGAGCTGGTGAAGATCCTGTTCCGCGAAGGTCAGGCGGTGCGCGCAGGAAGCCTGCTCGCCGAGATCGACCCGCGTCCCTACGCGGCGGCGCTCGCCCAGGCCGAGGCGCAGTACGCGCGCGATCGGGCGCTGCTCAAGAACTCCCAGCTCGACCTGGACCGGTACGAGGCGCTGTTCCGGCAGGACTCGGTCGCCAGGCAGCAGCTCGATACCCAGGCATCGCTGGTACGCCAGATTGAGGCGACCGTGCAGATGGACCGGGCGGCCGCCGACACCGCGCGCCTGCAGCTCGGCTACAGCCGCATCACCGCGCCGGTCGGCGGGCGGTTGGGCCTCAGGCAGGTGGACACCGGCAACGTGGTCCACGCCAACGATGCCAATGGCCTGGTGGTGATCACCCAGTTGCAGCCGATCACGGTGATCTTCAGCATTCCCGAGGACAGCCTGCCGCCGGTGATGAGGAAGCTGCAGGCGGGCGAGAAGCTGCCGGTGACGGTGTTCGACCGCGCCGGCAAGACGCAGCTTGCGAACGGCACGCTGCTCACGGCGGACAACCAGATCGACGCTGCAACCGGCACGCTGAAACTCAAGGCGCAGTTCGCCAACCTGGACTTGAGCCTGTTCCCGAACCAGTTCGTCAACGTGCGCCTGCTGGTGGACACGAAAAAGGGCGCCACGGTGGTCCCCGCGGCGGCGGTGCAGCGTGGCACGCCCGGCACCTTCGTCTACGTGATCGACCCCGGGACCAAGGCCGTCAGCGTGCGGCGCGTGCAGCTCGGACCCGCCCAGGGCGAGATGGTCTCGATCGAGGAGGGACTGGCGCCGGGCACGCTGGTGGTGGTGGACGGCGTCGACAAGCTGCGCGAAGGCGCGGTGGTGGAGATGGTGGTGCGCGACAACCCGCCGCCGAAGGCCGCGCGCAAACAGCGGGAGCCGCGCGGCAAGAAGCAGCAGTGAATCCGTCACGCCCCTTCATCCTGCGGCCGGTGGCCACCTCGCTGTTCATGCTCGCCATCCTGCTCTCGGGGATCGTCGCCTACCGCCTGCTGCCGATCTCGGCGCTGCCCCAGGTGGACTACCCGACCATCCAGGTGGTGACGCTGTACCCGGGCGCGAGCCCGGACGTGATGACCTCGTCGGTGACCGCTCCGCTGGAGCGCCAGTTCGGCCAGATGCCGGGGCTCAACCAGATGTCCTCGACCAGCTCCGGCGGCGCTTCGGTGATCACGCTGCAGTTCACGCTGGAACTGAGCCTGGATATAGCCGAGCAGGAAGTGCAGGCGGCGATCAACGCCTCGGGCTCGTTCCTGCCGAACGACCTGCCGATGCCGCCGATCTACAGCAAGGTGAACCCGGCGGACGCGCCGATCCTGACGCTCGCCGTGATGTCGAAGACCCTGCCGCTGCCGCGGCTGCAGAACCTGGTGGACACGCGCGTGGCGCAGAAGATCTCGCAGCTGCCCGGCGTGGGGCTGGTGTCCATCGCCGGCGGCCAGCGTCCGGCGGTGCGCGTGCAGGCGAACCCGAAGGCGCTCGCCGCCTACGGGCTGTCGCTGGAGGACCTGCGCCTCGCCATCGCGGCGGCCAACGTCAACCAGGCCAAGGGCAGCTTCGACGGCCCGGCGCGCGCCTCCAC
The DNA here is from genome assembly GCA_041488375.1 of Gammaproteobacteria bacterium. GTDB lineage: Bacteria > Pseudomonadota > Gammaproteobacteria > Burkholderiales > SG8-39 > JAABQT01. The sequence continues at coordinate 8,314 of JBGPPD010000029.1, read as the reverse complement.
CATCGACGCCAACGACCAGCTGCGCTCGGCCGACGAGTACCGCAGGCTGATCGTCGCCTACAAGGCCGGCCGCGCGATCCGCCTCGGCGACATCGCCGAGGCGATCGACGATGCGGAGAACGTGCGCCTCGCGGCCTGGGCGAACGAGTCCTCCGCGGTGCTGGTCAACATCCAGCGCCAGCCCGGCTCGAACGTGATCCAGGTCGTGGACCGCGTCAATCAGCTGCTGCCCCGCTTGCGCGCGGCGCTGCCCGGCGCGGTGCAATTGAGCCTGCTCTCGGACCGCACCACCACCATCCGCGCCTCGGTGCGCGACGTGAAGATCGAGCTCGCGATCGCGGTCGCGCTGGTGGTGATGGTGATTTTCCTGTTCCTGCGCAACGCCGCCGCGACCGCGATCCCGAGCATCGCGGTGCCGCTGTCGCTGGTGGGCACCTTCGGGGTCATGTACCTCGCCGGCTTCAGCATCAACAACCTCACCCTGATGGCGCTCACCATCGCCACCGGCTTCGTGGTGGACGACGCCATCGTGGTGATCGAGAACATCGCGCGCTACGTCGAGCAGGGCGAAACGCCGCTCGAGGCCGCGCTGAAGGGCTCGCAGCAGATCGGTTTCACGATCATCTCGCTGACGGTGTCGCTGATCGCGGTGCTGATCCCGCTGCTGTTCATGGGCGAGGTGGTCGGGCGGCTGTTCCGCGAATTCGCCGTCACGCTGGCGGTGGCGATCCTGATCTCGGCGCTGGTCTCGCTCACGCTGACGCCGATGATGTGCGCCCGGTTCCTGCGCCGCGTGCCGGCGCAGGAGCAGGGATGGTTTGCGCGCGCCAGCGGCGCGTTCTTCGAGCGCGTGATCGCGGGCTACGGCCGCATGCTCGACTGGGTGCTCGAGCGCCAGCGCGCCACGCTCTGGCTCGCGCTCGGCACGCTCGCGCTCACCGTGCTGCTCTACGTCATCATCCCGAAGGGCTTCTTTCCGGTGCAGGACACCGGCTTGATCCAGGGCATCTCGGAGGCGCCGCAGTCGATCTCCTTCCCGGCGATGGCCGAGCGCCAGCAGGCGCTCGCGCGCGCGGTGCTGGAGGATCCCGCGGTCGCGAGCCTGTCCTCGTACATCGGCGTGGACGGCGTCAACGTCACGCTCAACAGCGGCCGCATGCTGATCAACCTGAAGCCGCTCGAGACGCGCGACGCCAGCGCCTCGGGCGTGATCCGGCGTCTGCAGGCGCGCCTGGCGAAAGTGGAGGGCATCACGCTCTACATGCAGCCGGTGCAGGACCTGACCATCGAGGACCGCGTGAGCCGCACGCAGTACCAGTTCACGGTGGAGGACGCCGACCCGGCGCAGCTCGCGCTCTGGGTGCCGCGGCTGGTCGAGCGCCTGCGAGCGCTGCCGCAGCTCGCCGACGTCGCGAGCGACCAGCAGGACCAGGGCCTGCAGGCCTACGTCGAGATCGACCGCGCGACCGCGGCGCGGCTCGGCGTGACCACCGGCGCGATCGACAACGCGCTGTACAACGCCTTCGGCCAGCGGCTGATTTCCACGATCTTCACGCAGACCAGCCAGACCCGGGTGGTGCTGGAGGTATCGCCCGCGTTCCAGGGCGGACCGGCGGCGCTGGAGGACCTGTACGTCGACTCGAGCAGCAGCGGGCTGGTGCGGCTGAGCACGGTGGCGCGCATCGTCGAGAAGACGACGCCGCTGGTGGTGACCCACCTGGGCCAGTTTCCGGCGGCGACGATCTCGTTCAACCTCGGCCGCACCGGCAATGCGGGGGCTTCGCTCGGCGACGCGGTGCAGGCGATTCGAGCGGCCTCGCAGGAACTGGGCATGCCGGAGAGCGTGCAGACGCGCTTCCAGGGCGCGGCGCTCGCTTTCCAGTCCTCGCTCACCAGCACGCTGCTGCTGATCCTGGCCGCGATCGTGACCATGTACATCGTGCTCGGCGTGCTCTACGAGAGCTACGTCCACCCGGTGACCATCCTCTCGACGCTGCCCTCGGCCGGCGTGGGCGCGCTGCTGGCGCTGATGGTTTCGGGCAAGGACCTGGACATCATCGCCATCATCGGCATCATCCTGTTGATCGGCATCGTGAAGAAGAACGCGATCATGATGATCGACTTCGCGCTGCATGCCGAGAGGAACGAAGGCAAGAGTCCGCGCGAGGCGATCCGCCAGGCTTGCCTGCTGCGCTTTCGCCCGATCATGATGACCACCATGGCCGCGCTGCTCGCCGCGCTGCCGCTGATGCTGGGCACGGGCGTGGGCTCGGAGCTGCGCCACCCGCTCGGCGTGGCGATGGTCGGCGGCCTGCTGCTCAGCCAGGCGCTGACCCTGTTCACCACGCCGGTGATCTACCTCTGGTTCGACCGCTTCAGCCGCAGTTCATGAATATTTCCGCGCCCTTCATCCAGCGCCCGGTGGCCACCACGCTGCTCACCATCGCGGTACTGCTCGCCGGCGCCGCGGCGTTGCGCACGCTGCCGGTGTCGCCGCTGCCGCAGGTGGATTTCCCGACCATCGCGGTGAGCGCCACGCTGCCCGGCGCCAGCCCGGAAACCATGGCGGCGACGGTGGCCACGCCCCTCGAGCGTTCGCTCGCGCGCATCGCCGGGATCACCGAGATGACCTCCTCGAGCTCCCTCGGCGCGACGCGCGTGGTGCTGCAGTTCGACCTGAGCCGCGACATCGACGGCGCAGCGCGCGACGTGCAGGGGGCGATCAACGCGGCGAGGACGCTCCTGCCCACCGGCTTGCCGAGCAACCCGGTATACCGCAAGGTGAACCCGGCGGACGCACCGGTGATGATCCTCGCGCTCACCTCGGACACCATGACGCAGGGCCAGATGTACGACGCGGCGTCCACGGTGCTCTCGCAGAAGCTCTCGCAGGTCCAGGGCGTCGGGCAGGTGACGGTGGGCGGCAGCTCGCTGCCCGCGGTGCGGGTCGAGCTCAACCCGCAGGCGCTCTACAAGTACGGCATCGGCCCGGAGGAGGTGCGTGCGGCCATCACCTCGACCAACGTCAACCGGCCCAAGGGCACGCTGGAGGAAGGCGGCCGGCACTGGCAGATTCTCGCCAACGACCAGGCCAAGGTGGCGGCCGAGTACCTGCCGATCGTGGTGGCCTACAAGAACGGCGCCCCGGTGCGCCTCTCGGACGTGGCCGAGGTGGTGGACTCGGTGCAGGACCTGCGCAATGCGGGCTCGGCCAACGGCAGGCCCTCGGTGCTGGTGATCATCAACCGCCAGCCGAACGCCAACATCATCGAGACCGTGGACCGCGTGAAGGGCCTGCTGCCGGTGCTGCGCGCCTCCGTGCCGAGCGGCCTGAACGTGGACCTGGTGCTCGACCGCACGCCGACCATCCGCGGCTCGCTGCGCGACACCGAGCGCACGCTGCTCATCGCCATCGCCCTGGTGATCCTGGTGGTGTTCCTGTTCCTGCGCGACTGGCGCGCCACGCTGATCCCGAGCGTCGCGGTGCCGGTGTCGCTGGTGGGCACCTTCGGCGTGATGTCCCTGTGCGGCTACAGCCTGAACAACCTGTCGCTGATGGCGCTGATCATCTCCACGGGCTTCGTGGTGGACGACGCCATCGTGGTGCTGGAGAACATCTCGCGGCGCATCGAGAAAGGCGAGGCGCCGCGTGCCGCGGCGCTCGCCGGCGCGCAGGAGGTCGGCTTCACCGTGCTCTCGATGAGCCTGTCGCTGATCGCGGTGTTCATCCCGATCCTGCTGATGGGCGGCATCGTGGGGCGCCTGTTCCGCGAGTTCGCCGTCGTGCTCTCGGCGGCGATCCTGATCTCGCTGCTCGTCTCGCTCACCGCCACGCCGATGATGTGCGCGGCGCTGCTCAGGCCCGCGGCGCCGGGGCCGCGCGGGCGCTTCAGCCGATGGAGCGAGGGAGCCTTCGCCCGCGCGCTGCGCGGCTACGAGCTCACGCTCGCCTGGGCGCTGCGCCACCGGCCGCTCACGCTGCTGATCCTCGCGCTCACCGTCGGCCTCAATTTGTACCTCTACGTGATCGTACCCAAGGGCTTCTTCCCGCAGCAGGATACCGGGCGCCTGATCGGCTCGATCCAGGCCGACCAGGGCATCTCCTTCCAGGCGATGCGCGGCAAGCTCGCCGATTTCATCGACTTGGTGCGCCGCGATCCGGCGGTGGTCAACGTGGTCGGCTTCTCCGGCGGCGGCGGCTTCGGCGGCCGCAACAGCGGTTTCATGTTCGTCACGCTCAAGCCGCTCCCGGAGCGCCGGCTTTCCGCCGACCGGGTGGTGGCGCGCCTGCGCGTCGCGCTCGCCCGGGAGCCGGGCGCGAACCTGTTCCTCGTGCCGGTGCAGGACATCCGCATCGGCGGCCGCGCGTCGAACGCGCAATACCAGTTCACGCTGCTCGCCGACGAGCTGGAGGACCTGCGCAAGTGGGAGCCGCGCGTGCGCAACGCGCTCGCCGAGCTGCCCGAGCTGGTCGACGTGAACACCGACCAGCAGGACAAGGGCCTGCAGACCTCGCTGGTCATCGACCGCGACAGCGCTGCCCGGTTCGGGGTGACGACCAGCATGATCGATGCGACGTTGAACGACGTCTTCGGGCAGCGGCTGGTCTCCACGATCTACAACCCGCTCAACCAGTACCGGGTGGTGATGGAGGCCGCGCCGCAGTACTGGCAGGATCCAGGGGCGCTGAAGAGCGTTCATGTCAGGGGCGCCAACGGCGTGCAGGTACCGCTGTCGGCGTTCAGCCGCTACGAAACCACCAACACGCCGCTCGGCGTCAGCCACCAGGGCCAGTTCGCCGCCGCGACCATTTCCTTCAACCTGCCCCCGGGCGTAGCGCTGTCGCATGCCACCGACGCGGTGAACGCGGCGCTGGAGCGCATCGGCGTGCCGACCGGCGTCTACGGCACCTTCCAGGGCACCGCGCGCGCTTTCCAGGCTTCGCTCGACAGTCAGCCGCTGCTGATCCTCACGGCGCTGATCGCGGTCTACCTCGTGCTCGGCATGCTCTACGAAAGCCTGGTGCACCCGCTCACGATCCTCTCGACGCTGCCCTCGGCCGGCGTGGGCGCGATCCTCGCGCTGCTGCTCGCGGGCTCCGAGCTCAACCTCATCTCGCTGATCGGCATCATTCTGCTGATCGGCATCGTCAAGAAGAACGCCATCATGATGATCGATTTCGCCATCGATGCGCAGCGCGCCCGCGGCCTCGCCCCCGAGCAGGCGATCTTCGAGGCCTGCCTGATCCGTTTCCGCCCGATCATGATGACCACCCTGGCAGCGCTGCTCTCCGCCCTGCCCCTGGCGATCGGCTTCGGCGAGGGGGCGGAACTGCGCCGCCCTCTCGGCATCGCCATCGTCGGCGGGTTGATCGTCAGCCAGCTGCTGACGCTCTACTCGACGCCCGTCATCTATGTCTACCTGGATCGCTTGCGCAGCCGGATCGGCGATCTGCGGGGCAGGAGGAGCCTGCAATGGAAAGCGCCATGAGCCGCATGCTGAGCCTGCTGGTCCTGCTGTGCGGATGCACGGTCGGGCCCGACTACGTGCGCCCCGAGGTGGAGGTGCCCGCCGCGTACAAGGAGGCCGGCGACTGGAAGCCGGCGGCGCCGAGCGACGCCGCGCCGCGGGGCCACTGGTGGGAGGCGTTCGGCGATCCGGAGCTGAACTCGCTGATCGCGCAGGTGGACCTATCCAACCAGAGCATTGCCGCGGCGGCGGCGCAGGTGCGCGTCTCGGCGGCGCTCGCCGAGCAGTCGCGCTCCCAGTGGTGGCCGCAGGCCGGCGGTTCGGTATCGAGGACGGAATCCATGCCTTCCTCGACCACCGGGCCGATCGCGGGCGTCGCCACCACCCGGCGCGCCATCGTCGCGCTGCCGCTCAGCGCCTCCTGGGAAGCGGACCTCTGGGGCCGCATCCGGCGGCTGGTGGAATCGGGCGACGCGACGACCAAGGCGAGCGCGGGCGACCTGATGAGCGCGCGCCTTTCGGCGCAGGCGGCGCTCGCGCTGGACTACTTCCAATTGCGCGCGCTGGACACGCAGAGGAAGCTCCTCGAGGAAACCGTCGTTGCCTATGCCAAGACGCTGGACCTGACGAAGAACCGCTATGCCATGGGAGTTGCCTCGCGCGCCGACGTCGCGCAGGCCGAGGCCCAGCTGCATGCGACGCGCGCGCAGGCGCTCGATCTGGGCGTGCAGCGCGCGCAGCTCGAGCACGCCCTTGCGGTGCTGCTCGGCAAGCCGGCGTCCGGCTTTTCGCTCGCGCCCGGAACGCTCGCCGCCACGCCGCCGCCGGTGCCCGCCGCCGGCGTGCCGGCGGACCTGCTGGAGCGCCGCCCGGACATCGCCGCGGCGGAGCGCCGTGTCGAGGCGGCGAACGCGCAGATCGGCGTCGCGCGCGCCGCGTTCTTTCCCGCCGCGACGCTGGGCGCCGCCTATGGCTACCAGAGCGCGACGACTTCGCAGTGGTTCACGCAGCCGAGTCGCTTCTGGTCGGTCGGCCCCGCGCTGGCGTTCACGCTGTTCGACGGCGGCAGGCGGCGGGCAGCCTCGGAACAGGCGGTCGCCGCCTACGACCAGACCGTCGCAGGCTACCGCGGCACCGTGCTGCAGGCGTTCGCCGACGTCGAGGACAACGTGGCCGCACTGCGGATCCTGGAGTCCGAGGCGGCGATCCACGCCGAGGCGGTGAAGGCCGCGCAGCAGTCGCTCGACATCACCGTCAACCAGTACAAGGCGGGGATCGTCGGCTATCTGCAGGTGGTGACGGCGCAAACCGTGGCGCTGCAGGCGCAGGAGGCGGCGCTCAGCGTCCAGAGCAGGCACATCGCCGCCAGCGTGCTGCTGGTGAAGGCGCTGGGCGGCGACTGGGCGGCGACACAACAGGGCATTTCCTCCATTCGTGGGTCCGCAGAACCGCTCCGCTGACGACGAACACGGCGTCGACCACGTTCCGCTGCTGAAGAAGCTCGGCCCGGGGCTGATCACCGGCGCCGCGGACGACGATCCCAGCGGCATCGCCACCTACTCGCAGGCGGGCGCCCAGTTCGGCTACGGGCTCCTGTGGTCGGTCATCTTCACCACGCCGCTCATGATCGGGATCCAGATCGTGAGCGCGCGCTTGGGGCGGGTCACCGGCCACGGGCTGGCGGCCAACATCCGCGCGCAATTTCCGCGGCCGCTGCTGGTGTTCATCGTTTCCCTGCTGCTCGTCGCCAACACCCTCAACATCGCGGCGGACCTCGGCGCGATGGGCGACGCCCTGCAGCTGCTCGTCGGCGGCAACAGCAGCATCTACATCGTCCTTTTTGCGCTGGTGTCGCTCACCTTGCAGGTCTTCATCCCGTTTCCGCGCTATGCGCCCATTCTGAAGTGGCTCACCCTGGCGCTGTTCGCCTATGTCGGGACGGTGCTGGTGGTGCACGTGCCCCTCGAGGAGGCTGCCGGCGGCGCGCTGCTGCCGAAATTGTCGTTCAACGGCGAGTACCTCGCCGTCCTGGTGGCGGTGCTGGGCACCACCATCAGTCCGTACCTGTTCTTCTGGCAGGCGTCGCAGGAGGTCGAGGAGCAGCGCGCGACGCCCGGGGACGAGCCGCTCAGGGACGCCCCGGATCAGGCGCGCGCCCACCTGAAGCGCATCCAGCTCGACACCTGCATCGGGATGATTTTTTCCAACCTGATCGCGTTCTGCATCATGCTGACCGCCGCCGTGACCCTGCATGCCGCGGGCGTCACCGACATTCGGACTCCCGCGCAGGCCGCCGAAGCGCTGCGGCCGCTCGCCGGGGAATTCGCGTTCCTGCTGTTTGCGGCGGGCATCGTCGGCACCGGATTGCTCGCCGTTCCGGTGCTGGCGGGATCCGCGGCCTACGCCGTGGCGGAGAGTTTCCGCTGGCCCATCGGCCTCGGCCTGACGCTGGCGGAGGCGCGCGGCTTTTATTTCATCCTGAGTGCGGCGACGCTGCTGGGCGTCGCCATCGACCTCTCGGGCATCGATTCGATGAAGATGCTGCTGTGGGCGGCCATCGTCAACGGCGTGATTTCGGTGCCGATCATGGTCGTGATGATGCTGCTCGCGGGCCGGCCGGCGGTCATGGGCATCTTCGCGATCCAGCGGCCCTTGAGGGTGTTAGGCTGGTTTGCCACAGGCATAATGGCCGCCGCGGTCGCCGCCATGTTCGTTCTGCTATCCCTTCGGAGGTGAAGCCATGAGCAAATTCGCCAACATCCTCGAGACCGTGGGCAATACGCCCGTGGTGAAAATCGGCAAACTGGCGCCCGCCGGCGTCGACCTGTACGTGAAGATCGAGGCC
>JBGPPD010000028.1:0-19875 GCA_041488375.1 Gammaproteobacteria bacterium | reverse complement strand
CTCGGCGCTCACAGCGGGACCATCTTGCCCGGGTTGAACAGGTTCTCCGGATCGAAGGTGCGCTTGATGTCCCGCATCAGGTCCACGGCCTCGCCCAGTTCCTCGGCGAGGTAGGCCTGCTTGCCCAGGCCGACGCCGTGCTCGCCGGTGCAGGTGCCTTCCATGGCGAGCGCGCGCCTCACCACCCGCTGGTTCAAGGCCTTGGCCTCTTGCATGTCCTTCTGGCTCGAGGGGTCCACCAGGATCACGAGGTGGAAATTGCCGTCGCCGACGTGGCCGAAGAGCGGCACCGGGGTCGAGGCCTTCTCGATATCCTTGGTGGTCTCGACGATGCATTCCGCCAGGCGCGAGATCGGCACGCAGACGTCCGTCGAGATCGCGCGCGAGCCGGGTTTCAACTGCAGGCAGGCGAAGTAGGCGTGGTGGCGCGCTTCCCAGAGCTTGCTGCGCTCCTCGGGCTTGGTGGCCCACTGGAAATCCAGCCCGCCGTGCTCCTTGGCGATCTCCTGCACCATCTCGGCTTGCTCGACGACGCCGGCCTGGGTGCCGTGGAATTCGAGCAGCAGCGTCGGCATTTCCTTGTGGCTGGTCTTGTTGTGCTTGTTGAGCGCGGCCATGGTGGTCGCGCACAGCAATTCGCTCCTCGCGATCGGGATGCCCGACTGCAGGGTCTGGATCACGGTGTCGGCGGCGCCCTTCACGGTGGCGAAGGCGCACACCGCGGCCGACATCGCCGCCTGCACCGGGTGCAGCTTCACCGTCACCTCGGTGATGATGCCCAGGGTCCCTTCCGAGCCGACGAACAGGCGCGTCAGGTCGTAGCCGGCGGAGGATTTCTTCGCGCGGCGCGCGGTCTGGATGATGCGGCCATCCGCGAGCACCACCTTGAGCGAGAGCACGTTCTCGCGCATGGTGCCGTAGCGCACGGCGTTGGTGCCGGAGGCGCGCGTGGCGGCCATGCCGCCGAGGGTGGCGTCCGCGCCCGGGTCGATGGGGAAGAACAGGCCCGTGTGCTTGATGTATTCGTTCAGCTGCTTGCGGGTCACGCCCGCCTGCGCCACCGCGTCCAGGTCCTGGTCGTGCACCGCCAGCACCTTGTTCATCTGGCTCATGTCGACGCACACGCCGCCGTGGACGGCGAGGATGTGGCCCTCGAGCGAGGTGCCCACCCCGTACGGGATCATGGGCACGCGGTGGCGCCGGCAGATGTTGACGATGTCGCGCACTTCCTCGGTCGAGTGCGGGAACACCACCGCATCGGGCGGTGCGTAGGGAAAGTAGGACTCGTCCTTGCCGTGGTGCTCGCGGATGCCCGCCGACACGGTCACCCGCTCGCCGAGCAGCGCCCGCAGTTCACCTAACACGCTCGGGTCGAATTCGCGCGCCTTGTTCATGAAATCATTTTAGCTTTATTTCGCCCTCGAACGGCACCCTGACCCCCAGCGAGGGGATCTCCAGCGTGATGCGTGCGGCGAGGGTTTCCTCGCCCTTCAGCCTGGCCGCAGCGAGCGCCTGCTGCACTGCCTGCTCGATCTCGCGCTGCGAGTTGACGCCCACCATTTTCAGGAACTTGCGGATGCTCAAGTTGAAGGTTTCCTGGTCCATGTGCTAACTCCTCTTGTGCAGAATTTCGTCGGCGAGGGCCTTGCCCAGCTCCACGCCCCACTGGTCGAAGCTGTTCACGTTCCAGATCACGCCCTGGGTGAACACCTTGTGCTCGTAGGCGGCGAGCAGCCGCCCGAGGTTGCGCGCGTCCAGCCGTTCCAGGCGCAGCGTGCTCGAAGGCCGGTTGCCCGGGTGGCGGCGCTCGGGCGGCAGGCCGGCGTCCGCGGTGCCAAAGGCGAGCGCGCGCGACTGCGCCTCGGCGTGCGCGTCGAGTTCCGCGCTCGCGCCCGTTACGATGAAATCCGCCGGCACCACCTGCGTGCCCTGGTGCAGCAACTGGTGGAACGAATGCTGGCCCGGCGTGCCCTCCGCGCCCCACACCACCGGCGCGGTCGCGTAGTCCACGGCGCGTCCCTCGCGGTCCACGCTCTTGCCGTTGGATTCCATCTCCAGCTGCTGCAGGTAGGCCGGCAGCAGGCGCAGCGCATGCGCGTAGGGCAGCACGGCATGGCTCTGCGCGCCCAGGAAGTTCACGTTCCACACGCCGAGGAGCGCGAGCAGGGCCGGCACGTTCTGCTCGAGCGGCGCTTCGCGGAAATGCCGGTCCATGTCGTTGGCGCCGGCGAGGAACTCGCCGAACGCGTCCGCGCCGAGCGCGGCGAGCGCGCTGAAGCCCGCCGCCGACCAGACCGAGAAGCGCCCGCCCACCCAGTCCCACATCGGCAGCACTTCGGCGGCGCCGAAGGCGCGCGCGGCGGCTTCGTTGGCCGTCACGGCGTACAGCCGGCCCTTGCCGCCGAGCCAGTGCTTGGCGGCCTTCGCGTTGGCGAGTGTCTCGGCGGTGCCGAAGGTCTTGGACACGGCCACCACGAGCGTGCTCGCGGGCTCGGCCCCGTGCAGCGCGCGCGCGAGATCGAGCGGGTCGATGTTCGCCGCGAAGCGCACCTCGATGCGCGCCTGCTCGCGCAGCGCGTCCAGCACCAGCCGCGGCCCTAGGTCCGAGCCGCCGGTGCCCAGGTGCACGATGCGGCGGATCCCCGCCAGCTCCGCGGACAGGGCGCGCATGCGCGCCAGCGCCTGCTTGACCTCGGCGGGCGCGGCGTCGCCGGCGCGCAGCGCCGTGTGCCAGGCGGCGCGCCCTTCGCTGGCGTTGATTCTTTCCCCGGCGTAGAGCGCGCGCCGCCATTCGGCAAAGCCGCGCTCGGCGGCGAGCTGCACCAGCAGCTGCAGGCCGGGCGCGCCGACGCGCTGGCGCGAGTAATCGAGCGTCAGCCCGGGCGCGCGCGCCGTGAGCTGCGCGCCGCGGCGCGGGTCCTCGGCGAACATCTGCGCCAGCCGCGCGTCGCGCCAGCTGCCGGCGTGCGCGGCGAGCCTGGCCCAGGCCGGGCAGGCGGTCGGCGGCACGGCGGGCAGCGCGCTCATTTCGCCTCCAGCCGGTACAGCCGGAAGCGCTCGGCCTTGTCGCCGGGGCGGCCGACGTCGGCGATCTTGCTCCAGGCCGCGTTCGGCCCGTCGCGCTCGTCCTGCGGGTGCCCCTGCACCAGCAGCAGGCGGCAGGCCTCGGGCCGCGCCGCATTCAGCGGCACGGTGCGCAGGCCGGCGTGGTAGCTGAACGCGGCACGCGGCGTCACGCCCAGGTTCTTCCGCGCGATGCAGCCCGCGTCCGCGGGCACCTTGGAGCGCAGCTGCAGCGCCACGCTGCCGTAGCTCTTCTGGTAGTCGGCCCAGGGCATGTACAGCGCGGCGAAGCTGCCCCACAGCAGCGCCACGCCCGCCGCCCAGCGCGCCACGCCGCGCATCGGCGAGGGCGGGGTGAAGAACGCGATGTACAGCCAGCCCGCGGCCAGCGCGAGCGCGAGCAGCAGCGGTACCGCCGCGAAATGCGCTTCGAAGCCGGGCGTGTTCTTGACGAAATTGTGGGCGATCTTGGGCGGCACGCCGGTCATCATGGCGACGTAGCCCAGCCAGAGCAGCGCCGCGAAGACGGTGAAGGTCATCACGCCGAACCAGTCCAGCGCCGCGGCCGCGCCGCGGCGCAGGAGCTGCACGCCCTCCGCGCCGAGCAGCGCGAGCGGCGGCAGCAGCGCGATGGCGGTGATGTCCTGGTCCGGGCCCACGACGGTGATGCCGGCGAAGGTGAGCACGAAGGCGGCCGCCGGCACGAATAGGCGCGGCTCGCGCCAGTGCCGGCGCAAGGCCCACAGGGCCCAGGCGGCGAGCGGCCACGCGGGCCAGGTGAACCAGCTCGAGATTCCCACGAAGTAGCGCAGGTTGGACAGCCAGTGGCCGCGTGTCCCGGTGGCGAGCGACCACCAGGCGGCGGCGAGCTCCGGCGAGCGCTGCGCCAGCGCCAATGGCCAGCTGGCGGCGACCAGCAGGCAGGCGGCCGCGGCCGCGCCGAGGAACGGCAGCGCCTTTGCGCCGCGCCAAGGGGCGCAAACCGTGTGCGCGAGCAGCACGGCGGCGCCGAGGGCCAGCGCCGCGACCCAGCCGCTCCCCAGCACGGCGAGGCCGAGCGCCGCGCCGAAGGCGGCGCCGTTGCGCAGCGGCCGCTCGTGCGCGCGCGGCAGCGCGGCGTAGGCGGCGCAGACGGCGGCGAGCGCGGCGAGGTCCGGCACCGCCTCGTGCGCGTGCACGAACAGGCCGATCGAGCCGATCAGCAGCAGCGGCCCGGCGGCGCCCGCCACGCGGTACAGGAAGAACAGGGCCAGCGCCATGCACAGGCCGCTCGCCAGGCGCGCGGCGTCGTGGAACGGGATCGCCCAGCCGAGCAGCTTTCCGAAGGCGAGCGCGAGCCAGTGGTACAGCGGCGCGTCCTCCAGCCAGGGCTCGCCGGCGACGCGCGGCACGATCCAGTCGCCGCTCAGCTGCATCTGGTGCGCGATCTCGATGCTGATCGCGTCGAAGGACTTCCAGGGATCGTGCCCGGTGAGGCCGGGCGCGATGAAGGCCAGCGCAATCAGCGCCAGCACCGCGGGTGCGGGCGGCAGCGCGAGGCGGGGAATCATGCGCGCATTCTAGGCGCGCCCGGGCGGCTTACTTCTTCGCAGCCTTGGTGTAGCGGCGCTTGAACTTCTCCACCCGTCCGGCGGTGTCGACGATTTTCTGCTTGCCGGTGTAGTAGGAGTGCGACTCCGAGGACACCTCGACCTTGACCACCGGGTAGCTCAGGCCGTCGCTCCATTTCATGGTCTCGCGGCCCTTGGTGTCGATCGCCGAGCGGGAGAGGAAACTGTGGTTGGAGCTGGTGTCGAGGAAGATCACCGGCTGGTAATCGGGATGGCCCGTGGTTTTCATGGCGGATCCGGCTGCGGAAAAGGCGCGAACTATACAGAAAACAACGACTTGTTGCAATGCCGCTAGAGCAGTCCCGACGAAAATCGGGCTCTGACCCCGATTTACAGCCGGCCCTGGCGTTTGAGCTCCAGGTAGTGGTTCACCAGCGAGATGGCGAGCCGCTCAGGCTCGACATCCAGGCAGGTGGCCCCCGCGGCGTCGATGCGCCGGAAGGCGCGCTCGCGCTGCGCGAGGTAATCCGCGGCCGCGGCGTGGGTGACCGCGCGGTCGAAGCTGTCGACGCGCGCCGACAGGGCGCGCCCGAGGATCGCCTCGCGCAGCGAGGCGAGCACCACCAGGTGGCGCTTGCGCAGCAGGCCGAGGGCGGGCGAGAGCGTGTCGTCGTCCTCGTCGCGCAGGTTGGTGAGCACCACCACCAGCGCACGCCGGCGCATGCGCGCCATCACGTCGCGCGCCGCCAGCAGGTAGTCGGGCATGGCGAGCGAGGGCTCCAGGTCGTAGAGGCGTTCGAGGAGGGTGTTGACCGCGGCCACCGACTTGCGCGGCGCGACGTAGCGCTGCGCGCCTTGCGCTCCCATGGTGAGCACGCCCACCGCGTCCCCCTGGCGCAGCGCCACGTGCGAGAGCAGCAGGGCGGCGTTGAGCGCGTGGTCGAAGTGCGACAGCGCGTCGTCCTTGGCCGCCATGCGCCGGCCGCAGTCGATCAGCAGCAGGATGCGCTGGTCCTTCTCCTCCTCGTACTCGCGCGCCACGAGCCGCGCGGTGCGCGCCGTCGCCTTCCAGTCGATGGCGCGCTGGCTGTCGCCCTGGCGGTATTCGCGCAGCTGGTGGAACTCCATGCCCTCGCCGCGGCGGCGCACCTGCAGCACGCCGATCTGCGAGAGCCGGTTGTCGGTGGCGAGCAGCGTGTAGCGGGCCAGCGCACGGAAGTTGGGGAACACGCGCGCCGCGTCCGGCGCGCCGGCGTGCCGCGGCAGCTGCCACAGGCCGAGCGGCGAATCCAGGCGCAGCTCGGTGGCGCCGAAGTCCGCCGCGCCGCGCGCCTGGGGCCGCGCCTGGTAGCGGATCTCTCGCCACTCGCCCGGCGCCAGCGCCACCGTCTGCGGCAGGCCTTCGCACTCGAAGCTCGCCGGGTGGCGGTCGTTCAGTTCGCAGCGCAGGCGCCGGCCCGAGGGGTTGGCGGCGCGCAGCGCCACCTCGACGCGCACGCCGAGCGCGAGCGAATTGGGCACGCGGCGCGCCACCTCGGGCGAGGGCTGGCGCAGCCCGGCGAACGCGTCGAGCAGCGCGACCAGCGCGAAGGCGCCGGCCGCCACCGCCGCCGCGCCCGCGAGGGCGGGCAGCAGCGCCGCGGCGAGCGCCAGCGCGAGCAGCCCCGCCGCGGACCACAGCAGGCGCGGCGCCGGCAGCAGCGGCACCAGGCGCGCGGCGCTCACTGGCGCGGCGCCTGCGTCTTCTCCAGGATGTCCTGCAATACCGCGTCGGCGCCGCGGCCTTCCAGCTCCAGCTCCGGCGCGGGCAGCACGCGGTGGCGCAGCGCCGGCAGCGCCATGCGCTTGACGTCGTCCGGCGTGACGAAGTCGCGGCCGGCCAGCGCCGCCGCGGCGCGTGCCGCGCGCACCATGGCGATGCCGCCGCGCGGGCCGGCGCCGGCGGTGACGCCGGCCCAGCGCCGCGTGGCGCGCGCCAGGCGCAGCGCGTAGTCCAGCACCTGATCGTCGATGCGGATCGACGCCACCACCGCCTGCAGCGACACCACCGTGGCGGGTTTGATCAGCGGCGCCACCTGCGAGACGTCCAGGCGGTCGCCGATCTTGCCGTCGGTCACCTGGCGCACCAGCGCGGCCTCCTCCAGGTCCGAGGGATAGTCGATCTTCACCTTGAGCAGGAACCGGTCGAGCTGCGCCTCGGGCAGCGCATAGGTGCCTTCCTGCTCGATCGGGTTCTGCGTCGCGAGCACCATGAACGGCGCCTCGAGCGGCAGCGCCTCGCCCTCGATCGTCACCTGGCCCTCCTGCATCACCTCGAGCAGCGCCGCCTGCGTCTTGGCGGGCGCGCGGTTGATCTCGTCGGCGAGCAGCAGGTTGCAGAACACCGGGCCGCGCCGCGTGGTGAACATCTGGTTCTTCGGGTCGTACAGGGTGTGCCCGGTGACGTCCGCCGGCATCAGGTCGGGGGTGAACTGGATGCGCCCGAACTTGCCGGAGATGGTCTGCGCGAACGCCTTGACCAGCAAGGTCTTGCCCAGGCCGGGCACGCCCTCGACCAGCACGTGCCCGCCGGCGAGCAGCGCGCACAGCACCTGCTCGATCACCGCGTTCTGGCCCACCACGGCCTTGGCCACCTCGGCGCGGATCGCGCCGATGATCTTCGAGGCTTGGGCGAACTGCTCGGCGCTGGGCGCCATCGGTTGCGTCATTTCCTTCCCCCCTCCAGTGCGATGTGCACGCGCTGCGCGCTGTGCACCAGTCGGATGAATTCGGCGCCGCCCGGTTCGCGCTGCGCGTCGGCGCCGAGCAGCTGGGCCGCGTCGGCGCTGGACAGGCCGGCGAGCGCGTGCAGGCGCGCGGCGCGCTCCTGCGGCGTCGCCGCCGTGAAATCCGGATAGGCGCGCGCCACGCGCCGCAGCGCGGCCTCGCGCGCGGCCTCCGCCAGCCGCGCGCGCAGGCCGCGCGACCAGAAGTAGCGGCCGCTGGCGCGCAGGTGATCGAGCAGGCGCCGCCGCGCCGGCGGCGGGTCGGGCAGCAAGGTGCCGTAGCGCGGCGCGATGCGCCACAGCCACAGCGCGAGCAGCACGCCGGCGGCGAGCAGCACGCCGGCGGCGTGCTCGACGAGGAAGTCCCACAGCGACAGCCGCTGCGGATGGTGGAACACCAGCAGCTCCTGCGCCGGCTGCAGCGTGAGCAGATGCCACAGCAACTCGGCGTGGTCGTGCTCGCCGATGCGGCGGTTGCGCGCAAAATCCAGGTCGACCGCCGCGGTGACCAGGCCCTTGCCGTGCCGGAGGGTGAGCAGGCGCTCGGCCCCGGGCGCACCGACGCGAAAGCGCACCGCGCCTGCCTGCCCCTCGAGCCGCCCGTCCGAGCGCCAGGCGATCGTGAGCTTGCGGGCGCCCTCCGGCAGCTCCACCACCAGGGGCTGGCGCGGCGCGGGATCGGCGCGGCGCACGATGCGCAGTTGCGCGAGCAGCGGGTCGGCGACCCCCGGCAATTCCGCCTCGACGATCAGGTGTCCGCCGAGCGCCACCCAGCCGTCGAGCTGCGCCGCGCGCCGCGCGTCGAGCACCTGGCGCTGCCGCGGCACGATCAGCACGCCGCCCTTGCCGAGCTTGTTCAGCTCGGGCACCGCGCGCAGCTCGCGCGCCGCCAACCCCATGCGCTCGCTGAAGCGCTCGGCGGCGAGAAACGGCCGCAGCCGCGCCTCGCCCGAGTAACCCACCTCCTCCTTGACCGGCACGCGCTCGAAGCCCGAGAGGAACCAGGCGAGCAGCAGCGCGAGCAGCACGCCGATGCCGATGCGCAGCGTGCGGCTCATGGGCGCCCGGGCGCCGCGAAGCGCTCCGCGTAGGCCTGCAGCAGGCGCTCCACTTCGGCGGCCTGCGGCAGCCGGCGCGCATAGGCGGCGCCTTGCCAATGCACCACCAGCAGGTCGAAGTACTGCGCGGTCGCCGCTTCGCCGTGCGCGCGCACGCGCTCCAGCGCCTCGCCCTCGGTGTCGCTGGCGCGCAGCTCGATGCCCCGGCCGTGCACCAGGGCAGAGAGCGTGGCGCGGTACAGCAGGCCGAGCGCCTCGCGCACGCGGCCCGCGGCGAGCAGCGCGCGCACCGCGCCCGGCAGGTCCGCGGGCAGCGTTTCCGGCGCAAGCTCCATGCCGAACAGCGACGGCGGCGGCCGGTAGGCCTCGCGCAAGGGCTCGGGCTCGCGCGGCATCATGCGCGCGGCCCACCACAGCGCATAGGCGATCAGCAGGGCGGCCCCGATCCATAGCAGGGCCTGGGAAACCTTGCCGAGGGCGTAGCCGATCCCCAGCAGCCAGTCGAGGTCCCGGCGCTTGCGCTCGCGGGTGTCGATGTCGTCCGAGGCGCGCCGCTGCCAGCGCAGGATCTCGCGCGTATGCGGAAACTCCGGGCCTTTGAGCACTTCGGCGATTTCCCGGCGCGGGTCTTTGGCCGCGACCTGCGCGGCGGCCTGCGCCTGCGCCGGCGCCGCCGGCGCGAGCGCGAGCAGCGCCGAGGCGAGCAGCAGCGCGGCGGCGGCAGCCAGGCCGCGCGCGCCGCCGGCATGTTGCTCGGCGATGCGGCGCAGTCCCACTTCGATGTCCCAGCCCTCGAGCAGCGTGCGCCGGTTGAGGTACAGCGCGAAGCCGGCGGCGACGTACAGCGGCTCGATCATCAGCACGGCGGCGGCGTAGGCGAGGAAGTCGCCGGCGGAAAACACCTCCGCCGCCTCGGCGCCGCCGAACAGCGCTTCCCAGACGCTCGTGCCGGACTGCGCCGCCGCCGGCATCAGCAGGCCCTGCAGCATGCCCGCCGACCAGGCGAACACTGCCTCGAAATGCAGGCAGGCGATGGTCAGCCACACGGCGTAGCTGCGCGTGCGCCGGCCGAGCAGCGCGCGGCGCTCGCGCGCGGCGCGGCCGCGCTGGGCCTCGAGCTGCGCCACCGGCAGGTGGAAGGAGCGCGCCGTGTCCAGGCGGCCGAAGGTGAGTGCGCCGACGAGGCCGGTGTAGAGCCAGGCACGTGCCTGGGCGAGCGTGCTGCGCAGCCCCGACACCTCGCCGAACACGGCGCGCGACACCACGTGCAGCGCCACGCGGTCGTAAACCGGCTTGAGCCACCACAGCAGCACCAGGGCGAGCCAGAGGTGGCCGGAGAGCCAGCCGATGGCGAGGCAGGCCGCCGCCAGCGGCAGGTAAACGGCGGCAAAGGATGCATACAGCGGCCGCCACCACTGCTGCAGCATGCCCAGCCCGAGGTCCAGGGACTCCCAGGCCGAGCGCGGCCGCAGCGCGACGGCGACCTTAGCGAGTTCCACGGGCGCGTCCCGAGAGCGCGAAGTAAGCCAGCATCACCGCCCACAGCGCGATGCCCGCCCAGATCTTGGCCTGCGGCGGCACCTCGGTGAGCGGGGACCAGAAGGCCTCGACGAAGGCCGCGGCGGTGAACATCAGCGCGGCGCCGTACATCAGGCGCACCGCGGGCCGCGCCGCGGCGACCAGCGACGCCTTGCGCGAGCGGTTGCCCGGCGCGATCACCGAGAGGCCCAGGCGCAGCCCGGCGGCGCCCGAGAGCACGATGGCGGTGAGCTCGAGCGCGGAGTGGCCGGAGACGAACGACCAGAAAGTCGTGCCGTAGCCGATCTGCGTCAGGTAGCCCGCCACCGCGCCGATGATCACGCCGTTGGCGGCCAGGAACCACACCGTGCCCAAGCCGGCGAACAGGCCGCCCGCGAAGGTCTGGAAGCCGATGCGCACGTTGTTCCAGATGTAGTAGCCGAACATGGCGAGGTGCGAGTCCGCCTCGCGCATGCCTAGGCGCCGGTTGGCGGGGTCGTACATGTCGTGGAAGCTGGCGATCTGCGCGGGGTGCAGCAGGTAGTGCACGAACTCGGGAAAGGCCTGCAGCACGGCGATCAGCCCGAGCAGCGGCCCGAAGAACAGCAGCGCCGCCGCCGCCACCACGCGCCACTCGGCGCGCACCAGCGACGGAAAGCCCGCCAGCAGGAAGTCGGCCAAGCGCTGCGACTGGCGCCGGCGGTTGGCGTACAGGGCATGGTGGCCGCGCAGCGCGAGCAGGTTCAGGCGGTCCACCAGTTCCGGGCTGTACTGCCGGTCGGCGGCCAGCGCCAGGTGCTGGCACAGGCGCCGGTAGCGGCGCGGCATCTCCTCGGGCGCGAACGCCGGCTGCACCACGCCCGGTGCGTCGAGGAAGCGCTCAAAGGCCAGCCACTCCTCGCGGTACGCGGCTTCGAACGGCGCCTGCTTCATCGCCGGCCCGCGATGTGGTTGGCGATGCCGAGCAGGCGCGCGGCGGCGGCGGCGCCGGTGGCGCGGCCGATGAGCGGCGTGGGCAGCTCCGCGAGCTCCTCCATGCGCTCCTGCGTCAGGCTGGCGGAGCGCTCGGCGAGGTCGAGCACCACGCGCTGCTCCTCCAGCGTGAGCGGGAACGGCGGCCGCTGCGCCGGCGCCTCGGGCAGCGCGCGCGGCCGCGAGCGGCCCGGCGCATACACCACCACGGTGCCCGCGGCGAGGTCGCCCAGGCGCTTGAAATCGCGGCTGGCGAGCATCGCCAGCAAGCCGAAGCCGTACAGGAAGGGCAGGAAATCCACCGCGCGCAGCAGGTTGCGCGTCAGCGCGGCGCCCCAGCGCACCGGCGTGCCGTCGTCGTTCACCACCGCGATGCCCATGGCGCGCTTGCCCGGCGTCTGGCCATGCCAGAGCACCTCGAACCAGGCCGGGGCCAGCCATTCCACCGCGAACAGCGTCAGCAGGGCGATGCCCCAGCCGGCGGTGCCGAGCACGCTGGCGAGAGTCATTGCTGCGAGCACCACCGCCGCGCGCAGCGCGAGGTCGATGGCCCAGGCCAGCGCCCGCGGCACCGGCCCGGCGAGGTGCAGCGTGAGCTCGATGCCCTCTGGGGTGGCGACCCGGCGGGTGGTGTCGAGCATGCGCCGCGCGCCCGCCTCAGGCGGCTTTGACGACGATGGTGCCGGCGAGGTAGTCGTGCACGCAGCGGCGCGACTTGCCGAAGATGAACAGCGCGTCCACCAGCAGCAGCAGGTTGGCGACCGGGATCACGCTCAAGATCCATTGTGGCAGGCCGCGCAGCAGGATCAGGCGCCACAGGTCGGCTTCGCCGCCCGCGGCGCGCACCATGCGGGTCTTCATCGCGCGCTTGCCGATGGTGGCGCGGTACCGGGTGAGCAGCCAGAACTGCAGCGCGAGCACCGCGCCGATGGGCACGGCGAAGCCGAGCCACGCCAGCCGCGGATTGGATTGCATGAAGGCGGGGCTGGCGAGGGCGCCGATGAATCCGGCCAGGCCGACGACCAGGTTGTCGACGAAGCTGCCGGCGAAGCGCTGCCACAGCGTGGCGAGCTCCGGCTCGGTGGAGACCGCGTCCTCGATGGCCGCTTTGGGCGCGGCGTACGGGTTGACCTGCGCCATAGTTCCCCCCTTAGGAAACCCGGCGCCAGAGTACCGGAAAATCGGGGTCAGAGCCCGATTTATCCGCGGCGCATCGAGTCGAAGAACTCGGCGTTGTTCTTGGTGGCCTTGAGCTTGTCGATCAGGAACTCGGCGGCTTCCAGCTCGTCCATCGGGAACAGCAGTTTGCGCAGCACCCAGATCTTCTGCAGCAGCTCTTTCGGGATCAGCAGCTCCTCGCGGCGCGTGCCGGAGCGGTTGACGTTGATCGACGGGAAGATGCGCTTCTCGTGCATGCGCCGGTCAAGATGAATTTCCATGTTGCCGGTGCCCTTGAATTCCTCGTAGATCACGTCGTCCATGCGGCTGCCGGTGTCGATCAGCGCGGTGGCGATGATGGTGAGCGAGCCGCCTTCCTCGACGTTCCTCGCCGCGCCGAAGAAGCGCTTGGGCTTTTGCAGCGCGTTGGCGTCCACGCCGCCGGTGAGCACCTTGCCGGAGGCCGGCACCACGGTGTTGTAGGCGCGCGCCAGGCGCGTGATGGAGTCGAGCAGGATCACCACGTCCTTCTTGTGCTCGACCAGGCGCTTGGCCTTCTCGATCACCATCTCGGCCACCTGCACGTGGCGCGAGGCCGGCTCGTCGAAGGTGGAGGCGACGACTTCGCCGCGCACCGAACGGCTCATCTCGGTGACTTCCTCCGGGCGCTCGTCGATCAGCAGCACGATGAGCGAGACCTCGGGATGGTTGGCGACGATGGCGTGCGCGATGTGCTGCAGCATCACCGTCTTGCCGGCCTTGGGCGGGCTGACGATGAGGCCGCGCTGGCCCTTGCCGATGGGCGCGATGATGTCGATCACGCGTCCGGTGGTGTTCTCCTCGGCCTTGATGTCGCGCTCGAGCTTGAAGGCCTCGTCCGGGTGCAGCGGCGTGAGGTTCTCGAACAGGATCTTGTTCTTGGAGGCCTCGGGCGCCTCGCCGTTGACCTTGTCCACCTTGACCAGCGCGAAGTAGCGCTCGCCGTCCTTCGGCGTGCGGATCTCGCCCTCGATGGTGTCCCCGGTGTGCAGGTTGAAGCGGCGGATCTGCGACGGGCTGACGTAGATGTCGTCAGTGCTCGCCAGGTACGAGGTGTCGGGCGAGCGCAGGAAGCCGAAGCCGTCGGGCAGCACTTCCAGCGTGCCGTCGCCGAAGATCGATTCGCCCTTCTTCGCCTGGCCCTTGAGCAAGGCGAAGATCAGGTCCTGCTTGCGCAGGCGGCTGGCGTTCTCGATCTGGTTGCCGACCGCCATTTCGACGAGCTGCGTGACGTGCTGGGTTTTCAGTTCTGAGAGGTGCATGGCCAATCAAATAGGATGAGGCCCGGCCTGCCGTGCTGCGGTCTCTTTGGGGGAGATGCGCCTCGCTAGGACCTGCGGCGGGCGCCGGGTACTGCCGCCGCGCCCGTGCAATCCGGCGCGGCTTATGTTCAGAGCGTAGGCGGTTTAGATATTGCTGTCAAGAAACGCGGTCAGCTGGGACCTGGACAACGCGCCGACGCGCGTCGCCTCCAGGTTGCCGTTCTTGAACAGCATCAGGGTGGGGATGCCGCGGATGCCGAACTTGGCCGGCACCTGCTGGTTCTCGTCGACGTTGATCTTGGCGATCTTGAGGCGCCCGTCGTATTCCCTGGCCAGCTGCTCCAGGATCGGGGCGATCGACTTGCAGGGGCCGCACCACTCGGCCCAGTAGTCCACCAGCACCGGCACCTCGGACTTGAGGACCTCCGGCTCAAAACTGTCGTCCGTCACATGCTTGATCTGCGTACTGCTATCCATGGTTCCTCGGGGATCCTGCGGGGGGGAGCCCGTATTATGGGGGCGGGCACACAGGAACCCAAGTTGCCGTGCTAAACTGTTGAGGCGATTAACCTTTTTCCGGTCCCGGGAATTCCTGTCAGATGCCTTACGTGGTCGCCGAGAGCTGCATCAAGTGCAAATACACCGACTGCGTGGACGTGTGCCCGGTGGACTGCTTCCGGGAGGGGCCGAACATGCTGGTCATCGATCCCGACGAGTGCATCGACTGCACCCTATGCGTGCCCGAGTGCCCGGTGGAGGCGATCTTCGCCGAGGACGACGTGCCCGACGCCCAGCGCGAGTGGATCGCGCGCAACAAGGAGCTGGCGGCGCTCTGGAAGCCGATCATCGAGCGCAAGCCCGCCCCGGCCGACGCCGACCAGTGGGCCAAGGTGAAGGACAAGAAGCACCTGCTGGAGAAATAGCCCGGCAAAAATCGGGGTCAGACCCCGATTTATTTTCCCAGCGCCCGCATCACCGCCGCGGTGCGCGTCTCCACCCCGAGCTTTTCGTAGACGTGCTGCAGGTGCTTTTGCACCGTGCGCGGACTCATGCCGAGGATCTCGCCGATCTCGCGGTCGGTCTTGCCCGCGGCGAGCCACTCGAGCACCTCGCGCTCGCGCGCGGTGACCGGCAGCACGCCGAAGTTGCGCTGGCGTGCCAGCGCGTGGCGGTAGAGCGCTGCGAGCGGCTCGCGCACCAGGTCGAGGAGCATCCTCTCGCGGTCGCTGAAGTCCCTGCCGTTGCGGTTGAGCACGAAGCTCACCAGCAGGCTCTGGTCCACGAACAGCGGCACCGCGATCGCGTGGTCGATGCCGATGCGCCGGTAGTAGTCGTTGTAGAGCGCGCTCTCGCGAAATTCGGCCCGCGACAGCGAATCGCTGATGCGGTGCGAGCCCCCGCCGCGGTTGGCGCCGTGATAGCGCACCAGCGGATGCTCGGCGAAGTGGCGGTCGAAGGCCTCGCGGTCGGCCGCCGAGATCGAGCTGCCGGGCGAGCTCACCACGCTGCGCGTGTTGCGCGCCAGGTCGCACACCGACAGGGTGGTGATCTCGGAGGCCACCAGGTGCGCGAGCTGCTCGGTGCCCAGGCGCGCGAAGGACACGGCGTCGCCCGCCGCCTCGGTCATCTCGCACACCAGGCGCCAGCCGTCCCGGTAGTCCTGCTGAGTCAGCTCTGCCATGCGCAATCCTGCGTATTCCCCGCGCGGGCCGCGTCGCCTACAAGTATAGGCGTGCCCAACCCCAAGGAGGCAAGCCCATGCTCAACGGCAACCAGGTCACCACGATGCTCCCGGTCAAGGACATGGCGCGCGCGCGCCGCTTCTACGAGGAGCAGCTCGGCTTGAAGCCCCTCGGGCTGAAGCCGGACGGCAAGTTCATCTACAGATGCGGAGGCACCGAACTGGCACTGTTCCCGCGCCCCGGCGGCACCAAGGCGGAGCACACCGAGGTCAGCTTCAAGGTGGCGGACATCGGCAAGGAGATCCGCGAGCTCGAGGCGCGCGGCGTGCAGTTCGCCGACTACGACCTGCCCGGGCTGAAGACGGTGCAGCACGTCTGCGTGCTCGGCTCGGAGAAGGCCGCCTGGTTCCAGGATCCGGAAGGCAACATCCTGTGCCTGCACGAGGACCTCGCCTGACATGTACCACCAGCACTCGCGCGCGCTGCAGGACCGCTACGACACGCGCCGGCTCGCGGACCGCCTGGCCGGGACGCTGCAGCGCACCGAGTTCAGCTACGAGGACCGCGCCTTCATCGAGAGCCGCGCCATGTTCTTCCTCGCCACGGCGGACGCCGCGGGACGGCCGGACTGCTCCTACAAGGGCGGGCTGCCGGGCTTCGTGCGCGTGCTCGGATCTGCGACCCTGGCATTCCCGAGCTACGACGGCAACGGCATGTTCCTCAGCCTGGGCAACGTGCTCGCCAACCCGAATGTCGGCCTGCTATTCCTCGATTTCGAGCGGCCGCGGCGGCTGCGCGTGCTCGGCCGGGCGAGCGTGAGCGCGGGCGATCCGCTGATAGGGGAGTTCGAGGGCGCGCAACTCATGGTGCGGGTCGAGGCCGAGAAGATCTTCCCCAATTGCCCGCGCTACCTCCACCGCATGCAGCTGCTCGAACTCTCCGACTACGCGCCCTGCGAAGGCAAGGTGCCGCCGATGCCCGAGTGGAAGAAGATGCCGCAGTTCAGCGAAGTGCTGCCGAAGTGAAAATCGGGGTCAGAGCCCGATTTCGCTTGCGAGTCGAAATCGGGCTCTGACCCCGATTTAATGGCCGTACAGCCCGGCCTTGGCCTTTCCGCGGAACACGCGGTAGGCGAACACGGTGTAGCCGACGAGGAAGGGCAGCACCAGGAGCGCGCCGGCGAGCACCACCTTGAGCGCCGAGGGGTGCGAGGCCGCCTGCCAGATGGTCAGCCAGCCAATCACGACGTACGGGAACACGCTGTAGGCGAGGCCGGCGAAGGCGAGCACGAAGATCGCCACCGCGCCGGCGAAGGGCTGCCACTCGGATTTCCCGGCCGAGCGCCACACCCACAGCCAGGCCGCGAGCGTGGCGAGCGGCAGCACCATCAGCCCCAGGGTCCTCGGGAAGTCGAACCACTTGTCGCGCACGATCTCGCTCGCCAGCGGCGTGGCGAGGGACACCAGCGCCACGCCGAGCGCCACCCAGGCGAGGCCCCACTTGGTCCAGGCGCGCGCCTTCGCCTGCAAGGCGCCCTCGGTGCGCAGGATCAGCCAGGTCGCCCCGAGCAGCACGTAGCCGCCGCACAGCGCCGCGCCCACCAGCAGCGAGAAGAACATGTAGCCCAGGCCCGGCTGGAACGCGGTGAGGTAGCGCCCGAGCATGTAGCCCTGCGCGAACGAGGCGAGGAACGAGCCGAACCAGAACAGCCAGTTCCACAGCTCCGCGTGCCAGCCCAGCGCCTTCACGCGCAGCTCGAAAGCCACGCCGCGCAGCATCAGCCCGGTGAGCATCGCCGCCACCGGCAGGTAGAGCGCGCCGAGGATGTAGCCGTGCGCCGCCGGGAAGGCGATGAGCAGGATTCCCACGCCGAGCACCAGCCAGGTCTCGTTGGCGTCCCAGAACGGGCCGATCGAGGCCACCATCACGTCCTGCTCCCCGGGGCTCGCCGCCGGCATCAGCATGCCCACGCCGAGGTCGTAGCCGTCCAGCACCACGTACGCCAGGATGGCGGCGCCCATCAGCACGGCGAACACGAGCGGCAGGTCGATCATGGTTTCGCTCCTTCGCGCGCGAGGTGCGTCAGCACCACCACGTAGGCGACCAGCATCGCGCCGTAGACGAAGGCGTAGCCCGCCAGGCTCGCGCCGATGGCCGCCTCCGGCACGCGCCCCGCGGCGGCCGCGGTGCGCAGGATCCCGGTGACCAGCCAGGGCTGGCGCCCGATCTCGGTCACCAGCCAGCCGGCGAGCGTCGCGATCCAGCCCGAGAAGGTCATGCCGGCGAAGGCCCACAGCAGCCAGCGCGGCGCGCGCTTGCGCAGGATCCAGCTCCCGATCCAGGCAAAGGCCAGCATCAGCACGCCCATCCCCACCATCAGGCGGAAAGCGAAGAACACCGGCGCCACCGGCGGGTGGTCGGGCGCGAAATGCTCCAGCCCCTGCACCTCGGCGTTCGGGTCGTGCCGCAGGATGAGGCTCGCCATCTTCGGCACTTCGACGGCGTAGTCGTTGCGCCGCGTGGCCTCGTTCGGGACGGCGAACAGCACCAGCGGCACGCCCGCCCGCGTCTGCCAGATCGCCTCCATGGCGGCGATCTTCGCCGGCTGGTGCTCCAGCGTATTCAGGCCGTGCAGGTCCCCTACGAACACCTGCACCGGCGCGAGGAGCGCCGCCACCAGTGCGCCGGCGCGCAGCGTGCGCAAGGCGCCCGCGTCCTGCGGCGCCGCGAGCAGCCGCCAGGCCGAGAGCCCCGCCACCAGGAAGGACGCGGTGAGGCCGGAGGCGAGCAGCATGTGCGTGAAGCGGTAGGGGAAGGAGGGATTGAAGATCACCCGCAGCCAGTCGCCCGCGATGAGCGCCTCCCCGTCCATGACCTGCCCGGCGGGCGTCTGCATCCACGAATTGAGCGCGAGGATCCAGAACGCCGAGAGCGTGGTGCCGATCGCCACCATCGCCGCCGACACGATGTGCACGCGCGTAGAGACGCGCTCCATGCCGAACAGCATCACGCCGAGGAACGTGGCCTCGAGGAAAAACGCGGTGAGCACCTCGTAGCCCAGCAAGGGCCCCGCGATGTTCCCCACCTTCTGCATGTAGCCCGGCCAGTTGGTGCCGAACTGGAAGCTCATGGTGATGCCCGACACCACGCCCATGGCGAAGGTCAGCGCGAAGATCTTGACCCACAGGCGGTAGGTGGCGAGCCAGCCCGGGTCGTTCGCAGTGAGGGCGACCTTGACCCGGAAGTAGAGCAGGTACCAGCCCAGGGCGATGCTCAGGCTGGGGAACAGGATATGGAACGCGATGTTCAGCCCGAACTGCGCTCGGGCGAGGAGGAGAGCGTCCCCGGCGTCCATGCGGGCAATTATAAGTAGCCGCCGGCCGTCTGGCCCCGCAATAGCGCGTATGCTGGGGCGGTTAGGAGAGTCTGATGGAGTATTTCTGGTTCGTGGTCATCGGCCTGGTCGTCGGGCTGCTGGTCGGTCAATTCCTCGAAGGCAACAATTTCGGCATCCCCGGCGACGTGGCCTTCGGCATCGCCGGCTCGCTCGCCGCCGGGCTCGCGCTCGGCGCCTCGGGCGTGGCGGCCGAAGGCGGGGTCGGCGGGCGCATGGTGATGGCGGCCATGGGCGCGGGCGTGGCCCTGTTCCTGCGGCGCGCGATGAAGGTGGTGTAGCCCCCGCTTGTTCTAGACTTCCGGCGCATGCCGCTAGCGCCGGTCTCGAAGTCCGAATTGTTCGCGCGCCTTGCCGAAGGGCATGCCGCGCGCATCACCGTGGTCACCCCGAACCGGCGCCTGGCGCAGGAACTCGCGCGCGAGTTCGACGCCGGGCGCATCGCCGCCGGCAAGAGCGTGTGGGAGACGGCGGACATCCTGCCGTTGTCCGCGTTCGTGGAACGACTCTACGAGGATGCGCTGTACTCGGATCTCGCGGCCGAGTTGCCCCTGCTCCTCACGCCGGCGCAGGAGCAGGCGATGTGGGAGGCTCAGATCCGGGCAAGCGCCTGGGGCGAGGCGCTGCTCGCAGTGCCGCAGGCGGCCGCCGACTGCCGGCGCGCCTGGGAACTCGCGAACGCCTGGCGCATCGACGGCGCGCTCGGCTCGTTCGACGGCAACGACGACCAGAAGGCCTTCGCCGAGTGGTCGCGCGACTACGCCAGGCGCTGCGCGGCGGAGAAAAATATCGCCGCCGCGCGCCTTGCCGATGTCGTCGCGCCGCTCCTCGGGGAACCGGCGCTGAGGAAACCGAAGCTCCTCGTCCTCTACGCCTTCGACGCAGCAACGCCGCAGGAGCAGGACTTCGCAGGCGCCTGCGGGAAGCACGGCATCGAAGTGCGCGGCTGCGCGCCCGATCGCAGGGTGGGCCAAGGGCCCGCCCTGCGCGTCGCGTTCCGCTCGGCGCGCGAAGAGCTCGAGGCCGCCGCGCAGTGGGCGCGCGCGGGGCTCGAGGCCGGCGCGCAGCGCGTCGGCGTCGTGGTGCCCGAGCTCGGCCAGCGCCGCAAAGAGGTCGTGCGCGTTTTCGCGCGCACGCTGCAACCCGCGCACAACCTGCCGGGCGAGGAGCGGAAGATCCCGCCCTTCAACGTCTCGCTCGGCGCGCCGCTCGCCGACTACCCCCTGGCGCACGCCGCGCTCTGCGTTCTGGAACTCGCCGCGGGCGAGATTCCCTTCGAGCAGGCATCGCGCCTCGTGCGCTCGCCGTTCCTCGATGCGGCGGACGCCGAGATGGCGAAGCGCGCGCGGCTCGATGCCGATTTGCGCCAGGTTGCCCCCGCGCGTGTGACGCTCGGCAAGCTCATCGGCCTCGT
>JBGPPD010000027.1:0-20879 GCA_041488375.1 Gammaproteobacteria bacterium | reverse complement strand
TCCCGCGAAACGGTGATCCTCGAATACGTCGCGGCGACCCACTTGCACGTCTCAGTCACGCCATGCGCGTGACCCGCGAGCAGATTGCCGGCCTGATCCCGCACAGCGGGGCCATGTGCCTGCTGGACGGCGTCGAGCAGTGGGACGCCGACCACATTCTGTGCACGAGCCGCAGTCACCGGGCCGCGGACAACCCGCTGCGCATGCATGGGCGCCTGCCGGCGGTGTGCGGGGTTGAGTATGCGGCGCAGGCAATGGCGGTTCACGGCGGCCTGGCCGGAAAAATCGGCGGCAGGCCGCGTGCGGGCTATCTGGCGAGCCTGCGGGATGTCGAGTGCAGGAGAGACCGCCTCGACGACCTGGAGGGCGATCTGCTCGTCGAGGCCCGTCAGGTGGCGGGCGACGGCGTACACGTGATCTACCAGTTCAGTCTGCGGGTGGGAGAGGTGCAAGTGCTGAAAGGCCGGGCGATGGTGGCGCTCGACGCCGCGGGGGCGGTGGCGTGAAGCGCGCGCTGGTGACCGGCGGCAGCGGCGGCATCGGCGCGGCGATCTGCCGGCGCCTCGCGGCCGACGGCTTGCACGTCATCGTCCACGCCAACAGCCGCCTGCCGGAGGCGCAGCGGCTCGCCGCCGAGATTGTCGCCGCTGGCGGGGCCGCGCAGGCGGCGGCGTTCGACGTGACCGACCGGGCGCGGGCCGAGGCGGCGCTGCAGGATTTGCTGGCCGCCGGACCGGTCCAGGTGGTGGTCAACAACGCCGGGATCCACGACGACGCAGTCATGCCGGCGATGAGGCCTGCGCAATGGTCGAGCGTGATCGACGTGTCGCTGAACGGATTTTTCAACGTGACGCAGCCGCTGCTGATGGCGATGATGGCCACGCGCTGGGGCCGCGTCATCAACATCACCTCCGTCGCCGCGCTCAGCGGCAACCGCGGCCAGGCGAATTACGCCGCAGCCAAGGCGGGACTGCATGGGGCGACCAAGTCGCTCGCGCTCGAACTCGCCAGCCGTGGCATCACCGTGAATGCGGTGGCCCCGGGCATCATCTCCACCGCCATGAGCGAGGGCGCCTTCGACGAGGCGGCGATCGAGAGGCTGGTGCCGATGAAGCGCGCCGGCACGCCTGAAGAGGTGGCCGCGCTGGTGGGATTCCTCGCTTCCGAGCAGGCCGGCTACATCTCCGGCCAGGTCATTTCCATCAACGGCGCGATGCTCTAACGCGCGCCGTACCGGCGCCAGAGCAGCAACGGCATGCGCACCAGCCCTTCCAGGATGAGCCGCGTGTGCATCCACGTGAGAAGCACGTTGTCGCGCAGGTAGCGGAAGTGCGTGACGCCGCCCTCCTCGGGATGGAAGTATTTCACCGGCGCCGCCAGATTGATCGGGCGCATGCCCCGCCAGCACAGACGCACGGCGGCCTCCGCGTCGAAATCGAACCGGCGCATCCAGGTCTGCCGTTCCATGATCTCGCGCAGCGGCGCGACGGGATAGATGCGAAAGCCGTATAGCGAATCGCCGATTCCCGCACCCAGGGTTTCCAGCTCGGCGCACCAGTTGGAAAGCTTGCGCCCATGCACACGCACGCGCGGCGCGCTGGCGTCGAACACCGGCAGCCCGAGGATCAAGGCCTCCGGGTTGGCCGCGGAGGTCGCCATGAATTCGCAGATCTTGTCGTTCGGGTGCTGTCCGTCGGCGTCCAATGTCATGGCGTGCGTATAACCCGCTGCCTCGGCTTGGCGCAGGCCGTGCAATACCGCCGCGCCCTTGCCCTGGTTGCGCGGCAACGCCAGCACGCGAATATCCTGATCGTCCCGCGCCAGCGCCTGCAGCGCGTCCAGAGTACCGTCGGTGCTGCCGTCCACCACTACCCAGACCGGCTGCCAGATCCGGCTGGCGTCCCACACCGTCTGCAGGACCTTGCCGCCGGTGTTGTAGGACGGTATCAGGATCAGGTGTGTGCGCGACGGGCTTCTCATGGCCCTGCTAAATCGCGGAGGTGTCGACGCCGGACTCGCGCTGCGCCTGCCCGCGTTTCCTCCAGGTCACCCAGCTGTTGCGCAGATTGCCGGCACTGGTGAGGTAATACAGCGCCTTGAGCGCCAGGATCCTCGCGGCCAGGCCCGACCGCAGGAAAATGTTCCCCGCCAGCACCGACAGCAGCGCATCCCGCAACTGGAACTGGTTGCTCGGGTTCATGAACAGGTCGCGCAGGCCAGGGCTCATGATGCGGTAAATGAACCAGGAAAAAATCCGCACGCCGCGACGCGCGCTCGACTGGTAGGCGTTCAGCGCGCGACGCGCGCGCCGCGGATGGTCAAGGCAGGTCTCGACCGTATCGGCGCCGGTGAACGCGCCCTGCATCGCCAGAAAAACGCCGGTCGAGAAAATCGGGTCGATGAACGCATACGCGTCGCCCAGCATGATGTAGTTGGCGCCGGCCGCCCGGCTGGCGCCGTAGGAGTAGTTGCCGGTGGCGGTGACCGGCGAAACGAGTTCGGCGTGCCGCACGCGCTGCGCCAGAGCCGGGCAGCGCGCGATCGTGTCGAGCAGGAATTGCCGCGGCTCGGCCTTGCGCGACTTCATGTAATACGGCCAGCACACCGCGCCGATGCTGGTGGTGCCGTCGGCGAGCGGTATGAACCAGAACCAGCCGTGCTCGAACCAGAAGATGGTGATATTGCCTTCCGCTTTGCCGGGCAGCCGCGTTGCGCCGGCAAAGTGCCCGTAGATCGCCGCGGTGTTGTTGCTGCGGTTGCGCTCCTTGACGCCAAGGCGGCTGGCAAGAAACGTGTCGCGGCCGGACGCATCCACCAGGAATCTCGCCTGCCAAGCCCGCTCGCGGCCGCTTTCCTCCCGCGCCAGCACATCCACCGCGCCTGGCCGGAATTCCACCCCGGTTACCCGGCAACCCTCGATCGCCCGCGCACCCTTGCGCTCCGCGTTGCGGAACAGGATGTTGTCGAACTCCGAGCGCCGCACCTGGTAGGTGAACGGGAAGGAGTTGTCCAGCGCATTGGCGAATTCAAACATCACCGGCCGCTGGTGCCCGGGAGACACGAATTCCGCGCCGTACTTGGGCATGCCGATCGACTCGATCTCCTTGGCGACGCCGAGCCGCTCGAACAGCGGCATGTTGAAGGGCAGCAGCGACTCGCCGATGTGAAACCGCGGGTGGCGGGATTTCTCGAGCAGCACGACGTCCCGCCCGCGCTGCGCCAGCAGCGCGGAAATCGTCGACCCGGCAGGGCCGCCGCCGATCACCAGCACCTCACATCGGGTCTCGTTCACCAGTGCGCCGGTTCCATGTGTCTGCGAACATTACAGGAAATTGCATGGCAGCTGCACGCTCAGGGCTTCGCCGAGCGCGCCGCCGCCTTGCGCCGCGTATAGGCCGCCGCCGACCCGGTCCCCTTGTAAGGGTTGCGCCCGGTGCGGAACTCGATGCTGAGCGGCGTTCCCTGCAGGTCGAAGGCGTTGCGGAAGTACCCTTCCAGGTAGCGCCGGTAGGTGTCGGGTACTTCGTCGAGCGAATTGCCGTGGATGATGACGCGCGGCGGGTTGTGCCCGCCCTGGTGCGCGTAGCGCATCTTCGGTCGCCGCAAGCCCTTGCGCGGCGGGGACTGGCGCTCGACGGCGGCGATCAGGGCGCGCGTCAGCTTCGGCGTGGACAGCTTGGCCATGGCGGCCGCGTAGGCGCCGTCCACCGAGCGCATCAGCTCGCCCATGCCCTTGCCGCTCCTGGCGGAGATGAAGTGCGTGTCGGCGAAGCCGAGGAAGCCCAGCTTCCACGCGAGCTCGCGCTTGATGCGCTCGCGCGCCTCCTTGCCGGCCGCGTCCCACTTGTTCACCGCCAGCACCATCGCGCGCCCGCGCTCCAGGATGTAGCCCGCGACGTGGGCGTCCTGCTCCGATATGCCGTCGACCGCATCCAGCACCAGCACCGCGACATTCGACTGCTCGATGGCCTGCAGCGTCTTGACGATGGAAAATTTCTCCACCGCCTCGCCCTGCTTGCCGCGCTTGCGCAGCCCCGCGGTATCGATGAGCGTGTAGCGCCGCCCGCCACGCTCGAAGGGCACCTCGATCGCGTCGCGCGTGGTGCCGGGCTCGCTGAAGGCGATGACGCGCTCCTCGCCCACCAGCGCGTTGACCAGCGTGGACTTGCCGACGTTGGGCCGGCCGACGATCGAGACGCGCGGCTGCTTGTCGCGCTCCAGGGCCTCCTCCTCGGTGGATAGCGGAAACTCCGCCAGCACGCCCTCGATCAGGTCGCCGACACCCTCGCCATGCGACGCCGAGATCGGGTTGGGCATGCCCAGGCCGAGCTCGTGGAATTCCGCCACCGCCGCGTCGCTGGCCATGCCTTCGCACTTGTTCACCACCAGCCAGACGCGCACCTTGAGCTTGCGCAGGCGCCGCGCGATCTCGCGGTCGCCGTCGTGCAGGCCAGCCCGGCCGTCGGTGAGGAACACCACGGCATCGGCCTCGGCCATCGCCTGCTCGGCCTGGCGCGCCATCTCGACGTAGATGCCCTCGCGCGCGCGCAGCTCCAGGCCGCCGGTGTCGATGGCGATGAAGGGCCGCGTGCCGATGCGCCCCTCGCCGTAGTGGCGGTCGCGCGTGACCCCGGGCACGTCCACCACGATCGCGTCGCGCCGCCGGGTCAGACGGTTGAACAGCGTGGACTTGCCGACGTTGGGGCGCCCGACGAGCGCGATGACCGGCTTCACGGCGCGCCCTCCCCCTACAGCGCCAGCACGTACAGGCCGCCGTCCTGGGTTTGCACCAGGAAGCCCTCGGGCAGGCGCAGCGGCGCGGCGCGCACCGCGCTGCCGTCGGTGGCGACGCGCGCGGCGAAGGCACCGGAATCCCGCGTCAGCGCGTGGACATAGCCCTTCAGGTCGCCCAGCACGATCTCCTCGCCCAGCGGCAGGGGCAGCGACAGCTCGCGGTACGCCAGGCGGTCCTGCTTCCACAGGCTGCGGCCGCTGGAGCGGTCGAGCGCATGCACTGCGCCCCGGTCGTCGCTCACATAGGCATAGCGCGCGTCGACGCTCACGCCGGTGACGGTGGACATGTCGCGCGCCCACAGCGGGTTGCCGCTTTGGGCGTCGAAGCAGGCGACCCGGCCCTGGAAGGCCGCGGCGCAGACTTCGCGGCCGACCACCGCCGGGTCCCCGACGATGTCGGTCACCCGCTCCAGTTCGGTCGCGCCCTTGGGCAATGCGACGGTCGCCTCCCAGCGCACCGCGCCGCTGTCCAGGCTCAGGGCCACCAGCTTGCCGCCGGAGAAGCCCGCGTACACCGAATCCTGCAGCACGCTGAGGCCCGCCGGCGTGCGCACCATCAGCGAGGCGGAGGCGCGCTGGTACACCCAGCGGCGCTTGCCGTCCTCGGCATCGAAGGCAAAGATGCGGCTGTCGGCGCTGCGCACCAGCACCAGCCCGCCGGCGGGGCGCGGCGCGGCCAGCACTTCGCTGGATACCCGCGCGCGCCAGCGCTGCTTGCCGGTCTGGGCCTCCAGGGCGATCACTTCGCCCTCGTCCGTGGCCACCACGACGGTGTGCAGGTCGCCGCCGGCGCCGGCGGACAGCGGCACGCCCAATTCGGCGCGCCACAGCGGCTTGCCGTCTGCGGCGGCCAGACGCAGCACCGTGCCATCGCGCGCCGCAGCCACCACGCTGTCGCCCACCAGCACCGGGCTGAAAACGAAGCCCGCCGCCGGGCCGACGCTCGCCGACCACAGCACGCGCAGTTCGCGCGCCTGCTGCAGCACGGGCAGCTCCGCCGGCTTCGGTCCCGCGGAACCCGAGGCGCAGGCGCCAAGGAGGAGGGCGAGTTGGGCGGCGAGCGCCGCGAGCGCCGCGCGCTGCGCCACGCTCAGCCGCCCAATGCGTCGAGGCGCATCTGCAGGCTTTCGCGGAACGCGGCGCTGCCGCCGTTCGCTTTTTCCAGTGCCAGCTGGTAGGCCGCTTTAGCCTCTGCCGGCTGGTTCTTGGCCAGCAGCAGGTCCCCTCGCAACGCGGCGAACTGCGCCGCGTACGCCTCCAGCGGTTTGGCGTCGAGCAGCTTGAGCGCCTCGTCATAGCTCTTCTCGTCGAGCAGCACCGCGCCGAGACGCAGCCGCGCCAGGTCGCGGAAATCCTCCGACGGCGAGCGCTCCACCACCCATTGCAGTTGCGCCTTCGCGCTTTTCAGCTCGCCCCGGTCCGCGTGGAAACGCGCCGCCGCCATCGCGCCCATCGTCGCGTACAGCGTGCGCGGATAGCTTTCGGCGAGCGCGCCGCCGGAATCGCGCACGGCTTTCGCGTCGCCCGCGCGCGCGGCCTTGGCGAGCGTCTCGTACAGCGCGCTCGCCTGTGACCCCTGCTGCCGTTCGTACCAGCGCCAGCCGCCCCAGCCGGCCACCGCCACCGCGGCGGCGAGCACGGTGAACAGCAACAGGTTGCCGTACTGCCGCCACCAGGCCTTGAGTTCGGCGAGCTGTTCCTGCTCTTCCAGGTCGAGGTTCTGCAATGCCATGGTCAGGATCCCTTGAGAAATTCGTTCAGCTGCCGCAGCAGTTCGCCGCGGGCGACGCGCTGCTGCGGGCGCGCGTCGCGCAGCGGTTTCACCGAGACCGCGCCGGCCTCGATCTCGTCCTCGCCCACGATCAGCGCCAGCTTGGCGCCGCTGGCGTCCGCTTTCTTCATCTGCGCCTTGAAGCCGCCGCCGCCGGCGTGCAGCACCACGGCGAAGCCGGCGGCGCGCAGCTCCTCGCCGAGGGCGAAGGCATGGGGCAGCGTCCCCTCGCCCTGGAACACGAGATAGGCGTCGGGCCGGCGCACCGGCACGGAGCGGCCCGAGTCGCGCAGCAGCGCGATCAGTCGCTCGACGCCGGCCGCGAAGCCGACGCCCGCCGTCGGCTTGCCCCCGAGTTGCGCGAACAGGCCGTCGTAGCGCCCGCCGCCGCACACCGTCGCCTGCGCCCCGAGGCGGTCGCTGGTCCACTCGAAAACCGTGAGGTTGTAGTAGTCCAGACCGCGCACCAGTCGCTGGTTGATCCGGTAAGGCACCCCCGCAGCGGCGAGCAGCTGCCGCAGTCCCTCGAAATGGGCCAGCGAACCCTCGCCCAGGTAGCGCAGCATGTCCGGCGCTTTCGCCACCACTTCCTGCACCGCGGGGTTCTTCGAGTCGAGCACGCGCAGCGGGTTGGTGTGCAAGCGGCGCTTGGCGTCGGCATCGAGCTGCGCCTGGTGCGCCAGCAGGTGGCGCACCAGGTCGGCGCGGTAGCGCGCGCGCTCCTCGGCCGAGCCGATGGTATTGAGCTCGAGGCGCAGGCCCTCGAGGCCGAGTTCCTTCCACAACGCGGCGCACATGACGATCAGCTCGGCGTCGACGTCCGGCCCGGCATAGCCGAGCGCTTCAGCGCCAAACTGGCTGAACTCGCGGTAACGCCCTTTCTGCGGCCGCTCGTGGCGGTACATCGGCCCCTGGTACCAGAGGCGCTTGGGCCCGTCGTACACCAGGCTGTGCTCAATCGCCGCGCGCACGGTGGAGGCGGTGGCCTCCGGGCGCAGCGTCAGGCTCTCGTTGTTGAGCGCGTCGGTGAAGGTGTACATCTCCTTCTCGACGATGTCGGTCGCCTCGCCGATGGCGCGCCGGAACAGGCCCGTGTGCTCGAGCAGCGGCGTGCGGATCTGCCGGTAGCCGTAGCGCGCGAACCAGTCCGCCACCACGCGCTCGAGCCACAGCCAGCGCTCGGCCTCGTCCGGCAAAACGTCGTTCATGCCGCGTACGGCGCGCAGGGCTTCGCTCACGGCTCAGGCCGCCTTGATCGGGATTTGCCTGGCGCGGACGCGCGCCGCGCCCGGCGCGTAGTTCCTGCGCACATAGTCCTCCACCAGCGCCTGGAACTCCTCGGCGATGCGCTCGCCCTTCAGCGTCACGCTCTTCGCGCCATCCACGTAAACCGGCGCCACCGGCAGCTCGTTGGTGCCCGGCAGGCTGATGCCGATGTCGGCGTGTTTGGACTCGCCGGGGCCGTTGACCACGCAGCCCATGACCGCGACGCGCATCTCCTCCACGCCGGGGTAGCGCTCGCGCCACACCGGCATCTGCGCGCGCAGGTAGGACTGGATGCGCGAGGCGAGCTCCTGGAACAGCGTGCTGGTGGTGCGCCCGCAGCCCGGGCAGGCGGCGACCATCGGCGTGAACGAGCGGATGCCCATGGTCTGCAGGATCTCCTGCGCCACCACCACCTCGCGCGTGCGCTCGCCCCCCGGCTCCGGGGTGAGCGACACGCGGATCGTGTCGCCGATGCCTTCCTGCAGCAGCACGGCCATCGCGGCGCTCGAGGCGACGATGCCCTTGGAGCCCATGCCGGCCTCGGTCAGGCCCAGGTGCAGGGCATAGCTGCAGCGGCGCGCAAGCTCGCGGTACACGGCGATCAGGTCCTGGACCCCGCTCATCTTGCAGGAGATGACGATGCGCCCCGCGGGCAAACCCCAGTCCTCGGCCTGCCGCGCCGATTCCAGCGCCGAGCGGATCACCGCCTCGCGCATCACCTCGGCGGCATCCTG
Source organism: Gammaproteobacteria bacterium (assembly GCA_041488375.1). GTDB lineage: Bacteria > Pseudomonadota > Gammaproteobacteria > Burkholderiales > SG8-39 > JAABQT01. Next base: position 12,314 of record JBGPPD010000027.1, on the reverse strand, counting down.
CGGTTGCGCTCGCCGCGCGTTCTCGTCCATCAGGCGCGCCAGCAGCGCCTGGTCGAGGCTGCCCCAGTTGACGCCGATGCGCACCGGCTTGCCGTAGCGCACCGCCGCTTCGATCATGGTGGCGAACTGCTCGTCGCGCTTGGCGCCCTTGCCCACGTTGCCGGGATTGATTCGGTACTTGGCCAGCGCCCGCGCGCAGTCCGGGAACTGGGTCAGCAGCTTGTGGCCGTTGTAATGGAAGTCCCCGATCAGCGGCACATCGCAGCCCATCGCGTCGAGCCGCGCGCGGATGCCGGCGACCTGCGCCGCCGCCTCGGGCGAATTCACCGTGATGCGCACCAGTTCCGATCCGGCGCGCCACAGTTCCGCCACCTGGCGCGCAGTCGCCTCGGCATCCACGGTGTCGGTGTTGGTCATCGATTGCACCACCACCGGCGCGCCGCCGCCGATGGCGACCGGCCCCACCATCACGCGGCTGGAGACCCTGCGCTCGCCCATCGCTATTGCAGCGTGAAGCGCGCGACCTCGACCTTGACGAAAGGCTTCAGGTCCACGGGCTTTTCGTTGTAGGAGAGGCGCACGTGCTGCGCATTGCCGATCACCACCGCGAAGGGCGGCACGCCGGTCACCACGCGTTCGCTGCCGCCGGGGTGCAGTTGCGCCACCAGCAATTTGCCGTTGCCGCTGCGGATCTCGACCCAGGATTCGCCGTCGAACTGCAATTCGATGCGGCGCCGGCCGGTCGCGGGACCGCGTTCCCCGGGCGGCGGCGCAGCCTCGGCCGTCACCACGGGCGCGGGCGCCGCACTCGCCACGGTCACCGTCGGCGCGCGCGGCGGCTCGGCGGGCTGCTGCGCCGCGGAGACGAACGCCATGCGCGGCGCGAGCTCGCGCTCCTGGCGCCATTGCAAGGCCACGGCCACCACCACCCCCAGCAGCGTCAGCGACAGCGCGACGTAGGCGAGATTGGAGCGCCTCGCGCCGTCGGAGAACGGCACGGGTTGCCGGAAGCGCTGCGCCAGGCGCTCGGCGTCCGGCACTGCGACCCGATCGCCGATCTGCGCCAGCAGCGGCTGCGCATCAAGGTGCAGCAGGCGCGCATAGCTGCGCAGCATGCCGCGCACGAAGGTGCCGCCGGGCAGGCGCTCCAGCTCGCCGGCCTCCAGGGCCGCCAGCTGGCGCGGCGCGAACTTCAGCTGTCGCGCCGCCTCCTCCAGCGACATGCCGGCCGCCTGGCGGGCCCGCGCCAGGGCGGAAAAGTCCTGGTCACTCATAGGCGCCGCGCTGCAAAGCCCGCGCCTCCGGCGACTGCGGGAAGCGGCGGCGCAGCTGATTGGCGTAGGACAACTCGACGTTGCGCTGTCCGAGCCGGCGCTCGACGCGCAGCGCGAGCCAGAGGGACTCGGCGCTCGCGTCCACCAGCTTGGCATGTCGCGCCAGCAGCTTGCGCGCCTCGACCAGGTTGCCCTGGCGATAGCGCACCTGGGCGAGCTGTAGCAGCGCGGCCGGCTGGTTCGGATCGATGCCCAGCGCGCGTTGCAGGTCGCTGTCGGCCTGCCGCAGGTCGCCGCGGCGCATGGCGCAAGTGCCCGCGGTGGTCCAGCTGCGCGCCGGCGTGGCGTACAGCGGGTTGCGCAAGGCGCGCATGAAATACTCGTTCGACTGGGCTTCCCTGCCGGTCTGGCACAGGAACCAGCCATAGTTGTGGTTGATGTCCGGGTCATCCGGCGCCAGGCCGAGCGCGCGCTCGAAGCTGGCCTGCGCCAGCGCGTTCTCGCGCAGTTCCATGTACACCAGACCGTACATGCCGTGCGCGGTGGCGTAGTTGGGATCCGCGGTCACCGCCAGGCGCAACTCCTCCAGCGCGACGTTCATGCTGCCGCGCGCGTAGTACAGCGACGCCAGCTCGGTGCGCAGGCGCGCGCGGTTGCGCGGATCCGTGGTGTTGCCGGTGATGGCGCCGGACTCGATCTGCGGGCCTTCGGGCTGCGGCGCCGCCGCGCAGCCGGCGAGCAGCAATAGCGCCAGGCAGAGCGCGCGCCTCACGGGCGCACTTCCACGATGCGCAGCGACTTGCTGCGGCGCGTGCGGTCCTCGACCTCGCCGGCCAGCTGGCCGCAGGCCGCGTCGATGGCATCGCCGCGCGTCTTGCGCGTGGTCACCGTGACCCCCTTGCGCTGCAGGATCTCGGCGAAGCGGCGGATGCGCTCGGGCGGCGAGCGGCGGAAATCCGCCTGCGGAAAGGGATTGAACGGGATCAGGTTGAACTTGCAGCTGATGCGCGCGGCGATGCCGGCCAGCTCCTGCGCCTGGGCATCGGAGTCGTTCACGCCGTCCAGCATCACGTATTCGAAGGTGATGAAGTCGCGCGGCGCCTTCTCCAGGTAGCGCCGGCAGGCCTGCAGCAGCTCGCGGATCGGGTATTTGCGGTTGACCGGCACCAGCCGGTCGCGCAGCGCGTCGTTGGGCGCGTGCAGCGAAACCGCCAGCGCCACCGGGCACTCGTCGCGCAGCCGGTCCATGCCGGGGATCACGCCCGACGTGGATACCGTGACGCGCCGGCGCGAGAGGCCGTAGGCGTTGTCGTCGAGCATCAGGCGCAGCGCGGGGATCACGTTGTCCAGATTGAGCAGCGGCTCGCCCATGCCCATCAGCACCACATTGGTCACCGGGCGCGCGCCGCCGAGCAGGCGGTTCGCCATCCACAGCTGGCCGACGATCTCCGCGGTGGTGAGGTTGCGGTTGAAGCCCTGCTTGCCGGTGGAGCAGAACGCGCAATCCAGCGTACAGCCCGCCTGGCTCGAGACGCATAGCGTGCCGCGCGAGGTCTCCGGAATGAACACCGCGTCGACGGCGTTGGCGTCGTCCACCTTGAGCAGCCACTTGCGCGTGCCGTCCGCGGCCAGGTGGTCGCCGACGATCTGCGGCGCCGCGACCGTCGCGTGCGCCGCCAGCTTGGCGCGCAGGTCCTTGGCCAGGTCGCTCATGCGCGCGAAGTCGCTCTCGCGGCGCTGGTGCACCCACTGCAGGACCTGGCGTGCGCGGAACGGCTTCTCGCCCAGCGTCTGGAAGAACGCGGCGAGGCCGGCGGCGTCCAGGCCGAGAAGGTTGGTCTTCATGTCAGCTGGAGAAAACCTCGCAAGCCGGGAAGAAGTACGCGATCTCGTTGCGCGCCGTTTCCGGCCCGTCCGAGCCATGCACCGCGTTGGCGTCGATCGACTTGGCGAAGTCCGCGCGAATCGTGCCCTTGGCAGCTTTCTTCGGGTCGGTGGCACCCATCAGTTCCCGGTTCTTGGCGATCGCGTCCCTGCCCTCCAGCACCTGCACCAGCACCGGGCCGGAAATCATGAAACCGACCAGGTCCTTGAAGAACGGCCGCTCGCGATGCACCTCGTAAAAACCTTCCGCCTCGGCGCGCGACAGGTGCATCATGCGCGCCGCCACCACGCGCAGTCCGGCCTTCTCGAAGCGGGCGATGATCTGGCCGATCGCGTTCTTCTTGACTGCGTCTGGCTTGATGATGGACAGGGTGCGCTGGACCGCCATTCCCGATTCTCCGTGGATGCCTTGAAAAGTTAGGCCGCGATTCTAGCATGCGCGACCTGCGACCCGCATAAAAACAATGGCTTACGCTGAGGCTGGATGCCACTCCGGAATGATGCCGCGCGCCCCGTTTGCCGCCTGCCACGCCGCATCCACGCCGAGCCCCGCTACCCAGACCAGCTCGCTCTCGCAAAACAGCATCGGCAAGCGCTCCCTTTGCCACGGCGGCACGCCTGACTCCTGGAACAGGTTCTTCAGGCTGCGCCGCGGGCGCCGCGCATCCGGCTGCAGGCGCTCGCCGCCGCGGCGCAGGCGCACGCTGAGCTTGCGCCCGTCGAGGCGCGCCGCGGCGATGCCGCGCCCGCGCGCACGGCGAAAGCGCAGCTCGCCGGCGAGCGAAGGAACCGGCAACCGGTCCTCGCCGCCCCAGTCGATTGCCACGAATGGCGCCGCCCGCCGGACCGGCGCGACCTGTACCTTGCCGCGGTACACGCGCAGCTGCGCGCCGTCGTGCTGCAGCAGGGTGCGAGCGCCGCGCGCGGTGAGCTGTTTCAGCATCTCGACGAGCTTTGCCTCGCTCGGCGCGCGCAGCCCCTGAGCGGCGAGGAATTCGCGCAAAGCGAAGCGGGCGTCGGCGTCCGCGGCTGCGAAATGCCGCGCGGCGCGCGCCAGGCTCTCGCGCCAGCGCGGAAAGCGCCGCTCGAGCAACGGCCCCACGCGCAGGCGCAGGAAGTTGCGCGTCAGGCTGTCGTCGCGATTGGATTCGTCCTCGATCCATGCAAGACGATTCGCGCGCGCATAGGCCACGATGTCGCGTCGCGGCACCTCCAGCAGCGGCCGCAGCAGGAGCTTGCGGCCGATTCTTCCAGCCGCCGGCATCGCCGCCGCGCCGCGCGTGCCCGCGCCGCGCAGCAGGTTGAGCAGCACGGTCTCGGCCTGGTCGTCGAGCTGGTGCGCCAGCGCAATCGCATCCACCCTGAGCCCCGCGAACACTGCGCGGCGCGCCTCGCGCGCCGCCGCTTCCAGTCCTTTGCCTTGCTTACGGATCCTCACCCGGCGCACGCTCAGGGGCACGCCCCAGTCGCGGCACAGCTTCCTGCAGAAGCGCGCCCAGGCGTCCGCATTCGGGCTCAGCCCGTGGTGCACGTGCACCGCGCTCAAGGCGTAGCCGCGGCGCGGCGCGAGATCGCGCAACAGGTGCAGGAGCACCACCGAGTCGACGCCGCCGGAGAGCCCGACCGCGAGGCGCCTGCCGCGCAGGTCCGCGGCGAGGCTAGCGTTCGGCCGCTTCCTTGAACTTGCCATAGCTCATCAGACGCTCGAGGCGCTCCTCGACGAGCTGTTTGGGCTTTTTCTCGCGCAGCTGCCGCAGCGCCTCGGCGAGCGCCTTGCGCAGCGATTGCGCGGCGGCCTGCGGGTCGCGGTGCGCGCCGCCCAGCGGCTCAGGCACCACCTTGTCCACCAGGCCCAGCGTCTTCAGGCGGTTGGCGGTGATGCCCAGCGTTTCCGCTGCTTCCGGGGCCATGTCGGCGCTCTTCCACAGGATCGAGGCGCAACCCTCCGGCGAGATCACCGAGTAAGTCGCGTACTGCAGCATGATGGTGACGTCGCCGACCGCGATGGCGAGCGCGCCGCCCGAGCCGCCTTCGCCGATGATGGAGACGATGATCGGCGTGCGCAGCGCCGCCATGGCATACAGGTTGCGCCCGATGGCTTCCGACTGGCCGCGCTCCTCCGCGTCGATGCCCGGGTAGGCGCCCGGCGTATCCACGAAGGTGAACACCGGCAGGCCGAACTTCTCGGCCATCTTCATCAGGCGCAGCGCCTTGCGGTAGCCCTCGGGCCTGGGCATGCCGAAGTTGCGCGCGATCTTCTCCTTGGTGTCGCGGCCCTTCTGGTGGCCGAGCACCATGCAGGGCACGCCGTCGAAGCGCGCCAGCCCGCCGACGATGGAGGCGTCGTCGGCGAACATGCGGTCGCCGTGCAGTTCCTCGAAGCCGGTGAACAGCGTGCCCACGTAGTCCAGCGTGTAGGGCCGCTGCGGGTGGCGCGCCACCTGCGCCACCTGCCAGGGCGAGAGCTTGGCGTAGATCTCCTTGGTCAGCGCCTGGCTCTTCTTGGTCAGGCGCTGGATCTCCTCGGAGATGTCCACTGCCGAGTCGTCCTGCACGAAACGCAGTTCCTCGATGCGCTGTTCGAGCTCGGCGATCGGCTGCTCGAAGTCGAGGAAGGTGGTTTTCACGCGGTCAGTATTCTACTGGGACCGGGTCGAGGGACCGCCACAGGTACCAGGTAGCCACCGAACGCCAGGGCTGCCAGCCCAGGCCGAGCGTCCTGATGCGCGAAAGGGGCACCTTGCGCCCCTTGAAGTAAGCGACCCGCACCGCCTTCAGCAGCCCGAGGTCGCCCAGCGGGTACACGTCCGGCCGCAGCAGGTTGAACATCAGGAACATCTCGGCGGTCCAGCGGCCGATGCCACGCACTGCCACCAGCTCGGCGATCACCGCCTCGTCGTCCATGTCCGGCCAGCGATGGGGGTGCACGGTGCCTTCGGCGAAGTGGCGCGCCAGGTCGGCGATGTATTCCGTCTTTCGGTCGGACAGGCCGCAGGCGCGCAGGCGGGGCCGCTGGACCGCGAGCACATCGCCGGGCGTCATGCCCGGCGCAACTTCGAGCACCCGGTTCCACACCGACTGCGCTGCCTTCACCGAAATCTGCTGCCCTACGATGGCGCGCGCCAGGGTGTGGAACGGCTCGCCGCGCGCCACCAGGTGCACGCGCGGGTGGCGCCGCATGATCATGGCCATTACCGGGTCGCGGCGCGCAAGCGCGCGCTTCGCCCGGTCCCAGTAGTCAGGCTTCATGCAACGGCAGGTTGGTGAGCAGGTTCTGCGGCTTCATGCGCACCTCCTGCTCCGCGTTGGTGCTGAGCGCCAGGTACACGGTGCGCCCGGCGATGTCCGGGCGCATCGCCGCCGGCTCGGCGAACTGCATGCCGAACAGCGCGACGATGTTGCGCATGCGGCCCTGCTCCACCTGGCTGCCCGCCCACAGCTCGTTCAGGATCCCGGTGGACTCGGCATCCAGCCCGATATGCCAGGCCCAGCGCGCCTCTTCGATCTTGCGCAGCGGCTTCACCGACACCTCCACGCCGTGGAAGTGCAGCACCCAGGCTTCGATCACGCGGCACAGCGCCTCGAGCGCCGCGCTGCCGTAAGTCAGGCTGATCACCGTATCGTGGCGCGATTCGCGCTCCCAGTAGAGCGCCGCATTGGCGCGGTCGAGGACGTCCAGATCCACCTTGCCGACCGAGCCCTGCGCCTCGACGATCAGCTTGCCGAGGTTGCCATACCTGTTTCCCGCCGCGTGCATCTCCACGGTCTCGAGGTCGGCCAGCAGCGCGTGCCCGTCCTGCAGCGTCGCCTTCTGCTCGCGAAAGAACAGTTCCGCAGCGCGCATCTGGAGCGGATCGTCGCAGTGCTCGAGCAGGTTCCTCAGGATCACGTGCGCCAGCTGTTCGATGAACAGGGGCGGCACGTCGATCGCGCCCTTGAACAGGCCCATGTAGCAGCCCTCTACCGTGCCGGCCGCCAGCAGCCGGTCGCGGAACCGCAGCAGCATGCGGTAGTTGTGGCGCGCGTCCTCGTCCTGCACCGCGGCGAGCTCTGCCTCGGGCACCTGGCGGCGCGGGGCCTGCATCAGCGAGGCGTGCAGGCGCCGTTCGGCGTCGCAGGATTCCTCGACCGGATGGATTTCCGGGCGCAGGGTGTACGCGCGCAGAAAATCATCCGTCACCCGCAGCCTGCCGGCCGGGTCGCGTTCTAGGAGGTGAAAACCGCTGTTACGCCAGAAGTCAGGCAGGGGCGACGACCAACCGCGAGTGCGATGCGACGTGCTGCCGCAGGAACTCCATCTGGTCGGCGAGGATGCGGCGGTTGGTGAGGATCAGGTACTCTGCCTTGTTCGGCACGTAGGGTGCGAACAGCAGCTGCAGGCCGGATTCCTCCGGCAGCCGGTTGCGCTTGCTGCCGTTGCAATGGCGGCAGGCCGTGACCACGTTCATCCAGGTGTCGCGCCCGCCGCGCGACAGCGGCGTGATGTGGTCGCGCGTCAGCCGGAAATAGCTGAACTCGCCGCCGCAATAGCCGCAGGTATGCCGGTCGCGCCGGAACAGCTCGCGGTTGTTCAGCGGCGGCACCTGGTTGAAACCCTTGGCCGCCAGCGCCTTACCGCGGATGGCGATGATCGAGTGCGCGGTGATGCTGGAGCGCTCGCCGGTCAGGCGTGAAACGCCGCCGCGGAAGGTGAAGGTGCGTTCGCCGAGCGTCCAGGCCACGAGGTTCTTGGCGTAATAGAAGCAGGCCTGCTGCCAGCTGACCCAGCGATGCGGGACGCCGTGGCTGTCGAGCGTGAGGATCAACAGGTTATCCATGATCGCCGGGATTCTGCCAAGCCTGACGGTGCTTTGCAATGTCAGCGGCTGGCGACGCGGTCCTTGAAACCCTGCCCGGCGGCGAAAGCCGGCACGGTCTTGGAGGAAATGCGGATTTCCTTGCCGTTCAGCGGACTGCGTCCGGCGCGGGCCTTGCGCTTGCGCGGCAGGAAGGTGCCGAAGCCCACCACGGTGACGCGATTGCCTTTGGCCACGCCTGCCACGATCGCGTCGAACACCGCGTTGACCGCCTCGCCGGCGCTGGACCTGCTGAGATTGCCGGCGCGCGCTGCTGCCTCGACGAGATCAGCCTTGGTGACGGATCGCATGGCCTCGCACTCTCCTCTGGCGCCAACGAGCGAGCATCATAATCAGATCGCAACGCGAATTCAATGCGACCGCGGAAAATTTTTCGCCGCCGACGAAAGACAAATTCTTACACGCGAGCAACTGCATTGCTGCTTTGCGCTAGCGCTTGCCGGCGAGCAGATCGATCAGCACCGTCGGCTCGTCGCCGCCGCGGCCCTGCGCCTCGAGCAGCCGGTACAGTTCGGCAGCCGTGCGCGCCATCGGCAACGGCACGCCCTTGTCTCTCGCCACCGCAGCCGCGTTCTCCAGGTCCTTCAGCATGATCGACACCGCGCCGAGCGGCGGCTCGAACTGGCGCGCCGCCATGCGCGCGCCAAATACCTGAAGCGGCAGAGAATCCGCGAATCCGCCCTTGAGCGCCGCCGGCAGCGCATTGGCATCGACGCCCGCGCCCTCGGCGAGCCGCACTGCTTCGGCGATCACGGGAAACAGGCAACCGACGATGATCTGGTTGCACAACTTCGTCACCTGGCCGGCGCCGGCGTCGCCCATGCGGGTGAAACGCTGCGCCAGGTGCATGACCACGGGACGCACGCGCTCGATATGTTCCGCCTTGCCCCCGGCCATGATGGCGAGCGTGCCCTGCTCCGCTCCGGCGGTGCCGCCCGAAACCGGTGCATCGACCATCCCCATGCCGCATTCGCGTTCCATTCGCGCTGCAAACGCGCGCGCGGAGTCTGGCGCAATGCTGGAGAAATCCACCACCAGCTTCCCGGCCTCCCCACCCGCGGCGATGCCCTCGGGTCCGAACAGCACGGCCTCGGCAGCGGTCTGGTCGGTGACGCACATCATCACGATGTCCGCGGCGCGCGCCACGGCCGACGGCGAAGCAGCCGCCTTGGCACCCGCTTTGATCAGCGGGGCGAGTTTCTCGCGGCTGCGGTTCCACGCGGTGACCGGATAGCCGGCGGCGATCAGCCGCAGGGACATGGGCCGGCCCATCAGCCCCAGGCCGATGAAGCCGAGGCGTGGTTTTTCGTTCATTTTGCGCCCCCGGAATGGGTCACCGCGCCGCGGTTGGCCGGACCGACCAGCCGGGCATACTTCTCCAGCGCGCCGGAGAGCCTTGCGCGCCGCGGCATCTTCCATGCGCGGCGCCTGGCCGCCAGTTCGGCCTTCGGCACGTGCAGCGTGGCCGTCGCCTTGCGAGCATCGATCGTGATGCGGTCGCCGTTGCGCACCAGTGCGATCGGGCCGCCGTCCGCCGCTTCGGGCGACACGTAGCCGATCATCATGCCGCGCGTCGCACCCGAGAAACGGCCGTCGGTCAGGAGCGCGACCTTCTCGCCCAGCCCCTGGCCATAGATCAGCGCCGTGACGCCCAGCATCTCGCGCATGCCGGGACCGCCCCGCGGCCCCTCGTAGCGGATCACGAGAACCTCCCCCGGCCGCACCTGGCGCGCACGCACCACCGCCGCGCATGCCTCCTCGCTGTCGAACACGCGCGCCCGGCCCTCGAAGGACAGAGACTTGAGCCCCGCCACCTTGACCAGCCCGCCGTCGGGGCACAGATTTCCCTTCAGCACCACCAGCCCGCCGGTCGGCGAGATCGGCTCGTGGCGCACGACTTCCCCGTCGGCCCGCGCATGGCTGGCCAGCGCCTGCTCGAGCGTCCTGCCGGACAGCGTCAGGCAATCGCCGTGCAGCGCGCCGAGCCGCAGCAATTCCTTCAACACGGCGTACACGCCGCCCGCAGCGTGCAGGTCCTTGGCGAGGAATCGCCCGCCCGGCTTCATGTCGGCGATCAACGGCGTGCGCCTGGCGACCCGCGCGAAATCGTCCAGGTCGAAGCGGATCCCGGCCTCGTGCGCGATCGCCGGCAGGTGCAGCGCGGCGTTGGTCGAGCCGCCCGTCGCCGCCACGGCGGCGCAGGCATTCTCGATGCTCCGTCGTGTCACCAGCTCTCGCGGCAGCGGGCCGCCCTCGCGCAGCAGCCGCATGACTGCGGTGCCCGCATCGCGCGCTGCGGCATGCCGTCCTTCGGCCACCGCGGGGAGCGTCGCGGTGCCGGGCAGCGCCAGGCCGAGCGCCTCCGAAACCATCGCCATGGTATTGGCGGTGAACTGACCCGGGCAGGAGCCGAGCGTCGGCAGGCAGACCTGCTCGAGTTCATCCAGGTCGGACCGCGGCATGTCGCCGGCGATCACCGCGCCGACGGCCTCGTAGGCATCGAGCACCGTGACGTCGCGCCCGTGCCAGCGGCCCGGGAGCGCAGCCCCACCATAGACAAAGACGGCGGGGAGGTTCAGCCGCACCATGGCCATCATCATGCCGGGCAGCGTCTTGTCGCAGCCGGCAAAGGTGACCAAGGCGTCGTAGGCGTGACCGCGCGCCACCGCTTCCACGCCATCGGCGATCAGCTCGCGCGACAGCAGCGAATAGCGCATGCCGGCGTGGTTCATCGACATCGAGTCGGCCACCGAGACCGACGCGAAGTCGAAAGGCACGCCGCCTGCCGCGCGCACGCCGGCACAGGCCTCGCGCGCGAAGTCGCCGAGCAGCGCGTTGCAGGGCGTGACGCGGCCGTCGGCAGACGCGACGCCGACGAAGGGTTTGGCGAGGTCCGCGCCGGCGACGCCCAGAGCGCGCAGGAAGGCGCGGTGCGGCGCCCGGTCGAGGCCCTCGACCGTGACCCGCGAGGGCAGGATCGGTATGGTGCGGGTGCGAGCGCGCCGCGCCACGCTCAGTCGGGCTTGGCGCCGGAGATCTTGACCACTTCCGCCCACTTCTCGATCTCGGAGCGGATCAGCGCGCCGAATTCCTCCGGCGTGCTGGGCGAAGGCTCGGCACCCGCGGCGATCACCCGCTCGCGCATGTCCAGCCGCTTGAGCGCGGCGACCAGCTCGGTGTTCATGCGGCCGACGATTTCGTTGGGCGTGCCTGCCGGCATCACGACGCCGAACCAACCCGTGGATTCGTATCCCGGCAGGCCGGACTCCGCGAAGGTCGGCACCTCCGGCGCCGCGCTGATGCGCTTGGCGGTCGTCACGGCCAGCGCCTTCAGCCGGCCCGCTTTCATCTGCGTGATCGCCGACGCCACGTCCACCATCGCCAACGGAAGCTGGCCGCCGACCACGTCCAACGCCGCGGGGCCGCTGCCCTTGTAGGGCACGTTCGTCAGCTGCACCTTGGCCATCAGCTTGAACAGCTCGCCGGACAAGTGCATCGCGGTGCCGTTGCCGCCGTAGCCGAGCATCAACTCGCCGGGCTTGGCGCTCGCCAGCGCCACCAGTTCGCGCAGGTTGTTCGCCGGCAGCGAGGGGTTGGCGACCAGCAGGAACGGCACGAAGGCGACATTCGACACCGGCGCGAAATCCTTCAACGGGTCATAGGGCATCTTCGCGTACAGGCTGACGTTGGCAGCGAGCGCGCCGGCCGCGCCGAGGCCCATCGTGTAGCCGTCGGGCGCCGCCCTGGCGACGACGTCCATGCCGACGTTGCCGCCCGCGCCGGGCCGGTTCTCCACCAGCACTTGCTGGCGCAACCGGTCCGACAGCACCGGGGCCAGCGCGCGGGCGATCAGGTCCGAGCTGCCGCCGGGCGGAAACGTGACGATGAAGCGGATCGGCTTGGTTGGATAGCTCTGCTGCGCGGCGGCCAGGCCAAGCCAAAGCGCAGCGCCTGCGGCCAGCAACCCGCGGATGACGAATCGCATGCTTCCTCCTTGGTGCCCGAAGGGTACCTTGCGACCGCGTTCTGTGCCAGATGTCGGGGCAGCGCGACGGCGCGCCGGACGCGCACCGCAATTTCGTGCAGCGCTGCCTGAAGGACCTGGGCTACGAGGTGATCGGCTGGAAGTGAGGCGCCGCGGACGGCTCAGCTGAAAATGAGCCAGAACGCCGCGGCGAACGCCGGCGGGATGAACAGGCAGAAGCGGGCGAGCGACTTGATGCGCCGACTCTGCATGTCGTCGAATACGATCTTGGTCTTGAAGCGCTCGGCGTGTTCGGCCGCGGCCCTGCGCAACACC